>JBEKKC010000019.1:0-39747 GCA_050010915.1 Tepidisphaeraceae bacterium | reverse complement strand
CGAGCAAAGATTGGCCGGCCAACAACTCATGGTGAAGCTCCCTCCGGTTGCGAAACTGCCGCAGGAAGGCTGGCTCTATCCGCATCAGGTAAAATCACTCGATTATCGAGATCGGGGCGTGTCGTTCGTGGCCAAGCTGGAAGATGACGATTTCCTCATCGATATCCTGGAGCGCGTGCGGGCATTCATCGATCCCGATTCCGCACTTTAGAGGATCGAACAGCCAAATGGCGGGGACGCGCACAGCCCGACTTGCGCACAGCGCGACTTGAAGGATGGCGGGGGAACGCTAAGATCAAAATCCAAACCTCAAGACGGTGGTCGTAGCTCAGTTGGCAGAGCACAAGGTTGTGGTCCTTGGGGTCGCGGGTTCGAGCCCCGTCGACCACCCTTTTTATAGGAGACACCATGAATCGCCTCGCTTGCACTCTCGTCGCCGCCGCGGTCCTATTCGCCGCCGGGCTGCCCGCGTTCGCCCAGCAAAAACGTCTCAGCCCGCATGAGACCATCAGCACTGTCATCAGCGGCGATCGCGTGATGATCGTCTATGGCCGGCCCTACACCAAGAGTCCCCGCACCGGCGAAATCCGCAAAATCTGGGGCGGATTGGTTCCCTACGGGAAGGTTTGGCGCACGGGAGCGGACGAAGCGACTCTATTGATCACCCAGAAGCCGATCGTTCTGGGCTCAGCCACCATTCCGGCGGGATGCTACAGCGTTTGGACGTTGCCCAACGACGACGGCACCGCGAAGCTGATCATCAACAAGCAGATCGGCCAATGGGGCGAAGACATGCGCGATCGCAAAAACGTGTACGATGAAGCCAACGACGTCGCACGGGTCGACCTCAAGAAGTCGGACCTGGACACATCGGTCGATCAGTTCACCATTTCGATTGAAAAGGACCCCGACGTGAAGGGCGGCGGATTGATCAAATTGAAGTGGGAGAAGACGCAATACGCGGTCGCCTTCACTCTTACCAGCTAGCCCGCATTGATGAACACCGCCATCCGTATTCGGTCCGGCAGCCGCCGCTGGTACGCGCCCCTCGCCGGCGCGTGTATCCTTCTGCTCGCGTGCACCATGGCGCGCGGGGCGCAGCCCGCTCCCGCCGCGGTTTTGCAGGAGCTGCGCAGTTTTGACCAGTGGGGCAGCGTCCTGTACATCGCCGCCCATCCGGATGACGAAAACACGCAACTGATCGCCTACCTGGCGCGCGGCCGGAACTACCGCACGGCCTATCTTTCCCTCACGCGCGGCGATGGGGGCCAAAACGTGCTGGGGCCGGAACTCGGCGTGGAACTCGGCGTCATCCGCACCCAGGAATTGCTGGCCGCCCGGCGCGTTGACGGCGGCAGACAATTCTTCACCCGCGCCATCGACTTCGGGTTCTCCAAGGACTATCGCCAGACCCTGAAGGTCTGGGACACACAGCAGGTTCTGGCCGACATCGTCCGCGTCATTCGCACGTTTCGTCCGGACGTGATGGTGACGCGCTTCTCCACCATTCCCGGCAACACGCACGGACACCACACCGCCTCGGCGATTCTCGGCCTTGAAGCGTTCAAGTTGGCCGGCGATCCCAAGGCGTTTGGCGACCAATTGACCGATCTGACCGTCTGGCAGCCTAAACGCATTTTCAGCAATGGATTCGGCATTGGCCTGCGGGGTGGAGGCGGGGGGGAGACAACTCGGCCGCAGGCGAATATCGTGCGAATCAACGTCGCGGGAACCGATCCGGTGACGGGCATGTCGTTCGCCGAACTGGCGGCGCGCAGCCGGTCGATGCACAAATCCCAGGGCTTCGGCAACTTTGTCGGCGGCCCGGGCCGCGGTCCGGGCAGAGTCGAGGCCTTCCAACTCCTCGACGGCGAGCCGGCCACGCAGGACATCATGGACGGCATCGACACCTCCTGGAAGCGCGTTTCCCTGGGCGCGATCGGAGACCTGGCTGACGATCTGATCGCCAAATTCAATAGCCAGGATTTGTCGGCCAACGTGCCGGCGCTTCTGGAAATCAAAAAGCAATTGGCCGCGGCGCCGGCCGATCCGATCATCGACGAGAAGCGCTCGCTGCTCGATCACGTCATAGTCGAATGTCTGGGTCTCGAACTGGAGACCACCGTGTCGCAAGCGGAAATCGTGCCGGGGGAAACCATCCAATTGCACCAGCGCGTTGCGTTGCACTCGGCTGTTCCAGTGAAATGGGTGGACGTTCGCTATCCGGGCATCGACCCGCATGACGTTCGCAATGTGGCGATTGCGTTGGGCGAAGACCAGCCGGTGACGAGCGATTCGACCGAAACGCTTCCTGCAACGACGTCTGTGAGCCAGCCCTATTGGCTTCGTGAACAAGGAACGGCCGGGATGTTCCGCGTGGATGATGCCAGGCTCATCGGCCGGCCCGAAAATCCACCGGTTTTTCCCGTTTCATACGATTTCGAAGTCGGCGGCCAGACGTTGGCTGTGCCGGATGAACCCGTGGCGGTTGCCAACGACTCATCGGGGCATCAGACCCGCCGGCGGCTGGACGTGATTCCGCCGGTTTCGCTGAAGTTTGTTTCCGACGTTCAGCTTTTCGCGCCGGGTTCGCAGCGCGCGGTGACGATCCTGCTCACCGCGTATCGCCCCCAATGCGGCGGGACGATAAAGCTGATCGCGCCTGACGGCTGGCAAATTGTCCCCCAGAGCCAATCATTCAGTCTCGGATCGGTCGGCGAGCAGGCCAGCCTCACCTTCACCGTCACCGCATCCGCCCAGCCGGGCGTCGCGACGATCATGGCCGACGCGACGATCGGCGGACGACATTTCAACAATCAACGCGTTGAGATTCAGTACAGCCATCTCCCGTTCATCCTGCTTCAGCCGCCGGCGCGGCTCACGGCGGTCGCGCTCGATCTGGCGATTCGCGGCCACGCCGTCGGATACATCGCCGGCGCGGGCGACAACACCGCCGACGCCTTGCGGCAAATGGGATATTCCGTCACCGAACTGGCGGCCAACGATCTGACGCCCGCCAGGCTGCACGACCTCGATGCGATCGTGATCGGCGTTCGCGCCTTCAACGTCAGGACCGACCTGGCGGCGCATTTGCCGGATATTTTCGCATACGTCGAAGCCGGCGGGACCGTGGTCTGCCAGTACAACCGGCCCGATGGATTGAAAACGGCCAGGATCGCCCCATTCGATCTGGCGATCTCCCAGCAGCGCGTGACCGATCCGAACGCCGCGATGACCTTTTTAGCGCCGGACCATCCGGTTTTGAACTCGCCCAACAAAATCACCCAGGCCGATTTCGCCGGCTGGGTGCAGGAGCGCGGCACCTATTTTCCAAACCGCTGGGACGATCGTTTCGTCCCCATCCTGGCGTGCAGCGACGCCGGCGAAGCGCCCCTCAAGGGCGCCTTGCTGGTCGCTCCCAGCGGCAAGGGATATTTCGTCTACACCGGCCTGACATTTTTTCGCCAACTCCCGGCAGGCGTCCCCGGGGCATATCGCCTGCTGGCCAACATCGTGTCGCTCGGGAAATAAAGGCTTTTCCTGAAAGATTTACCGCGAAGAAGCGAAGTTACGCGAAGAAATACCAATTTGATTTTTTCGCGTAACTTCGCTCCTTCGCTCCTTCGCGGTAATCTTCACTTGACGCTGGTTATCCTGGAAAGGATTTATTCGTGAACGCGCTCGATTACGCGGTGCTTCTGGGCACGATGCTCGGCATAGCCGCGTTTGCAATCTGGCGCACCCGCGGCCGGCGGGACCTCAGCGCATATCTCAAAGGCGCGGGCAACACCAAATGGTTCGTCATCGGGCTGTCGGTCATGGCCACGCAGGCCAGCGCCGTCACCTTCATTTCCACGCCGGGGCAGGGATATCAGGATGGCCTTGGATTTGTCCAGAACTATTTCGGAGCGCCGTTTGCCCTGATCGTTATTTGCCTGTTTTTCCTGCCGATTTATCGAAGGCTGAACGTCTATACCGCCTACGAATTTCTCGGTCGGCGTTTCGATAAGAAAACCCGCCTGCTGGGAGCGGCGCTGTTTCTGTTGCAGCGCGGCATAGCCGCCGGCATTACCATCTATGCCCCGGCCATCGTGCTGTCGGCGGTATTTTCCTGGCGGCTGGATTTGACGATCCTGCTCAGCGGGCTGGTGGTGATCGTCTATACCGTCGCCGGCGGCAGCGATGCCGTCACCCTGACGCAGAAATATCAGCTTGGCGTCATCTTCGCGGGAATGCTGGCGGCGTTTTGCGTCTTGCTCTCCAAGCTGCCGCCTTGGCTTTCCTTTTCCGATGCCCTGACGGTCGCCGGGGGAATGCACAAGCTGCACGCGGTTGATTTCAGCCTCAGCCTCAAGCCGCGATATACCTTTTGGTCCGGGCTGATCGGGGGGATGTGTCTGGCCCTTTCATATTTCGGCACCGATCAATCCCAGGTTCAACGGTATATCTCCGGCGCGAGCTTGCGGGACAGCCGACTGGGTCTGATGTTCAACGCGGTGTGCAAAATCCCCATGCAGTTGTCCATCTTGGTATTGGGCGTGATGCTTTTCGTTTTCTATCAAATCCAGCAGCCGCCGATCGTTTTCAATCAATCGGCCTGGAAGGGCCAATTGCAGCATGATGCCGATCATCATCTTCAATCGCTCCAGCGGCAATTCACGCAGGTTGAGGCCCAAAAGCAGCAACTTATCCGCGACTGGCTCAAGGCAAAACACACCGCCGCCGAAGCGCAAGCGCGCGACAAAGTTCTGGCGGCCGATGCCGCGGCCGAGAAACTCCACGACGAAGCGAAACAGGCGATCGGCGGCAAAGCCAACGAGGCGGACTACGTGTTCATCACGTTTATCCTGCGATATCTGCCCCATGGTCTGATCGGCCTGCTGGTTGCTGCGTTTTTTGCGGCGGCGCTTTCTTCCAAGGCGGCGGAACTCAACGCCCTGGCATCGACGACGACCATCGATCTCTACCGCCACGTCATCCAACGCCAGGCCAGCGATGCCCATTACGTCGTCGCTTCCAAATGTTTCACCGTCTTTTGGGGATTGGTGGCCCTGTCGTTTGCGATCTTCGCCAACATGCAGGAGAACCTGATCCAGGCCGCGAACATCGTCGGCTCGGTGTTCTACGGCGTGCCCCTGGCCATGTTCCTGGTCGCCTTCTTCATCCCCTTCGTCGGGGGTGACGAGATCTTCTTCTCGGCGATCATATCCCAAGTGTTGGTGATCCTTCTCTACTTCACGCTGAGCATCAGCTATCTCTGGTACAATTTGATCGGCTGCGCGGTTTGTGTGCTGCTCAGCATTGTTTTTCGGCTGTTGTTCGGCGGCCGCGCGTCGGCGCGGCAGGCGATGTCCACTCCAATATGACCGCTTCTCCCGTCATCTGCTTCGGCCAGCAACCCTGCGGGATATTTCCCAAGCGATTTTTGTTCGCCAAGATGCAAGCCGCCCGGCGGCTGCGGGACCAAATCGGCGGACAGATCGTCTTCTTCTACCACGACAGCGATCACGATCCGCGCGAAACCAGGACCCGCCTGCGCCATCGAAAAACCGGCGAGCCGTTCGACGTCAACTTCACCTTCGAAAACAAAATCCAACGGAAATTTTCGCCGCTGTTCCTCAAGCGGGTTGTGCCGGATTGGAAGGCCAAAACCGCGCTCCAATTGCCCGCGTTTGTCGATCGGCGTCTGGTTGAAATGTTTGCGGCGTGTCAGGAAAAGGACGTGGCGGGTTTTTGCCTGGAGATGTATCGCCGGTTGGGTTTGCTCGAAGGGATACTCGTGCAGCGGTCCGGCGATCCGGATTTCCGTGCGGCAGCGTGCGACATTGACGACTTCTTCGTCGATGTGCCGTACCGGGGGGAAATCGTGCGTGCCCGCTATGCCGGCGGCGAGTTGAAGCTTCACGAAGGCGGCGACGCCTACCTTACGCTTCCATCGGTCCCGTTCGGCAAAAAACAAATCAGCCCCACTCGCGATTCCCGGCTCCGATGGATGCAATCGGTGATTCACTGCACGCATTACGTCTGCGGGGCCGGCGAACAGCTTTACATGAAAAAAGAGGATGCCCCGGAGATCGCTTACGTGAATCGTGATACCATAGACCGTCCCAATGAAGCCTACACCGAACTCGCCTGAACTTGCGCCGATGCTGGCCTTCGGCGCCCACCCGGACGACATCGAATTCGCCTGCGGGGGCGTCGTCGCCAAGGAAACCCGCGCGGGCCGGGCGGCGCATTTCGTGGTCTGCTCGCGCGGCGAAGCCGCCAGCCATGGAACCCCCGAGCAGCGCGCGATTGAGGCCGAGAATTCCGCCAGGATTCTCGGGGCGACCCTCCAGTTCATTGAACTTGGCGGAGATGCCCGGCTGGAAATCCGCGCCCAGCACGCGATCGCGCTGGCGCAAATCATCCGCGCCATCCGGCCCGGCATCGTTCTGGCCCCAACCCTGATCGAGAATCAGCATCCCGACCACCCGAAGCTGGGCCGCATCGTGCGCGATGCCGCCCGCCTGGCGCGCTATGGCGGTGTCGAGGAATTGCGCGCACACGCGCCCCACGCGATCGATCTGCTGCTTTTCTATGCGATCACGGCCGAGGCGGAGCCGAAGGATGCCACGCCCCTGTTGATCGACGTCTCCGAGGCGGAGGTTCTGGCCGCATGGACCGCGGCGATGGCGGCGCATGCCTCGCAGTCCGCCACCCGCGATTATCGGCAGCTTCAGTTGACCCGCGCCAAGTTGCACGGCTTGAGCGCGGGCGTCGAGTATGCGATCCCGCTCTTTTCCGGCGATCCGCTTGTCCTGGATTCGCTGGCACGGCTCGGCAGGGGGGCCAGAAGTTTCTGACATGCCGAGCGGAAAACCCCTCAAGATCGGAATCACCTGTCATCCCACCGTGGGCGGGAGCGGCGTATTGGCGTCGGCCTTGGGCGAGGAACTGGTCCGCCACGGACACGAGGTGCATTTCATCAGTTATCAGCGCCCGTTTCGCCTGCCCGCCGGTGAATCGCCGATCCGGTTTCATCGGGTGGGAATCACGGATTATGGGCTGTTCAAATACCCGGATTACACGCTGCCGTTGTCGGTGAAGATGGCGGAGGTAAGCCGCGATTTTCACTTGGACGTTCTGCACGTTCATTACGCCGTTCCGCACGCCACCGCGGCGATCCTGGCGCGCTCGATGCTTCCCCCCGACGCCCGGCCGCGCCTGGTGACCACGCTCCACGGCACCGATACGACGCTCCTGGGCCGCGATGCGGATTACGGCCCGGCCATCCGTCATGCCCTGGATTGCTCCGATGCGATCACCGCCGTTTCAAGCTATTTGCGCCGCGAAACGCTCGGTCTGTTCGCCATCGACCGGCCCATCGAGATGATTCACAATTTCTTTTCGCCGCGCCCGGCCGGTCGATCGCCCCAGCAGGTTCGCCACGAATTGGGTTTGCATGACGAGGTCGTGGTCCTGCACTGCTCGAATCTTCGGCCGGTGAAGCGGATCGATCTGCTTCTGGAAACGGTCGCCCATGTCCAGCCGCGCGATTCGTTCAAGCTGGTGATTCTGGCCGGCGAGGATTTTTCGCCCTTCCAATACGAGGTGCGGCGGCTGGGGCTGATGGATCGCATCGTCGTCCGCCACAATGTCAGCGAAATCGAGGACTACCTGCAAGTGGCCGATCTGGCGCTGTACACCTCCGACATGGAGAGTTTTTGCCTGGGGATTCTGGAATCGATGTGCTTTGGCTGTCCGAGCGTTTCCACGCGGGTGGGCGGAATTCCGGAAGTCGTGGAAGACAACGTCACCGGCCTTCTGGCCCCGCCGGGCGATGCCGAGGCTTTAACCCAGGCGCTCCAGAGTCTCATTCAGGACTCTGCCCGCCGGCGGGAAATGGGCCAAGCCGCGCAAATCCGGGCTGGGCGGCATTTCTCCGCCGACGTGATCGTGCCGATGTACGAATCGCTTTATCGGCGGGTTTGCGGGTGACGTGCCGTTCCTCGGATTGAACGCCTTGAAGTTGGAGGCAACCGCTCGCGAAAGCGAGGCGTCGCAGATTGCCTCGAACATTCCGGAGATTAACGGGAACTAATCTCCATCTCGCGCGTCTGATCCACAAGCACGGCTGGCGGTGTGCGTGCCACTTGCCGCAAAGAATTTCCCCCTCCCCTTGTTCTCAGGGGGAGGGCTGGGGTGGGGGCACCAGCACCCTTGGCGGAGGATTGCTATGTCGGCATTTCGAGCAGTCGCGGCGGGGACGATTCTGGCGATGGTCGTTGCGGCGTTCGTTGTGGCGGGCCAGAGCAGCACACAGGGCGTTGCCGACGGCCGATATCTCGGACATCTATCGACTGACAAACCGATCTATCGCCCGGGGGAGCGCGTTTACCTTCGCGGCGTGGTGCTGGGCGCGCTGGATCACGTTCCGCTGGCTGCTGAGCGCTCGGGCTACGCGATGCTCCAGATTACCGGGCCCAAAGGCGAGCAACTCTTCAGCCAGGGCGCTCAAGTCCAGGATAGCGTCGCGGGATTCAACTGGGACGTGCCCGCCGACGCCGGCGGCGGCCGATATACCGCCACCCTGAGTTTCCCAGCCAACGGATTTCCGCCGGCGAAACGCGAATTTGAGGTCCGCGCGTTTCGCGCTCCCCGGCTCAAGGGAGAAATCGTATTCTTGCGCGACGGATTCGGACCCGGCGATACGGTCAGAGCGTCTCTTCACGTGGAACGAGCCGAAGGAGGCTTGCCCGCGGGCGCCAAGGTGTCGGCCAACGCCCTCGTCGACGGGAAAAACGCCTACAACGGTCAGACCACGGTAGATTCGGCCGGAAACTGCTCGGTTGAATTTGCGCTTCCCGCCCATATCGAGCGCGGCGACGGGACGCTTTCGCTGACGGTGGCCGACGGCGGAGTGATCGAGCCGATCGCCAAGACGATTCCAATCCTGCTCAACACGGTCGATGTTTCGATCTACCCCGAAGGGGGCGACCTGGTGGCCGGTTTGCCATGCCGGGTTTATGTCGAGGCGCGGACTCCCGCGCAGAAGCCGGCCGATCTGCTGGGCGAGGTGATCGACTCGCGGGGCAACCCGGTCGCGGACCTCCCCACGGAGCACGAAGGACGCGGGCGATTTGTCCTGACGCCCCAGGAAGGCCAGACCTACGCCATCAAACTCTGGCGGCCCTCGGGAATCACGCGCACGTTCCCGCTGCCGAACGTCAAACCGAGCGGCGTCGTGCTGCGGTCCACGACGGACGTGACCGGCGCGGCCGAGACCGTCAAGCTTAATGTCGCCGCAACGGAAGCCGGGTCATACACCGTCACTTTGTCCAAACGCCAGACCGAAGTGGCCTCCACGAAAGTGGAGATCATTGCCGGCCAGACGGCGCAGGTTGCTCTTACGCCGCCGGGCTGGGCCGACGGCGTGCTTGTGGCGACGGTGAAAAATGCCCAGGGCACTCCGGTCGCCGAACGGCTGATTTTCCGCAACAGTTCCAAGGCGCTGCACGTCAAAGTGACGACCGATCGATCCGCCTACACCCCGGCGGATGCGGTGACGGTAACGCTTGCCACCACCGACGATGCGGGCAGGCCGGTCTCGGCCGTCGTGGGCGTGACGGCGACCGACCAGGCCGTGCTGCGCATGCCCGAAAAGCGAGACCGCGCCCCGCGATTGGGAGCCATGGTTTTGCTGGAAGACGACGTGAGAGAATTGGCCGATGCCGAGGTCTATCTCGACCCCAGCGATCCCAAGTCGAACTTGGCGACCGATCTGCTTTTGGGCACGCAGGGTTGGCGGCGGTTCGCGGCGCTCGATTCGAAGAAGTTCATTGACGCCTACGGCGATGCCGCGCGGCGTGTGCTGGGAGATGTCCAGCCGGTGGTTTGGACCAGAGGCGGCTTGGGCGGAGGGGACATGGTCGAGATGAATTTCGGCGCCAGGCTGGCGGCAGGAGCAGTTCCCCTCGGGATGCAGCAACACGCGGCGATCGATCCATTGGCCGTAGCACCAGCCGCCAACCTCCCAAAGGATGTTGAGGTTCCACTGGAGGACAAGCAACTCCTGCCCTTCGCCGACCGGGCCAAATCCGCGTCGATGATGCCGCTGCCGGCGGAAGTGACGCGAATTTATGCCCACGATCTGCGGCCGAACCGGGCCAGCAACGATCGCGTTGATTTCACCGAGACGCTCTACTGGGCCGCGGGCGTCAAGACCGACGAAAAAACCGGGACCGCAACGGTTACGTTTCACCTGAATGATTCCGTCACCAGCTTCGATATTTTGGCGGACGCATTCGACGCATCGGGCGATTTGGGCGATGGGAACGCGACCATCACCGCGTCCGAGCCGTTCTACGTCGAGCCGAAGCTGCCGCTGGAAGTCAGCGGCGGCGACGTGATTCGTCTGCCGATCGCCGCCGTCAACGGCACGCAAAATACTCTGGACAACGTCACGTTCACCCTCACCGGCGGACAGGGCATGACCATCTCGCCGACGGAAGGCGAAGCCTCCGCGGTCGAGGCGTTCAGTCTGCCCGCGGGCCAGCGCGTGCGGCGGCTGGCCGACGTGCGTATCGGCCAGATGCCGGGAACGTGGGATTTTATTTTGCAGGCGCAAGCCGGTTCGTTCTCCGATCGGGTGACGCGGCCCTTGGTCGTCAAGCCGCTGGGCTTTCCGACGGAAATCGCCAAGGGCGGGCTGCTCAATGCCGGCAGCCGCGTGGTTCACCTCATCCACGTGCCCGATTCGCTGGTGAGCGGCAGCGCCAAGACCGTCGCGGCACTGTATCCCACGCCGCTGGCCAATCTCACCGAGGCCCTTCAGCGCCTGCTCCAGGAGCCTTACGGCTGCTTCGAGCAGACCAGTTCGACGACCTACCCGCTGGTCATGGCGGATCAGTATTTCACCACCCATAGCGGCATCGACCCGGCTCTGATTTCCCGCAGCAACGAGTTGCTGGACAAGGGCTACGCCCGCTTGAGGGGTTTCGAGTGCCAGAACAAAGGGTATGAATGGTTTGGCGAAGATCCGGGACATGAATGTCTGACCGCATACGGTCTGCTGGAATTTACGGACATGTCCGCCGTGCGAAACGTGGACGCGGTGATGCTCCAAAACACGCGGAACTGGCTGCTGGCGCGGCGCGACGGCCACGGCGGCTTCACCCATGAACGCCGCGCCCTGCACACCTGGATCGCCGACCCCGATTGCGCCAACGGCTATTGCACCTGGGCCCTGCTGGAGACGGGCCAGACGGGCCTGGACGCGGAAGTGAAATGGCTGGCGGAGCACGCGCAGGCCGACTCCAACAGTTATGTCAAGGCATTGGCCGCCAACGCGCTGTTCCTCGCCGGCGACCGGGCGGGCGCCAAGCAATTCATGGATCAACTGGCCAACTTGCAGGACAAGGACGGCCACGTGCGCGGCGCCACCACCACCGTCGTCGGCAGCAGCGGCCAAAGCCTGGAGATCGAAACCACTTCGCTGGCGACGTTGGCATGGTTGCGGGAGGGCGAAGCCCTACCGCGCGATCCCGCCTACGCGGGGAACGTCGAGCAGAGCATCCGTTTCCTGGCCGACTCCTGCCAGGCCGGCCGTTATGGCTCCACGCAATCGACCGTGCTGGCGCTGCGCGCCATCGTCGCCTATGACAAGGCCCGCGCTCATCCGACGGCCCCCGGAACGGTCCAACTGTTTGTCGATAACCAAAACGTCGGGGATGCGATCGCGTTCGACGCCAGCACCACCGGCGCGATCAAGCTGCCCGATTTCTCGGCCAGGATGACCCCAGGCGACCATTCGGTCGAATTGAGGATGACCGATGGCTCCGATCTCCCTTATGCCCTGGCGGTTTCATTCAACAGCGTTACGCCGGCGTCGTCGGATCAGTGCATGCTCACGATGACCGCGGCGCTGGCCGACGATCAAGTGACCGAGGGCGACGCCACCGAGGCTCGCGTGGCGCTCACCAGCCGCGCCGCCGACACGCTGCCGACCCCAATCGCCATCGTCGGCCTGCCCGGCGGTTTGGAGGTTCGGCACGATCAACTCAAGGAACTGGTCAAGGCCGGCCGCATCGCCGCCTACGAAGTGCGCGGCCGCGAGGTCGTCCTCTATTGGCGAGACATTCAGCCCCATCAGACGATCGAGATTCCGCTGAGCCTGACGGCCGCGATCCCCGGCGAATACACCGGCCCCGCCAGCCGGACGTATCTGTATTACACGGATGAGTTCAAGCAATGGCTGCCGGGGATGAAGGTGACGGTGGCGGCGAAGTAGGGGCGCTCAACGCTCAGTAAATTAGGGACAGTCCCTAATTTAATTAATTGTCCCTAATTAAATTGAATTGAATGCGACACTCGACGCTGAACATTGAAGTCACATCCGCCGCACGACCACGATGGTTTGATCGTCGTCCGGTTCGAGTTTTGCCTGCCATTTCTGAACGGCGCTGCGAAGGGTGGCGATGATCGTGCTGAGCGGCTGGCCGGCGGTTTTTTCAAGGATTTCCTTCACGCGCTCGACGCCGAACATCTGGCCGTCGGGGGCGTGGGCTTCGAAGATTCCGTCGCTGAAAACGACCAGCGAGCCGCCGGGGGCGAGCATCAGGCCGGGAAGCGCGGAATCGAAAAAACAGTTGGGTTGAATCCCCAGGGGCAGGCCCGTGGAGTCGAGGGGGAGCATTCCAAAGCCGGGGCCGGGGCTCCAGTACATGGGGCCGTGCCCGGCGCTGGCCCAATCGAGAGTTCCATCCGGGCTGAGAAATCCGAGAAACGCGGTGACGAACCGGTTGGGCTCGAGATCGTCGGCGAGTCGGCGGTTAATCCGGTCGAGCAGCCCCTGCGGATGCGATTCAAATTCGCAAAGCGATCGGCAAAGCGTCCGGACCTGGGACACGACCATGGCGGGAGCCAGCCCGTGACCGGACGCGTCGGCCAGGAGGATGGCGAGCCGGCCGTCCTTCAATTGCCACAGGTCGTAGCAGTCGCCGCCCGTGACGCTGGCGGTGAGCGCCCAGCCCTCGGCTTCCAGGCCGACGATCCTCGGGGCTTTGGTTGGGATGAGCGCGACCTGCACCTGGCGCGCTAGGTCCATTTCCCTGCTGATGACCGCAACCTCGGTGGCGACGCGGTGGCGCTCGAGGCTCTCGATAATCAACCGGTCGAGCATGCAGCCGGCCCAAACCGTGAGCATGGCCACGGACGGCCCGGCCAGGCCCACGATCCATTTGTGCCAATCAAACAGGATATATCCGTTGAACAGCGCGTATCCGAGGAGAAGCAAAAGGACCAGGAAGGAGGCGCGCAGAGGTTGAAATCGCCCCTGCACAACGGCGGCGGACATGCCGAATAGGATCGTCAGTAGGACCGTCACCCAGGCGGGCGCCATTCGCCACCAATTGCCGGTGAGCACGGCATTGACGATCACGCCATGCACCACGACGCCGGGGCAGTGAAGGTGAAGGCTGGTGCTGACCTGATCTTGAAATCCGGTGGCCGTGAATCCGATAAGGACGCCTTTGCCGCCGATCTGGGAAGCGAGCCAGCGCCTCTGGGTGTCGATTTGTGAACGAAGCTGACGGCTGTTGGCAACGGTGTTTTGAAGGGCGTTGACGGCATCGTTCAGGAGAATTTTTTGGAGCCGTTCTTCCGCCTTCAAATCCTTGTCGGGAGTGTGGGCAAAAACGTCGAGCCATGGAGCACAATCCTTGAGAGTCACATCAGCCATATTTTCCCGGGTGACGGTGTCCTGCGGGTCCGGCGCGGCGGCGGCGTATTTCCTGGCCAGCGGGGGATCGGCACCCAGTTTGTCCTCGCGATCGTCATTCAGGATATTGGAGATCGCCAAGTCGATGGTCGCGCTGTTTGTAGCGATCTTTTTTTCGGACTGGCAGATGTCCCAAATGCTGGCGATGGAGATGTGGCCGGCGGGATTGAGGTGATTGGGCCAGTCGTACATGGTTTCCCAATCCCGGTTGCCGAACCACGGCAGGGCCGCGATAAGCGGAACGTCACGGCCCAGCACCTTGGAATGGTAGGTGTAGGTGGGGATTGAAATGGCTCCGGCGGGCGCGGGAATGACGATGTTGGAGCCGTCGAACCGAACCGCGGCCGGATCGGCGCCGAGCATCACGCACGCCGTGGCCAGCCCCATCTGCGGATACAAGCGCCGGTTGTATTCGACAAACAGCGGGATGGCGCGAATGGTGGCGTTGTCGAAAATATCGTAATTGGCGAATGCGCAACCGGCGGCGACGTTGCTGAAACGGGCCAGAGGCACGACGTTGAAAATGCCCTCGGCCGGCATGGCGGCGAGCGTCTGGCGGGGAGCGCCGAATCGGTAGACGCCGCGCTCGGCGATTGCGATCTGATATTGGTCCAAAAACAGGTTTCGCAAAGGCGAATCCGCGTCGGGAACGGTGTGCGGCAAGAGGCGCTTGAGCAATGCGTCCGTGGCAATACCAGGCTTCTTGTCGAGTTCGTCGTCGATGCGCGCCTTGATCGCCTCGCGCCTGGAACGGATAAAAAGCCAATCCAACGCCTGTCCGGCGAGCGGTTCCTGGCCGGAATCCTTCAGATGCTTATTGAGTTCTTCCGGCGTCATTTCCGGATCGCCGGCCAGCAACTCCACCGCGCGCGACGGACCTGCCGATTGCGCCTCGCGAGATTCCAGTTTGAACGAAGCCGCCAGGACGGCGTTTCCGCATTTGCGCAGGGCCTGGGTAAGCTCGGCATCGTCGTCGATGGTCCGCAACTTGCCGCCCGGTTCCTGGATCAACTGCGGCTTCTGAGGTTCGGAGAAAAGGATGTCCAGCCCAACGGCGCTCGGTCCGGCGCGGTGGACTTCGTCGAGAATCCGAGCCAGATTTCCCCGCGGCCACGGCCAGCGCCCCAGCGCGTCGGGTGAGACCGAAGCATCGTCGATGTCCAGATGGACGAAACGGTTGGTGGGCGCCGGCTCGGCAAGCTGGCAGTGAATGGCACGCTGGTCGTACAGCCAGTATTCCAGCGAATCGAGCAGGCCCAGTGCATGGACGGCCAGCACGACGAGCGTAAGGAGTGCGCCGATGACGAGGCTGCGGGAGAACACCCGGCGTTCGAGACGGGTCATATCGGCTCAGGCGATGGCCATAGCTTCGCCGGAGAACGGGGAGATGTAAACATCCGGCCTATCGGCGTCGTCGGCGGGCCGCTAAGCCGATGGCCCACAACGCAAGCAGCGAGGCGGCCACGGGTTCGGGAACATAGGACGTGCTGATCGTGCCGTTGGCGACCGTTGTGACATTCATGTCGCCCTCGGGGTCTTCGCCGATGATCGTGCCGTTGGGGCCGGGAGTTGCGCTATAGAGTAAGGGATTGATGATCGGGGTCGTTTCGAGCGGCACGAGATTGAGTTCGAAGAAGTTCTGATCGACCGTGATTGGCTGGGCCTCGTTCTGTTCGCTTGCTATGAGAGAAAAGGTGATGTTATCGACCGCACCAAATGGAATGCCGTTGGGCGATGGATCGCTGGATGGCGTCACTGTGTCCACGGTGGGGTCTGAAGTAGCTTGGATGAGGAAATAGCCGATGGTGTCCATGACCTCAAAGCTGGTGACCTGAAAGGGGGGAACGCCTTCAACGCTAAAGCCGAGGCGGTATCCGGGATCGGTTGACGTTGGGGTTACGGCGGGATCAAGGGCCAACTTAAACTGCGTGGGATCATAGGTATTGTCCAGAATCCCGCTGATGGGGATGTAGTCGCTGAGCACAGGGTCTGGAATCATCGGATCGGTTTCCAGCTTCCAGATGTTGGTAGTGCTGGTGGGCTGAAGCCCGACGCTGGTGTTGACCTCGTGGAGTTTCACCTCCAAAGCGGCCTGCGCTGCGGAAGCCAATGAAAAGCAAGAAACAGCTAATGCTATCGCGATCCGACGTGCCATGGACATAGTGCTCTCCCCATCCTGTGAGTTCTCCAACTACAAGTTACGCAATAGTTAATCTAAATGCAGATTGGCGTGAATCAAGAATAATCTGGAGATAATTTTAGGAATTTTGCTTCGCTGTATACGCCAAGTGCAGTTATCGTATGCGACACTGACCGCAGTATTGCGGGCTGGAGTGGCTTCGAGATGGTTGATTTTAATGGGTGCGCGCGGCGGGGGTGACCGTTGCGGATTGTTGCCGAGCCGATATGGCGCCGATCGCCAGGGCGCGCACCGCGGGCATAATGGCGGCGGAACTTACCCCCGGTGGATTGATGCCGGGGTTAGGATTGCCGGCCGGATCGTCGGGGATGATCAGGTCAAGCAATTGCTGATCCGGAATGGCGACGAGGGAGCCGGCAAACTGTCCCGGCCCGATGGGGCGCGTTTGCTGCGTGCTCTTAACCAGCTGCGTGAACCCATCGAGGGTGGCGAAGTAGAACATTTCCACCGGCTGGCCGTTTTCAAAGACGTTGAAAGTGTAGGACGTTGGCACGCCGGTGATGAACTGCACGCCGATCCCGTAGAGACCGGAGGGATGCGAGCCGGGCCAATAGGCGATCTCTTCACCGCCCGCGGGGCCGCCGATGTCGTCGTAGGGAATGTGCCCGCCGCTCGGGGAATTCTGTAGGCCGTAACCCGGATAGAGGAATTCGACCTTCTGGAATCCGTTCAAGATGTTGGTCAGGGGATCGCCGGGATCGACGCCGACTTCCAGGTTGAGATTGGCGTCCCCCGTCCAGCGCAGCACGAAATCGAGCGTTCCCGGCAGCGTGCCTGGAAGTTCCGAGTCATACGAGGGACGGCCGCCGGAGACGGTTTGGATGCCGGACACGGGGTTGTAGGAGATGACCGCGCCTCGGGCGACTTCCGTCGCCAGCAGTGCGGCGTCGCTGGCCGTAAGCGATGCCGCATATCGGGGATCGACGACGGTCTCGGATAGACCGGTCCCGGCCGAGCCGTCCGTTCCGCCGCTGGCCTTGGCGTAGGAACCGTGTTTGCTTCCGACGCTGATCGTGGAATGGCCGTAGGTGAAGCTGGCGCGGCCCGTATTGCTGATGGCGTATGGGGTGAAGGGAACCTGGTCACAGAGCACGACGTCGGTGCCGCGGACCGCCAGCGTGCTGCTTGGGCTGGTGATGGTGGCTTCGTGTTCCAGCCCGGCGCCTTCAATGTCGTAATGCGTGCGGCCGTACTTCATGATTAGATCGGTCTTGACCTTGTTTCCGTTGCGAACGGCGTCCTGCACGCGGACCGTGCCCAGACGGTCCAGTGTGAAAGTCTGATCCGGGGGGATGACGCACGTGATGGAACTGTGCGGCCCGGTGCGCAGTTCAGCCCCTTCGGAAAGGACCATGTGCGGCATGGCGGTGACCCATGGCTGATCGTCGCCGGTGCGAATCTGCACCAGGCCCGTGACCGCGACGACGTCAATCCGCATGGGCGTACCGGAGCCCGGCTGGGAAGCGGCGCCAACGGCCGAGGCGCCGGTGGCGGGTGCATTGGACGCCAACGCGCTTGAAGCGCAAACCGATGCCATGCAAATCAGGCCCAGGGCGCAAAAATAGCTATGAATTGGCATGGATCGCATCGGGAACTTCCTTTCACCGAACGGTGGCGCTGGCGACAACAGGTTGCTGGTAGTCGTCGAGTTTACCGATGACGCCGACAAATTCGGCGCCGCTGAAGGTTTGCTGCGGGCTGCTGGGCGGGAAAATACCGGCATAGACCAGTTCGCGCACGGCGTATCTTGGCATTGGGCCGAAAGCGTGCATGACCCATCCGCCCTTGATCCCCAGGAGATTGACGATGGCCACGGCCAGATCGCCGCGCAGGACCGCGTCGTTTGCCGGCTCGGAGAACGAGGCCGGCAGCAGCCCCCGCGACTTGAGGGTGGCGACGCGTTTGTCGTAGGTCTTGGCATCGTCGCGGCCGTCGGCATACAGGAGCAGGCCGTGCAATGCCTCGTCGTTGCTGGTGAGGTGCCGGGTGGCCAGTTCATGCCAGAAGTTTAGCTGGGCATCGGCGTCATTTCCCGAAAATTTTCCGGTGAGAGACGAATTCACGTGCGCCGTTTGACAGCCGCCGCAGACCGCGGCCAGGGCGCAAAACGCCCAGGCGATGGCCTTTGCCGCAATGGGTGAATCAGAACGCAATGATCGCTCCAGTATAAAGGAATTGCCGCGCCTTGTCGCTGACAAATGCCTCGGTATTGGGCATGAAAAGGCCGTAGCGGACGGTGAAGGTGATATCGCTGAGGATCTCATAGTTCAGGTAAAAATCGGGTTCCCAGCCCAGATACGTCGCGTTGTTGGTGGGTTCGTCGATCGGAGCGGCGGCGCTGGCCTTGTTGAACCAATAGACGTCCATGCCGACTTGCAGTCGGCGAAAGCCCTCGTGAAGCACAAAGGGGAAGGTGGATGCGCCGACGCGCAGGACGGCCAGATTGGAAACGGGAGCGCCGAAGGCCAGCCCGGTGGAAACCAAGCCGAAGGCGTTGAATGCGCGATCGGGGGTGAACGGCGCGTTTCCGTTGAACGTGGTATTGGTGAGTCCGCGATTGAGGCAGCCGGTGGCGAAGATGCCTTCGATCGTGACTCGGCTCTTGAACACGTCCTGCGGAACGTAATCCATTTTGCCGTCCGCGGCCCAGGCGTCGATGTTGTCGCGGGTCTGCTCGGCCTGAACCAGTTGGAACCCGCTGATGGTCGAACTGTTGGATAGCGTGTTGCCGCACTCGAAGGTTCCTTCAACCCCGTAGTGGATGTGATCGGTGAGGGACCCGACGGAGCCCGCGCCGATGTAATCGCTGTTGTAGGCGTAGCGGGTGATGATTCCATCCGTGGTGGAGAGGCTCTCGCTGTTGTTATCGCGTTGCACCAGGCCGTAGACGTAGGGATGGTTCGATCCGACGGCGACGCTGAGCATCGCGCCGTAGAAACAGCGTTTGGTGTTGTCGTCGAATTCAGGCCGGTCGGGTTGGATATCGACGGTGCGCAGCGGCGTGATGCCGGCAACCGTCGCCAGGCTCAGCGGTCCCCAGGAAAACGTGGGCGTCACGCCGTCCACGACCTCCGCCATTGTCAGGCCGTTTCCCCAGTAAACCAGGTCGCGGCCGCCTTCGAAATTAACGTCGTAGTTGATTTCCTTGCCCTCGTAGGCGGATTCATAGCGTTGAAGATCGAACCGGTAATACGCGCGGTCGAAATCGGGGTTGATAAGCCGGTTGCCGAATCCGTCGAAGCTGTCGCCGGTGTTGTAATCGTTGTATTCCGTGCTGCCGCGGAGGAAGATTTCATTGGCGCCGTCGAAATTGGCGCGGAGATACAGGACGAGTTGGTATTGTCGCAGGCCGTGGTTGTCGTTGTTGGAATCGTCCACGGAATAGTATTGGGGCGAGAAATAGCCGCCGTAGTCGATCAGCGCGCGTTGGCCCGGCGGGATATCGGTGTTGGCCAGGAGCCGGGTGTCCAGTTCGATTTCCTGAAGCTGCTGAAGTCGTTGCTGGAGTTGCACGTCGCGCCCGGTGTCCGATTGGGCGAAAAGCGGGCGGCAAAACGCCGCCAGGATCGCCAAGCCGAATATTGAATACGTTTGCCGCAACGCGTCACCCTCGCAATTCAGTTTGACGGACCAAAAATGCGTGCGGTGATTTTGCCCGCATTCCGATCAGTCCACGTCCCCTGACCGGTATCAAGACGGGAACCATATCGGCTCGCCCGCCCGCGTGCAAAATCATGCGGCGCAAGTGTCAGGGATGCCCGGGCCGAGGACGCCACGGTGAGCGGTCTTTGAACCGCGCTACCCTGGTGCCCTCAGGACGATGCGGTCCACGTACCGCTCACCAAATTGGCTTTTCGGGGTTGGCCATGGCCCATGTATTCCTGTCCGAAGCGGCTAATGCCCTCCGAAGCGGCACTTTCAATCTCGCCCTGGCCGATCATTGGCAAGAGGCAAGATATCTATGATTCCGGCAATTGTCTTGCTTCATGGTCCGGCAGTCATACAATAAATGATTGTGGGAAGCGCCAATAAATTGGTTCCCCGCAGAATATCGAAGTTTTCGGATGACTAAATAAAGGGTAGCCGGGCCAACGGCCCGGAAACCCGTTAACGAGTAAGCCGACGCAATTGAATCCCGAAACCTCGGGATTCGGTTGTGTCGGCTTTTTGTTTCCTCGAAAGATCGTATAGCCAAGGGATGCGCCATGGGTCGGCATTTTAGAACCCGTTATCCCTCAGGCGCCAGAGAGGACGTTCACTACGCCAACGACCCCAAATAAATCCGAAGCCGAGCCGGCGATAGAAACCACGCCTCCAGTCTCCGTTCCACCAACGGGCCAAGTTGCACCAGCGCCTACGCCAGCCGCCACCCCACCCATTCAGGTCGCCACAACCACACCACCCGTTCCGCCGGTCGCTCCAACCGCGCCAAACCCGGGTAAACCCACGAGAAAAACGTTGGGAATCGCGCTTTCGGTTGTGCTAGTGCTTGTGGTTGCCGCCGGTGGGTGGCTGGCGTGGTGGTTATTCTCGCGCGACAAGACCGTGGACCAGCTTAACCTCCATGGGAATGTCGACCTGCGACAGGTGAATCTGTCATTCAACGACAATGGTCGAATTGCCTCCGTTTTGGTGCAGGAAGGCGACCAGGTGCACAAGGCTCAAGTTCTCGCTCGGCTGGACACGAGTCGGCTGGAGCCACAGCTTGCCGAGTCAGTGGCACTGGCCGCGGCTCAGCACGCCGTCGTGGAACGATTTCACAACGGCAGCCGCCCCGAAGAAATCGCCCAAGCGCGCGCCAACCTTCAATCCGCCCAGGCGGATGGGGTCAGCGCTCGCCAGCAGTATCAACGGCTCATGAATCTAACGCAAAGTTCTCCGGGCGCCATAAGCCAACTGGACATCGACAGCGCCAAAGCCGCATTGGACGTGGTGGATGCAAAGGTGGCGGTCAACCAGAAAGCGCTGGAGTTGGAAAACGCTGGTCCGCGCAAAGAGGACATCGCCCAGGCCGAATCGCAGTCGCGAGCTGACGATGCCCAAGTCGCTCTTCTCCGGCAGGAGTTGTCGGATGCACAGCTTTTAGCCCCATGCAACGCGGTGGTTCGTGCGCGGCTCCTGGAGCCGGGTGAAATGGTCTCCCCACAAACACCGGTATTCTCCCTGGCGATCATTCATCCCAAATGGATTCGGGCGTATGCGGACGAGCCTGACTTAGGCAACGTGCATCCTGGGATGGCCGCGACCGTGACCACGGACAGCTTCCCGGATCGGCCGCTTGATGGATGGGTGGGATTTATCTCGCCGATCGCAGAGTTTACGCCAAAGGACGTGCAGACCGAGGAACTGCGGACAAGCCTCGTATACGAGATTCGAGTCTTCGTGAAAGACCCCGGGGACGAATTGCGCCTGGGGATGCCCGCCACCGTCCATTTATCTCTCAAAAAGTCTGATTCCGGGACGCCTACAACGCAAGGCTCGCCATGAACACGCCCGTTCTGGTCGGCCGGGACATTCACAAGACATTCCGCCGTGCCACGGGCGAAACCGTACAGGCCCTCGATGGCGTGTCTATACAGGTGGACCGGGGAACTCTGACGGCACTGGTGGGTCCCGACGGTGCCGGAAAGACAACGCTGATCCGTTTAGCTTGCGGATTGATGATTGCCGACGCGGGCGAATTGAAAGTCCTGGACATCGACGTCAAAGCTGAACCGCAACGTATTGAATCGCGGATCGGGTACATGCCGCAACGCTTCGGGCTGTATGAGGACCTGACGGTCCAGGAGAATCTCAACCTCTATGCCGATCTTCACGGCATCGCCGGCGAGGAACGAAAACAGAGATTCCCGCAACTCATGGAAATGACCGCGCTGGGACCGTTCAAGGATCGGTTGGCCGGCCGTCTGTCCGGCGGAATGCAGCAGAAGCTGGGGCTCGCCTGCGCGCTGGTGCTGGCTCCGGAATTGCTCGTGCTGGATGAGCCGACCGTTGGCGTCGATCCGCTCTCACGCCGAGAATTGTGGGAAATTATCCTGAAATTGGTCAAAGAGCAGAGTCTGTCCGTGCTGCTCAGCACCTCTTATATGGACGAAGCCGAGCGATGCGGAAATGTGGTTGTTCTTTATAACGGAAAAGTTCTTGCGCAGGGCCGACCGGAAGACGTGAGCAAGTTGGCGGTGGGCCGAACGTTCTTGGCCGATCCACCGGCTGGACTGAAAGCCCGCGCGCTCCAGGCACGATTACTCGATGATCCGAATGTGACCGACGCGGTCCCCGAAGGCGGCCAGGTCCGGCTGGTGCGGAAAGATGCGGCGGTGGCCGTGGCTGGGATGGTTCCGACGCAGGCCCGGTTTGAAGATGGATTCATGGTCCTTTTGCGACAGACGGTTGGCGAACGTGCGGTCAGCGGCTCGATGAAGGTTGACCACCCGCCGGCCGGGCATGACGGCGAGGTGGTTGTTGAGGTCCATGATCTGCTTCGGATGTTCAAAGCATTTACCGCCGTCGATCACGTCAGCTTTGAAGTGCGCCGAGGCGAAATCTTCGGCCTTCTTGGACCCAATGGCGCCGGAAAAACCACCACGTTTCGCATGCTCTGCGGATTGCTCACCGTCACGGGGGGAACCCTCAAGGTCGCGGGCGCGGATTTGCGTCGCGCCGGAGCTTCCGCCCGCCGGCGCATTGGATACGTGGCGCAAAAGTTCTCGCTCTACGGGCAGCTTTCCGTGGCCGAGAACCTGGGGTTCTTCGCCAGCGCCTACGGTCTGCGCGGGGACAGAAAACGCCAGCGGATCGAGTGGGCGCTGCAGCAATTTGAACTCACTTCGCTCGCCCGCCTTCCCAGCGGACAGTTGCCCGGCGGATTCAAACAACGCCTGGCGATGGCGACGGCGCTTCTGCACGAGCCGGAAACACTGTTTTTGGACGAGCCGACCAGCGGCGCCGATCCGTTGGCCCGGCGCGAGTTTTGGCGGCGGATCACCGCCCTGGCGGAGCGCGGTGTAACGGTGATCATAACAACGCATTTCATGGAGGAAGCGGAATACTGTGATCGGGTCGCCATTATGGATGCCGGTCGAATCCTGGCGCAGGGAACCCCCGCTGAAATCCGCCAGCGCGCCAAATCTGAACCGGGGCGGCACGCCACCATGGAAGATGCCTTCATCGCCATCGTCGAAGAATCTCGTCGCCGCGAACCGGCTGATAAGGCTCGGGCAGGAGGTGTGGCGTGACGCTTGCGGATATTGCCAAGCATAACCCGCTGCTCGCCAAAGCTCGGCGCATCAAGGCACTGGTCAAGAAGGAGGTCCGCCAAATGGTGCGCGACCCCAGCAGCATCGCGATGGGCGTTATTCTGCCCGTGATTCTCATTCTACTGTTCGGATATGGGTTGTCGCTCGACGTGAAGAATGTGAAGGTGGCGGTGGTCCTCGAGGCTCCCTCCCCGGATATCACAGAGTTGGTTTCCGGATTCCAGTTGTCTCCATATTTCGATGCGCAATTCCTAACCTCAATGCCACGCGCGCTGGAACTGATGCGGGATCGGGAGGTGGACGGAATCGTCCTGATTCGATCTGATGTTGCCCGGAATTTAGCGGTTGGAAATGCCCAAGTGCAGGTTCTTGTCAACGGAACCGATGCCAATCATGCCCGCATTGTCCAAGGCTATGCGCAGGGGGCGATCGGCCAGTGGGCGGCCCGCCGTGCCGCCGAAGGCCACACCGTGAACGTCGGTCCCGTCACCGTCGATGACAGACTTTGGTTCAACGAGGCCAACGACAGCCATTATTTTTTGGTCCCGGGCCTGATCGTCCTCGTGATGACGCTCATCGGAGCTTTTTTGACAGCCATGGTGATGGCGCGCGAGTGGGAGCGTGGCACGCTGGAGGCGATTTTCGTCACGCCGGTACGCGTTGATGAGATTCTGTTGGGGAAGATCATTCCCTACTTTGCGCAGGGAATGGTCGGGTTGGTGCTTTGTATGTTTGCCGCCAAGTTCCTGTTTCATGTCCCCATTCGCGGGTCCGTTTGGTTGCTGGCTGGAACGTCGATGCTTTATCTGCTAGTCGCATTGTCGATCGGCTTGGTGATCTCCTCATTGACCAAAAGCCAATTCGTCGCCAGCCAGATCACGCTGCTCGTCACCTTTCTGCCGGCAATGATGCTTTCGGGGTTTTTGTTCGACATACGAAGTATGCCCACGCCGGTTCGACTCCTCACCTACACGTTGCCGGCCAGATACTATGTTGCGCTGCTTCAAACGCTGTTTTTGGCGGGCGATGTGTGGGGAGTTGTTCTGCCCAATGCGACGGTCCTGGCCGGCATCGCATTCGCGATGCTCCTTTTGGCGCGGCTGGTCACCCAAAAAAAGCTCGCGTGAGACCGCAACCATGTTTGAGGCAATACTCCGCATTATCGCATTGACGCGCAAGGAATTGCTGGCGGTCCTCAAGGACCCGCGCGCCCGCTTCAGCCTTCTGGTTCCACCAATCCTTCAATGCCTGATTTTCGGTTATGCGGCATCTTACGATCTTAACGATGTGCCTTATGCCGTCCTCGACCAGGATCACAGCGCCGCCTCCCACGACCTGTTGGCCGGTCTTGATGGATCCGGCGTATTCCACCGCGTGGCGAACCTGGACAGTGTCGAGAATTTGAAGACCTACATCAATGAACGTCGCGCGCTGCTGGTGATCCAGATCAGCCAGGATTTTGAGCGGCGGCTACAATCCGGTCAGCCCGCAAATATCCAGGTGATCGCCGACGGCCGCAACTCCAATACCGCCGGCACCGCCACCCTTTATATCGAAACGGTTGTCAACGCATTCAACGCCAACTGGCGGTCGTCCCATGGCCAGCCGGGTCTGACCGTCCAAATCGTCAATCGCGCGTGGTACAACCCAAACCTCGAAACTCGTTGGGACATTATTCCCGCCCTCATTGGAACCCTCACCATGATGCAGACGCTTATCCTGACGGCCATGTCCGTCGCCCGAGAGCGCGAGCAGGGTACCTTCGATCAATTGCTGGTGACCCCGTTTCATCCCGTGGAGATCATGGTTGGCAAGGCGCTGCCCTGCATGCTCATTGGCGCCGTGATGGCAACAAATATTCTCCTCGTCGCCTGGCTTTGGTTTCGCATCCCCTTCGCCGGATCGTTATTGACTCTCTACGCCGGGCTGATTTTGTTTCTGCTGGCAGCGGTTGGAATCGGGCTGTTCGTCTCTTCGATTGCCGCCACCATGCAGCAGGCATTGCTCTATAGTTTCCTGGTGATGATACCGTTCATGCTTCTCTCGGGTCTGGCCACGCCGGTCAGCAGCATGCCGATTAGCGTTCAATACTTCACGCTGATCAACCCTTTGCGATATGCCATCGAAATCGCCCAGCGCGTCTATCTGGAAGGAGCGGGGATAGGTCGGCTGATGCCGGACCTGTGGCCGATGGCCATTATTGCCGCCGTTACGCTATCGGCAGCCTCATGGATGTTTCGTCATCGACTCGAATAAACTCGATGAAGCCGGGCGGCAACGCACGCACCTGCCGCCAATAGGGTAAGCGATTCATCAACCACGATTTACGCTTACGGGGCTGAATTGCGCTGCTCCCAGCGGGCCACACCAGAGAAAAAGATGCGCTCTACGTATCGGACACGCGCCACCCGGGTTTGGGGGGTCGTTTGCGGAACCGTTGGCGGATATATTCCGGGTAACCTAGGTAAAAATGATGCCCCAAGCCGGCGAACCGGATTTGCAATTGGCCGTCCAGCACCATCAGGCGGGCCGCCTGGCCGACGCGGAGACGATATACCGCCAGGTTCTCCTCCAGCACCCCGATCATCCGGACGCATTACACCTGTTGGGGGTGCTGGCGGTACAGGCCGGCCGGTTGGACGCGGCCGTCGAATTTATCCGCCGCGCGATCACGATTTGTTCAACCAACGCGATCTATTACAGCAACCTCGGCAAAGCCCTCAAGGACATGGGGCAACTCGATCAGGCGATCGCTTCCTATCGGCAGGCGATTCGGCTCGAGCCTCGTTTCGCTGAAGCTTACAACAATCTGGGCATCGCACTGGCGGACGCCGGGTGCCTCGACGAAGCCATCGCTGCCGATCGGCAGGCCGTTCGGCTCAACCCCAATTTTGCCGAAGCGCACGGCAATCTCGGCAGCGCCTTGATGCGCATGGCGCAACTTGACGAGGCGATCGCTTCCTATCGGCAATCCGTTCGGCTCAAGCCCGATCTTGCCGCAGCCCACAGCAACCTGGCGTGCACGTTGCAATATCATCCCGGCTACGACGCCAGGATGATTTTTGAGGAACTTCGCCGCTGGAACCAGCGGCACGCCGAACCGCTCAAGAAATTTATTCAACCGCACGCCAACGATCGCGATCCCGACCGCCGCCTGCGAATCGGCTACGTCTCGCCGGATTTCCGCGTGCACGTGGTCGGCCAGAATCTGTTGCCGCTTTTGCGCCAGCACGATCATCGGCAAATGGAGATCTTCTGTTACTCCAATGTTCTCCAGCCTGACGCGCTAACCGAACAACTCCGGGGTTACGCGGATGTCTGGCGCAGCGTCGTGGGGCTGTCCGATCCCCAGGCCGCCGATCTGATCCGGCAGGATCGGATCGACGTTCTGGTGGATTTGGCGCTGCACATGGCGGAAAACCGCCTGGTGATATTCGCTTACAAACCGGCCCCCGTGCAGGCGACGTGGCTCGGTTATTGCGGCAGCACGGGCATGGACGCGATGGACTACCGCCTTTCCGATCCCTATATGGATCCACCGGATTTGGATTTGTCGTTTTACAGCGAGCGGACGATCCGGCTGCCGGAAACCTTTTGGTGTTACGGCGTCAGCGGCCCGGCTCCCGAGCCATCGCCGCCACCGGCCTCCGCTGCGGGATACGTCACCTTCGGCTGCCTGAACAATTTCGCCAAGGTCTCGCCACCCGCCCTGGATTTGTGGGCGGAAGTTCTGCGTGGCGTGCCGCGGTCGCGGCTCATCGTTCATTCCCATCCGGGAGCGCATCTGGATGCGGTGCGAGAGCGTTTTGCCGCCAAGGGCATTTCCCCGGATCGCCTGGAGTTCCCGAACTGGCAGCCGTGGCCCCAATACGTGCAAACCCACGGCCGGATCGACATTGCCTTGGATCCCTTTCCCTGGGGCGGGGGAATCACGACCTGCGATGCGTTGTGGCTGGGCGTGCCCGTGGTGAGCCTGGTCGGCCGCACGGCCGTGGGGCGCGGTGGCGCCAGCATTTTGGCCAACGTCGGCCTGCCGGAACTGATCGCCACAACGCCGCAGCAATACGTTCAGATCGCCACGGACCTTGCCGGAGACCTGCCGCGGCTGGCCGAACTGCGCCGCACGCTACGGCAACGAATGCAGACGTCGCCCGTGATGGATGCCCCGCGTTTCGCCCGCAATATCGAAGCGGCCTGCCGCCAGATGTGGCGGAATTGGTGTGCGCAGCCCGGAAATTTGAGCGTACAATGCCCGGCCCCATGACCCTTCAGGAACAACTCGAATCCGGTATGTCGCACCACCGGGCGGGCCGGTTGGACCAAGCCAGGGCGATCTACCTGGAAGTTCTTGCGCTCGATCCGAGCCGGCCCGAACCGCTCGATCTGTTGGGGGTCATCGCCATTCAGAGCGGGCAATTCGACGAGGCCATCGAATGGATTCGCCAGGCGATTGCCATCAACCCCCGCGTGGCCGCTTACCATAGCCATCTGGGCAATGCCCTTCAGGGCAACGGACAGCACGATGAAGCGATTGCTGTCTGGCGCGTGGCCATCGCTCTCGACGGCGGCTTCGCCGAGGCGTACGCCAATCTCGGCAACGCGCTGCGCGAAACAGGCCAGCTCAAAGAGGCGGCGGATGCCTGCCGGCAGGCCGTGCGCTTAGATCCCAACTCGGTGGTGGCCCTGAACAACCTGGGCGCCGCTCTGCAAGAACCCGAACAACTCGACGAGGCCATCGCCGCCTATCGCCAGGCGCTGCGGATCAATCCCAACCTGGCCGAGACCCACAACAACCTGGGCAACGCGTTGCTCGGCAAACGGCAACTGGACGAGGCGATCATCGAGTTCCAACTGTCCCTTCAACTCAAGCCAGATTCCGCCGACATCCACCGCAACCTGGGAACCGCCTTGTGTGACAAAGGCCGGCTGGACGAGGCGATCGCCGCCATTCGGCAGGCCATCCGCCTCAAGCCGGATTATGCGGATGCCTATAACAATCTCGGCTTGGCCCTGCATAAGGCGGGCCGGAAGCAGGAGGCATACGCGGCCTATCGCGAGGCAATCAGGCTCAAGCCGGATGCGGTGGAGTGGGAATTCAAATTGGCCGCCTTATCGGGAGATCGTTCCGTTAAAACCGCGCCCACGCAATATCTCCGGGAAATGTTTGACGAATACGCGCCGAAGTTCGACAAGAATCTCGTCGAGGAACTGAAATACCAGGCCCCGCAACAACTGCTCCGAGCGGTTCGGGCAGCCACGCCGCGACAGGATTTGGACGTGCTGGATTTAGGCTGCGGCACGGGATTGTGCGGCCAACAGTTTCGTCCCTACGCCCGCCGGCTGGTCGGGGTGGACCTGTCGCCGACCATGATCCGTGCGGCCGAAACACGCGGGATTTACGATCAATTGATCACCGGCGAGATATTGCCCGTGCTTCGCGACGCGCCCGAAAGTTACGACCTGATCGTGGCCGGAGACGTGCTGATTTACGTCGGGGATCTGACGGATTTCATGCCGGCCGTCGCCCGGGCCCTGCGGGGCGGCGGACTGTTCGCCTGCTCGATCGAGGATTACGAAGGCCAGGGATATTTCCTTCACCCCGAAGCGCGATTCGCCCATTCCATCGCCTACGTTCGCGATCTGGCCTCGGCCAGCGGCCTGACCGAGATTTCCGCCGACAAAGCCGCGATCCGACGCAACTTCGGCGCCGAAGTTCCCGGCCGAATCGTGGTTCTCGGCAAATTGACCTGAGCAACGTTCCAGGACGTGAACGAGCAATCCGGAACGGCGACGCCGCGGGGGGAGAATGTCTTCAAAGCGAACCTGCTGCGAGCGTATGGATGGACGGCGACCGCTATGCGAATCTTCTTTGTCCGCCATGGTGAGAGCGAGGCAAATATTCTGAAGACCTTCTCGAATCGCGGATGGAAACATCCATTGACCCAACGCGGCCAGAAGCAGGCCAGAGCACTGGCGGCGCAGCTTCAGGGGCGCGGCGTCACTGCAATCTACACCAGTCCACTGCGCCGAGCCGTCGAATCGGCCGAGATTCTCGCTGAACGCCTGGGCGTGCCGTGCCAGATCGAGCCGGCGTTGATCGAATACGACGTGGGCATTTACGAGGACCGGAGCGACGAGGAGGGAAGGGGGCCTATGCGGCTATCGAACGCCAATGGGCACACGGACAATTGGACGCGCGCCTTCCCGAAGGAGAGAGCAGTATGGATATCCAGAACAGGTTCGTCCCGTTCATACGCCGGCTAATCAGTTTGTTTGGAAATCGCCAGGATGCGGCGGTGGTGCTGGTTGGACACGGGGGAACGTATCGCCAGGGGTTGCCTCGGGTGCTTGGAAATATTTCGCCCGAATACGCCATTGAACATGGACTGCCCCACACGGCGGTCGTTGAGGCTGAGTTGCGCCAGGGCGTGCTCTATTGCATGAGATGGGGGCGTCTCGCTTCAGAAATTCCGGCTCGATCACGATGCTCCGCGGAAAGCTAGGCTCTTAGGACGCGGGCTTTGCAGAGTCTGAATGCAATTCCCTCGATCGCCATCGCGAGAAATCATTTCTCGTCCACCGGCCAAAATCCCACCGATGGACTGCATTACGGCATCGGATGGGCGGGGAATTTCAGTACACCGGCCAATGCTACCCGTTCCCCAAATTTTTCTTGACATCCGCCGGCCCGTTGCGCTTAATCGCTTTCTGCCATTTGGTCCGGAGTGTGGGTTTTTTGCCAGCCAAGTTCTCCTAGCAAAAGACAAAGCGGGGAACAAGGAGCGGTCTATGTCTGCGCATCAACGTTTGTCGCGACGGCGATGGTCAGCGATCAGCTTAGCGGTGGTTTTTGGTGGCATCGCCTTGCCGGCTGGAGCGGTTGCCCAAACTGTGTACGGCACGAACGGCACGAACGGCGCAAATGGCACGATAACGCAAGGCAAGCCGACTAATGGCGGCGCGGGCGGGAACGGAGGCCCGGCCACTGCCGATGAGGAATCCGAGGGAAACGACACCGCCACAGCAATAGGCGGCGTCGGCGGGACGGGCGGGAATGGGACCAATTCGGGCGAGATCGTCAGTAATGGAGGAAATGGGGGCAATGGCGGAGGCGCCTCGGCAACAACCGTTCAGATTCCAGGACAGGACACGGCGACCAGCCAGACTTCCACCGCGACCGGCGGAAATGGGGGCAACGGAGGCAATGGGGGATCTTTTCAATTCGATCACCAGGCGCCGACACAGGGGGCTGGCGGCTACGGCGGCGCCGGCGGTAACGCCACGGCCTCCGCCAGCGCCATCGGCGGTCCTGATACTTTGATTACGCCAAATGAGACATACCAAAACAATTATGCCTTCGCTGAGGCCATCGGTGGAAACGGCGGCAACGGCGGAGTCGCTGGCGGCGTAGGCGGGGATGGCGGGACCGCCTCTCTTGGAACGGTCATCGCCGGCGATAACGGAATGGGCGGTGATTCCCAGGCCGAAGGACTCGTCGCAGGCGGAAGCGGCGGCGCTGGGGTGGGCGGCAGTGGTGGCGGCAATGGCGCCAGTGAATCTCTTACCAACGCCGTGAGTGCAACTTCCAGTGATACCGCTCCGTATAATTTCGCCCCGATTAACATCCTTCAACAGGCCGCCGGCGGAAACGGCGGGGGAAGCAGCGGCGGCGGTCCAGGAACCGCAGGCAATGGTACATCGGAGCTAAGCTTCACCGAGAATACCACGGCGGCGTACATGTTTGTCGGATCCCAGAGCTTTGGCGGCAATGGCGGCGCCACCCAAGGCAACAACGGAGGAGCCGGCGGAACCGCTACCTCTTCCGTCAATCTGACCACCAACGCCTCTGGCAGCACACCCGGGGACATGTACAGTGCCATCACAGTTTATTCAGAAGCTAACTACAATATTTTATCAACTCCAAGCAACTCTATCCCGGGTGATGGCGACGGCAGCAACATTACTGGTGGGACTGGTACAGGCGGCACGGGCGGCAACGCTTCAGCGACGGCCAGCGTTTACGACACCAGCACCACTGGTCACGCCATCGTTTTTGTCGACTCCGATGTCTTTGCCGGAAACGGTGGCAACGTGATTGACAGTGCGACCGGCTCCGGCGGCGCGGGGGGCGTGGCTTCCGGCAGCTCGGCTGGGCATAATCTTCTCGCTGATGGCGTTTACGTTACCGTTGACGCGGATGGCGGCAGCGGTGGGCAGGGGCAGGGCGCGGGCTACTCTGGCGGCGCAGGCGGTGGGATCACCAGCGCCTCGGTGAGCGCGACCTCCGGCGGAGGCGGGCTTGCATCCCTCTTGTCATTTAACCTTGGCGGGAGTGGCGGCGCTGGACTCAACGGCGCTTCGGGGGGAAACGGTGCCACTGTTTCGGTATCAAATGAGGTCACCGCTTCAACTACGGGCGAAGAGACTCTCTGGCAGTTCGCCGAGGCCGGCTCCGGCGGCAGCAGCACCGGCGCCGCCGGAGGCACAGGCGGCGATGCCACATCAACCATCACCTCAGGAGTGAGCCAAACTCCTCTTCCAAGTCAAGCCAATGTTTTGGCGGACGCCGATGCCGGCGGTGGCGGTAATTCGCAGGACACCAACGGAGCTAATGCGGGTACGACCAACGCATCCGTTAACCTCACCAGTGCGACAAATCTTTCCGGCATCGCCCAGGCAGGATATGTCTACGGGGCCAATACACCATTTCCACCCGCCGGCGGTAATGTTACGGCCGGAACAGGCAACGGCGGTGCGGGCGGAAACTCTACTGCCAGTTCGGTCATTCAGTCGAGCCAAAATGCGTCATCTGAGGCCGAAAGCGCCGGCGGAAGCGGCGGATCGGTGGAGGATTCGGCGACGGGCAATGGCGGCTCGCCCGGAAACGCCAGCAGCTCCGGTAGCGCCACAGCTACGGGCGCGGGATCCGCCAGCATGACATGCACAGCCATCGGCGGCAGTGGCGGGCAGGGACAGGGGTCGGGCTATTCCGGCTCCAACGGCGTCTCCGCATCCATTACCAGTGACACAGCCAACTCCGCTTCCGGAGGAGCGGTCTCCGTTACCGCCAATGTCACCGGCGGCAACGGCGGCAACGGCGCCGATGGCGCAACGGGAGGAAACGGCGCGAATGTCACCATCAGCAACCTCGTTTCCGGTTCGACAAGTGGCACGCTGACGCTGACCCAAAGCGCTACCGGCGGCAATGCCGGATCCACCGACGGCGCCGCTCCGGGCGCTGCCGGCGCCGGGTCATCCACCTTGAGTCTCTCGCAAAACGGTTCCTTCGTGCTCACCGGATCGTCCATTGCCTATGGTGGAAGTGGCGGCGGCGTCGAGAACCGCAGCGCCGGCACGGGTGCAACAGCCACCGCATCCATCACGCTGAGCGGCAACGAAAACGTCAACTCATCGGCGCAGGCCGGAAGCACTTCGCAAACTCAAACCGGAGGAAATATCACCGGCGGTTCCAACGGGTTCACGGCCGGCGCCGGCGGCAGCGCAACCGCCAACGCCGCGGGCAGCTCAACCGGCACGCAATTGAGCCACAGTTCCGCGACCGTCGATGCCACTGCGGTAGGACAGGCGGGTGGAACTTTTCAGAACTCGGTCCTGGGCAACGGCGGTGTGGGCGGGGCCGCCAACGCAACCGCAACGTCCAGCAGTTCCGGCCCTGATGGAGATTCGGCAACCGCCATCGCCACCGGCGGCGCCGGCGGCGCGGGCGCGGGTGCGGGATATTTTTCCGGCAACGGCGCAAACGCCACCGCGGCCGCCACCTCGAATACCACGAACGTCGTCGGCGTCGCCACCGCGACGGCCACCGCCACCGGCGGCGCCTCCGGCGCACCAACTTCATCAGCCAACATCGGCAGCGGCGGGTCCGCCAGCGCTTCCGCCGCTGCCAACGGCTTTACTATTCTTCAGGTCACCAATTCCGGCGCCGGCGGCGCCGGCGGCGTTGCCAGCGTCGGCGCAACCTCCTCCGCCGTCGGCGGAACAACGGTTTCGGTCGGATCGGCGAACGTGAACAACAGCACGGTTACCGTCACCGGCCCGAGCGCTTTCATCGCCGACATCACCGGCACTGGAAACCTCACCATCGGCAACGGCGCCAGCCCGACCATCCTCCGCCTTACCCTCAACAGCGGTGCCAGCTCACAATCTTCATTGACCATCGAAAGCGGTTCCTCCCTCGACATTGCCAACAACCACGTCTTCATCACGTACGGCGCTAATCCCGACCCCATCACCACCATCGCCGGCTACCTCAAGTCGGGCTACAACGGCGGCGGATGGAACGGCTCCGGAATCATTTCCTCGGCCGCACAAACGCCGACCAACGGCCTCCTCTACGGCATCGGCTACGCCGACGGCAAGGACGGCGTCGTCACCGGCCTTTCCTCCGGCCAGATCGAAATCAAGTACACCCTGTTGGGCGACGCCAACCTGGACGGCCTGGTCAACGGCTCGGACTTCAACATCCTGGCCGCGAACTTCAACCAGAGCATCACCGGCTGGGACCAGGGCGACTTCAATTACGACGGCCTTGTGAACGCGGCCGACTTCAACGTGTTGGCGGCGAACTTCAACCAGGGCGTCAGCGGAGCGGACGTGTCGCCCGGCGACGTTGCGGCCTTGGACGCCTTCGCCGTGGCCAATGGATTGCCCTTGCCGACTTCCAGTGTTCCGGAACCTGCGACAACGGGATTGCTCGCCATGGGCGTGATCGGCGTCCTGGGCCGGCGGCAACGGAGAAAATGAACGCTCGCGGTGTCCGCACCCCGCAGGCTTCAATCATGTGATTAGCGACACCGATATCCCATGGTGAGCACTATGCGGAGTGCACTCCAGACACCGCTCACAGCCGCCTTACCGTGTCGTCGGAGACGGCGTTCCATAAAGGAACACCCCGCCGTGCTCGGATTCGCCCGGCTCGTAGATCGTCTTCTGGCAACTGATCGCGGCGGTGAATAGTCCGAGGACGGCCAGGATGAATAGCCAACGACGCATGAGGGATCGACTCTAGCCGATTCGCATGGCGGTTTCCACGGCGTCGCAGAACTTGCCGCGAAGCTGGGATTCGCTCTGCGATTGGTTCAGCGCGGCTTGGGCGGTTTGGCCCATGGCTTGCAATTGTTCGGGCGGCATCTCGCGGAAGCGGCGAATGGCGGCGATGACGCCGGCGACGTCGCCGTGGGAAACGTGAACGCCGATGTCGTGGCGATCCAGCAGATCGCTGATGTGCGACGGCTTGGGGCCGAGGAAAAGGATCGGCCGGCCGACGGCCATCGCGCCGTAAATCTTGCAGGGATGAACGATGCCCACCATGTTCTGGCCGAGGGATACGACGTGAACGTCCGCCGCGGACAGGGAATGTTTCAGTTCGGTCAGCGGCTGATAGGGCAGCGACAGGGCGTTGGCCAGGTTTTTGTTGCGGATGTAATCTTCGACTTCTCTTTTGCCGCTGCCGCCGCCGACGAAGAGGAATCGAACGTCCGGATCGTCCTTGAGTTGGACGACGGCGTCGAGAAGCGTGGTCAGGGGATTGCTCGGGCTGTGGTTTCCGCTGTACATGACGACGAATTTCCCGGCCAAGCCGTGGCGCGCTCGGAAGGGGTTTTGGTCTGAGCCGGCCTGATCGGTCTGGCCAATTTCTTCCAGCGGCCATGGGGGAATGACGAGGATTTGGGAGCGGGGCACGTTGCGCGCGGCCAGCCGGTCGGCCATGAAGCGGTCGAGGGCGATGACCATCACGGTGGTTCGGAGAATGATGCGGTTGGCGGTTTCCAGGAGCCGGCACGTCCAATCGGTGGGCTTTAGTTTGCCCAGCGCGATGAGTTGGTCGGGGTTGAGGTCCATGGCCCAAAAGACGATTGGAACGCGGCGAATGAATGCGGCGATGGAGATGGGCAACCCGATGAGCGGGGGGGACGTGCTGAAAAGAATTCCGGCGAGGCGCGGCGTGAACAGGACCGCGAGGAATGCCTGGATCATGAATGCCGCCGTTCCCAGAACGCGCCGCGGCATGGATTTCTTGCCGAAGGATGCGAACGGGAACCGGCGAACGTCCGCGCCGTTGAGGATTTGGCGGCGGGGATAAACGGCGGCGGGGTTCTCATATCCCCGGGCCGAGGCGTACACGCGCACGTCGTATTTTCCCTTGGATCGGCCCCGCTGGGCCAATTCAAATGCGACGTCGGCAACATACTGGCCGACGGCGGCGGGGTCCGGCACGAAGACCTGGCTGACGACGACGACCGTCTTACGTTTGTCGATGCTGGACATCAAGGGTTTCCCACGCCGGCATCTTACCGTTTACTGGCCATCTGATCGTAAATCCGGCGATAGGTCTTTTCCATGCCTGTGCCGCACACGACAACTTTATCCTTTAGATTGGGCATAATTGCCTTACCCGCATCATTCAAAAGGGCTTGCAACTGGATCACAGGAACGAGCGGGAATCCAGTGTCATGCGAGGGCGGGACAAATTCAATAGTTATCCGACCTGATTCTCGGCCTGCTGCCGCCAGTAGGGGGGTATCATGACTTCCAGGGCCTCCATGCGGTTGGCGACGGTGACGGACGACCATCGGTACGGCCGCTGGGGCACGCGCGGGGCGCCGGCCAGCCATTTTTTATAAAATTTCTCGGCGTAGTGACTCCAGGTTTGATCGAACTTTCCTCCCGATGCGTGATAGATGCAGATGTCGTTCACGACCGCCAGGCGCAAGCCGGCGCGAAACGCACAATAGCTGAAATCCAGATCGTAAAGATGAAACCCGTCGAACGTGGCCGCATCGAAAGTGATTTTGGGAAAAACGGATCGGCGGGCGGCCATGAATACGCCGTCGATGGCTTGAATGTCCCGGATGACCGGAAAAGGCGCGCCGATGATCCTGATCTGAACTTTGCCCGCCTCCCCCGGCCCGGCCATTTGGCCGAAGACGTAAGGAGGACCCGAGAAGGCCCAGGCGGCATATTTAAGGAGGGTGGTCCCGGCGATGCCGACGATGTCGAAATTGGACAGATGGCGCTCCAGCCGCCGCGGCGCGTCCGGGCTGAAGATGTCGATGTCGTCGTGGCTGAAGATCAGTTTGTCGCCTTTGCTCTGGGCGATGCCGCGCGTGTAACCTTCGGCCAGCGAGCGCGCGTCGTGGATGCCGACCAGTTCCCAATCAACCCCGTGAAACACGCCCTCGTACATCGCCTTGACGGAGGCGAAACGCTTGGAGTCGATGCTGCAAACGATGACGGAAAACATCGCGATGGATGAACGAGAAGCGTGCTAGTCTTACGCAATGGTGGAACAAGTTCAATGGTTATCCGACCTGATTTTCGGAATGCTGCCGCCAGTAGGGAGGAGTCATGACCTTGAGGGCCTCCATGCGGCTGGCGACGACAACGCCCGCCCATCGATAGGGTCGCAGGAGCGGGCTGGCGATGTGGGCCAGCCATTTCTTATGAAATTTTTCGGCGTAACGTTTCCAGGTTTCGCCAAACGCTCCCAGCGAAGCGTGATAAATGCAGATGTCATTCGCGACCGCCAGGCGCAAACCGGCGCGGAACGCCGAATAGCTGAAATCCAGGTCGTAGAGATGAAACCCGTCGAACGTGACCGCATCGAAACAGATTCGCGGAAAGACGGATCGGCGCACGGCCATGAATACTCCATCGATGGCTTGAATGTCCCGTACAACTGGATATGGCGCGCCAAAAATGTTGACGCTGATTTTCCCGTCCGATCTTGGATTGGCCGTTTGGCCAAAGATGTATGGAGGGCCCGAAGCGTCCCAGCGGGGATACTGAAGCAGCGTTGTGCCCGCGACGCCGACGATGTCGAAATTGGACAGGTGGCGCTCCAGCCGCAGCGGCATGTCCGGGCTGAAGATGTCGATGTCGTCGTGGCTGAAGATCAGTTTGTCGCCTTTGCTCCGGGCGATGCCGCGCCTGTAACCTTCGGCCAGCGAGCGCGCGTCATGGATGCCGACCAGTTCCCAATCAACCCCGTGAAAGACGCCCTCGTACATCGCCTTGACATCGGCGAAACGCTTGGAGTCGATGCTGCAAACGATGACGGAAAACATCGTTTAGCCTGCGGCGTGGGAATAGTCGCGTTCCGTCAATGCATGAAGATTCGATTCGAACCACGAGATCGTATTTCTCAGCCCGTCCTCCAGGGACGTGCGGGCCGAAAAGCCGATCGCCTGCCGGGCGCGGCTCACGTCTAGACACCGCCGCGGTTGGCCGTCGGGCTTGGTGGGGTCCCACACGATCTCACCCTCGAAACGACTGAGACGGGCGATCAACTCCGTCAAATCCTTGATGGTAATTTCCCGGCCGCTGCCCAGGTTCATCGGTTCGGGAGAATCGTATTTTTCCAGCGAAAGGACCAGGCCCTCGGCGCAATCCTCGACGTACAAAAATTCCCGGCTGACCGAGCCGGTGCCCCAGGCGGTGATGCGTTTTTCGCCGGCGAGGCGGGCCTCGACGCATTTGCGGATCAGGGCGGGGATGACATGGCTAGAATGCGGATGAAAATTGTCGCGCGGCCCGTAGAGATTCACCGGCAACAGATAGATCGCGTTGAGGCCGTACTGCTGGCGATAGGACTGGCACATGACCAGCAGCGATTTCTTGGCGACGCCGTAGGGGGCGTTGGTTTCCTCGGGATATCCATTCCAGAGTTCGCTTTCGCGGAAGGGGACGGGGGTGAATTTCGGATAGGCGCAGATCGTGCCGACCTGGACGAATTTTTTGACCTTGTTGATCCGCGCCTGCTCGATGAGATTCAGGCCCATGGCGAGATTGGCGAAGAAGAATCGGCCAGGGTTGTCGCGGTTGGCGCCGATGCCGCCCACCTCCGCCGCCAGGTGCAAGACCACATCGGGGCGTTGCTCGCGGTAAAGGCGCCGCACGTCGCCATCGGCGGTGAGATCGAAATCCTTGCGCCGCGGCACGAAGAGGTTGCCGAATCCGCGGGCGCGCAGGATTTCGACCACAAATCCGCCCAGAAACCCGGCGCCGCCCGTGATGACGATCCGATCTGCCGGTGAAACGCTCATGGGGACTATCTCACGGTGTGATTACCTGTTCGGCAAGGATTCGCTCGCGCTTGGCCAGTTTCCAATCGGCATCGGCCATCAATCGGGCCAGTTCCTTGAAGGTGATCTTCGGCGTCCATCCGAGGGCGCGCCGGGCCTTGCCGGCATCGCCGAGCAGGGCGTCCACCTCCGCCGGGCGGAAATATCGGGGATCCACCTCGACGTGCTGATGCCAATCCAGATTGAGATAACCGAACACCTCCTCCAGGAATTCGCGCACGCTGTGGGTCTGGCCGGTGGCGACGACGTAATCGTCCGCCTCGCGCTGCTGGAGCATGAGCCACATCGCCTCGACGTAATCGCCGGCAAATCCCCAGTCGCGCTTGGCGTCGAGATTTCCCAGGTAGAGTTTTTTCTGGAGGCCCTCCTTGATTCGGCTGGCGGCGCGGGTGATTTTGCGGGTGACGAAGGTCTCGCCGCGGCGGGGGCTTTCGTGGTTGAACAGGATTCCGTTGCAGGCGAAGAGGCCGTAGCTTTCGCGGTAGTTGACCGTTTGCCAGTAGCTGTAAACCTTGGCGCAGGCGTAGGGGCTGCGGGGATAAAACGGAGTTTTTTCGGTCTGCGGGGTCTGCACGACCTTGCCGTACATTTCGCTGCTGGAGGCCTGGTAAAAGCGGATAGGCAGACCCGTGTCGCGCATGGCTTCCAAAAGATTCATCGTTCCCAGGGCGTCGACCGCGACGGTATAGACGGGTTGGTCGAAGCTGACCCGCACGTGCGATTGCGCCCCGAGGTTGTAGATTTCGTCCGGCCGGACGCGCGTGAGAATTTCGCGCAACCCCGTTCCATCCACGAGATCGCCGTAGTGAAGGAAAAGATGCGCGTTGGGATCGTGGGGATCGCGGTACAAATGTCCGATGCGGTCGGTGTTGAACGAACTGCTGCGGCGCACCACCCCGTGAACGTCGTAGCCTTTGCCGAGGAGGAATTCGGCCAGGTAGGAGCCGTCCTGCCCGGTAATTCCGGTGATGAGCGCCTTCTTGCCCGCGGTGGACTGCATGAGTATGCTCCGAAACGCCCCGAAAGTTACAGGCATGCGGCCGGGGTTGCAATGAGAAGCGAAAAAGCAATTCACGGAAAATCAACCGCCAAGACGCCGAGAGCGCCAAGGAGATGCGATAGGAATTTCTTCTTGCCCTCCTTGGCGCCCTTGGCGTCTTGGCGGTTATATCTCTTCGTTCTGGTGGCATTGCTGGCAGTTGCGGCCGATTCGCCGGGTGTGCCGTTCTATTATGCCGGCGCTACCGCGGTGGACCGGCAGATCCGGATGCTCGTCGTCGGGGTGAACGAGGATGTGGGGCAAGCGATCGTATCGCAGGACCGCAAACACCTGACGCTGAACGTCGATCCGAGTTTGCTGGGTTCGGCGGAAATTCGCGGCTTCAAGTATCAAAGAGGAGGCCTGGGATTTGTGGGAAGCCCGACGCC
>JBEKKC010000018.1:0-69335 GCA_050010915.1 Tepidisphaeraceae bacterium | reverse complement strand
GCGAGCAGGATGTGGGCGATCGAATACTGCACGGCTTCGGGAGCGCCTTCGAGCAGGTCGGAGAGGCGGATGTAGAGCTTTCCCTGGCGGAGGCGAATGGTGTTGTTGATGGAGACGAACGGGTAGAAACGAACATCCATGGGCGGCATGGGCGTGCGGGGGCGGAGTTCGCGATAGGCTTCGTGAAAAATCTCGGCGAGCTTTGGGGACACGTTGAGGGAAGAGTAGCACGGCCAGCTTAACTGAGATCGCCGAAAGGCAAAAAGCTAACCGCAGCAGGGGGTACAGAGGAACACAGGGAAGCACTAGGGCTTCCCCTGTGTTCCTCTGTACCCCCTGTGTAAAGAAGTTTACCGCGCGGCGGCGCTCTATTTCTTCTTTTTGTGCTTCATGTACTCCTCGACTTCGGCGACGGTTTTGCGGTGGTCGTCAGCGCTGGAGTCTACGGTGTCGAGGGCGTCGGTCAGCAGGAATTCGTACAGCTTCGCTTCGGCGGCATCGGCGTTCGCGGAGTTCTTGAGGGCGCGTAACTTGGACTGAAATTCGGTGTCGGCTTCGATGATGGCTTTCAGCGGCTTGCGTATGTCATCCTTGCGGCCGACGTACATGTCGATGTTGTCGTTGAGTTCGTCGTAGACGGCAAGGAAATCTTCGAGCATGTCATGAGTTTGGCGGGCGCGCTCGGTGGTTTTGGGATCGCGGTGATTCGCGTGGACGACAAGTCCCCATTAAAATAGCAGTGGGAGGGTGATGCCGGCGGATGGCCGCCACTGCCCGGAGATGCCACATGAACCTCGGGCCAACTCCGGGTTCTTGCAAGCGCAGATCTTCGCCTCGACGCCAAACTCGCCAGCGATGGAGTGGACCCGTTCGTAAATTATGCGCCGACTTGCAGCGGACATCGCATGGACGGAACTGTTGGCTGCATGAATGTCCATGCGATTGGTCGCGGACATGGCGGCCATGAGTTGAGTGAATTGGGAAGGCGCAAGATTCTTGCGCAGCGAAGCCGTTATCGCAGGGCGCAAGAAGAGCGTGCTGGCCGCGATGGATTTGACGCCGCACGAGGCGATTGCCGCGATCAGGTTCCGCAGGCTCGATTCATCATCAGTGAATCCCGGAATGATCGGATCGACGCGCACTTCGGTCTGGATACCAAACCGAATGAGATCGCCAATCTGCTTGAGCCGCCGACTGGCGCGTGCCGTAGCGGGTTCAAATAGGCGGAGTAGCGCATCATCCAAGCTGATGAGGCCAACCTCAGCCCAGACCAACGATGCATGTTCGGCCAGCAACCGCAGGTGTTTCTTGGGGATCACGCCCTTGGTGAGAAACGTGACGCGGATGCCGCGCTCCAAGAGCAGATTCAGTACCTGATAGGCCATTTCCAGGACCTGCGGAACCGGCTGAAACAGGTCGCTTGACGGGCTGAAATAGACTGCCGTCACCGCAGTCCGCTTCCGTCCCAGTTCGCTCCGCAAGCTCTCTAGCGTGTTGGCATACAAGGCAACACGCGACTCACCCGGATAGTTCCGATACCCGCGAATGTAACAATAGAGGCAGTCATGCACACAGCCGGCCGTGAGGTTGATCGTTGCGACTTCGCGCAAGCACGCCAGACTGGAGGGCGTGAGCACCGGCGACTTTCGATCCACAGTTTGCACTTCGATCACGGCATGGCTCCTGCGAAGTTTCCACGCACTGGTAAGGTCGATTCACCAAATCCGTCGTCCCGGGAGAAATCGCTCGTTCTTCCTTTGAGAGACGCATAGCAGATTCGTCCCCTGCATGCGCACCCGATCGGTTACATCCGCTGCGGCGAGATCCGACAAATCGTTCCCCTCCATATGGCGACGCAGTGCTCTGGCGTTAAAATCGACGTCCTCGATTATTACGAGATCGCCGATTGAACAAAGAGCCGCAAGCGCACTTTGGCCGTCAGGCAGCAATAGCGAGGCATCATCGAATCGGCGGGCAACAAAATACACCGCGCCTCCCCCGCTATCTGCCATCGCCTTCCGGCTCAGCAAATGAATGCCGCGGAAGTAATCCGAAAGGGACAATCGGACGAAACACGACGTTCGACCGAGCCTGACGCGCGCATTTGACGCAAGCAGCAATGAGGGACCGGTGCCTCCTTCGGCCAAACACATATGAGGGAGGTAGCTGCCATTTTTCCAGCCGCGCAATGACAGTTGCTTCTTTGATAACATCCGAACTTGATGCCAATCGTCAACGCATTCAACAGAAAATCTGCTGAAATTATTGAATAGGCGGCACAACAACAGGACGTGGAATCGCGACATTTGGGGCGCCCTGACGCAACGGACGATCCAATTCTTCCAATCTGAGCCTACACAGCGTAACTCCGCCAAGCCCCTCAGGAACTTCCGCTGCCGGATGAAACGGGTTGTATTGTGCGGTTTGAGATCAATCAAGTGCCAGAAGAGTTCCCTATCCTGAGTGATGTCAGTATGATTGCGGACCAGCCGGTCCCAAACGCGCCGAGTCAATTGGCCGCTGCCTCCGCCCAGGTCGCCAATTGCGATGGGCAAATTCGCCTGGTCGGATGGCTTGACCCACGCGCTGCGAAGGAACGGGCCAATGGCGCGGTCTGCGATCCAACTGGCGCGCCGGGCAGCCCGAGGATCAGTTTTAGCGGATAACCCGTGGGTGAGTAGTTCGATGCACCGAAACGACTCGGCGCGATCGTCACGCTGAACGGCCGGATAGGCAAAGAGGCAAATCCCCGACCGCGATTCGATGACGAACTGCCGGTAATAATAGAAAAGAGGTGGGGCCACAACCGAAGGATTCACCGCGGTTGCCGCAGTTATCAGGGGTAAGAATTTTGCATCGTCATAGGCTTTAGGATTCCGAAGTTTGGCAAGCAAGTAGACTGGGTTTCGAACATTTGAGGTCGCCGCGACGGCACTGGCGGCACCTTCTTCAGCGCGCCGAATCGGAAAGCATTCCAGCGCGAGAATTGCGGAAAGTGAGGAGCGATCGAGGTTTCCGCGCACGACTCGTTCGAGTACCGCCGACAACAGCGTGAAATAGTTTAGACAGAAACGGCTCGCCGCCGTCAAACTAAAGTAGTTTTCGATCAACGCCGCGCGGCTTTCGCGCAGCGCCAGGAGATGATCCAACACCGAAGCATCGGCTGCGGAAAGGAAGGGCCGCCAATACTCGTTCCATGCAATGGGCCGGACTTCCAACCGGCCATTTCCGTGAACGGTGATATCTCCTATGAGGTTCTCTGACTTGAGGATCGACGTGATGGCCTGGCGGTTGTGTCTACGCAGATGCTTCACAAGATGTCGATGGATTACGCCCATTTTCGCACCACTTTTGCGCGCAATGGCGGGATCAGTTCGCCGCGATCTGCCTACGGCACCCCTAACATCGTACAAACATTTGGTCGTACTGCAAGTATGAAATACGGTGAAATGGAGTCTCTGCCGATACCGAGCCAACATGACGGTCCCACCCATTTCAAGCCAACGACGCGAACATTACCGCCATTTCTGAGCAGCCAGCCACGAAAAGTTCAATAGCCGTCTTGTTGTCCCGATTGCCGCGGACCTTGAATCGCTTGACAATTTACAAGAATCCCTGTTGGTTCGGGTTGACCCAATCCAAGACGATTGAATATCCGCCGAATGCCCCCTTTTTGCCCAAGAGATGAATTGCCGTCCAAGCCGCCGGAACAATTGCCGCGATCTGGCCGAACTAACCCGCGGGGTTTGGACTGTGGCAATTGTGGGCAGATGGCCGGGGACGGCATTGTCGAGCAAATCAGGTTGCCAACGCCGCATCCGGCTGAAGCTGGGCCGATAGCGCCATGAGCACCCGCTCTCCAGTCGCCGGAATTGCCAGCGCGCCCGGCTGTGTTATCCCGCATTGCGCCAGCGCGTCCTTCACCGCCAACCACACGCTGAGACCGAGCAAAAGCGGCGGCTCACCAACCGCCTTTGACCGATACAGACTCACCTCGTTGTTCGGATTATCCAGATATCGAACGTTAAAGGCCTCGGGCACGTCGGTGATGGCGGGAATCTTGTAGGTGGTTGGTGAACACGACAAAAGATTTCCCTTCGCGCCGTAAACCAACTCTTCGGTGGTGACCCAACCCATTCCCTGCACGAATCCGCCGACGATTTGTCCCCGGTCGATCCCCGGATTGATGGATTGCCCCAGGTCCATCGTCAAGTCCACGCGCGTGACCTTGATCTCGCCCGTGAGTCGGTCGATCAGAACTTCGCTGCAAGCCGCGCCGTTGGTGAAATATAGAAACGGGGTTCCCGTTCCGGTGTCGCGATTGAAATCCACTCCGGGCGTCGCATAGAAACCTCGCTCCCCGAGGCTCAGGCGCAATTCGTATGCCCGCCGTGCCACGTCGGCAAACGCCAGTCTCCTTTCCGGATTGCGTTGGTCAAATACGAATCCCTGTTCAAAACGAATGGAGGATGGTTCAAGGGCGAATTGATCCCCAGGTCTGGAAAGCATGCCCACCGCCGCTTGCGCCATTCGACCGCGCAGCCGCTTGCATGCATCAACCGCCGCCGCTCCATTGAGGTCGGTCCCGCTGGAAGCGGCGGTGGGGGAGGTATTGTTGTTCTTATCCGTCGCGGTGGCCGTTACGATGACCTGGTCGTATCCAATGCCCAACTCTTCAGCGACGATTTGCCTCACCCGCGTACTAACGCCCTGGCCCATTTCCGTGGCCCCGGTGCTCACGATGACCGATCCGTCCAGATAGATATTGACCAGCGCGCTCGCCTGGTTCATCACCCGCCGAGTGAAGGAGATGCCAAATTTTACCGGCGACAGCGCCAATCCGCGCAAATGAGTCGATGATTCCGCGTTGAATCGCCGCACGCTGTCGCGCCGGGCGTCGTAATCGCAGTCGCGACGCAGGGACGACAACAGTTCCGGCAATGTGTTGTTTCGCACAACCTGTCCATACGGCGTCGTGTTGCGGTCTTCAATCCCGTAACAATTGGCCTGACGCACGTCCAAAGCGTCGATCCCCAGCACCTGCGCGATCTCCTCGACGACGTTTTCCATCCCCGCGACTCCCTGCGGTCCGCCAAATCCTCGAAAAGCCGTGTTGCTAGGCAGATTCGTCCTGCAAATCCGGCCCTGGATCGAGATATTCGGAAGGAAATACGCGTTGTCGCAATGCAACATCGCCCGCTCCAAAACCGCGAGCGACAAATCCATGGAACATCCGCCGTTTGAATACAACCTGGTATCCAGCGCCGTGATGATCCCTTCGCGAGTGAACCCCGCGCGATAAATAACCTTGAATGCATGGCGCTTTCCGGTGAAGCGCATGTCGTCATCCTTCGTGTACAAGAACCGCACGGGCCGACGCGTGCGCGCAGCGAGCAAGGCGGCCATCATCGCCGGCTGGGCCGCCTGCGTTTCCTTCCCGCCAAATCCCCCTCCCATGCGTTTGCAAATAACCACAACCCGATTGAACGGAATGCCCAGCACCTCCGCGACCATTTCCTGCACTTCGGTCGGATGCTGCGTCGAGGAGTGCACCACCATGGTGTCGCCCTCGCCGGGAACTGCAATGCAAACCATGGATTCCAGATAGAAATGCTCCTGTCCGCCGATTTCCAGCACACCCTCGATGCAGTGATCGGCCTGGGAAAATCCCTTGGCAAGATCGCCGCGCTTGATCGTTCGCGGTTCTCCAATGTACGAGTTGGCCGCCATCGCTTCATCAATAGTCAGGATCGGCGTCAACTCTTCGACCTCGTGGATCACGGCGCGCCGGGCCAATTCCAACGCCTCCAGATTTTCACAGGCGATAATTGCAAGCGGTTGGCCAAGAAAGCTGGCCTCATTCTCGACCAGCAGAAATTCATCCTTGATGACTGCTCCGAACTGATTATGCCCCGGAACATCGCGATGCGTCAGCACCGCCTTCACGCCTGGCTCGTGCTGCGCCGGCGCGACGTCCAATCGCGTCAACTTCCCATGCGCCACGGGGCACGGCACGATTCCCGCCAGAAGCTCGCCTGCCAATGGCGCCACATCGTCGAGAAACAGCGATTCCCCGCTGACATGGCCAGCCGCGGAATCGTGCGGAATGTCCTTTCCAACAACGTGCTTCATGCGTGGACTCCTAAAACGTCGCACTTCGGTTCGGGTGGCATCGGCGGCCCACCGTTGCCGCCTTCAACGTCTTGCCAGAACTTGATCAAAATGTTCTTCGCCAGAATTCGCCGATAGCGTTCTGTTCCGCGCACGTCCGAGATCGGGCTGACTTCACCGCACGCAATGTTTCCCGCCTCCGCAAACAATTCTCTGGAGCCGATTTTATCCGACAAAAACGCCTCGGTGCGAGGCAAGCGCATCACCATCGGTCCAACGCCGCCGAATGCGATGCGAATTTGTTCGACCCTCGCGCCGGACATCTTCATCCAGATTGCCGCCCCGAAACTCGAGATGTCCAAATCCTTTCGTTTGGAGACTTTGTAAATCTTGAAAACTTCGCCCTCGGCCGGACTCGGCAGGCGCATCCGCGTCACGATTTCATCGCTCCTCAGCACGGTCTTCCGATACCCGGTATAAAACTCGGCGATCTTGACCCATCGTCGGGAAGATTGCCCGGCGATTTCGACTTCTCCGTCCAGAACGTAGAATGCCGGAATGGTGTCGCCGATCGGCGAGCCGTTCACCAAATTACCCGCCAATGTTGCCGTGTTCTTGATCAGCGGCGATCCGAAGTACGCCAACGACCGGCTCAATTCCGGATTATGCGTCGCGCTCACGCGCTCCAGTTCCGAAAGGGTCGAACCCGCTCCAATGCAGAGGTCCCGGGGCGTCATCTCAATCTCCCCAAGCTCACGGATGGCGGCACAATGCATGACCGCGCCGAACCGTAGAGTCCCCTTGTTACGCTGCACCCCCAGATCGGTGGCGCCCGACACGATCAAACAATTCGGGTTCTCCCTGCGAAATTGCAGCGCGCTTTCGATCGACACGGGTTTAAAGAACTTCGCGCCACCGGCCTGAATACCCACTTCCTGCGATCCGGCCGTCCTGAGTTCCGCGAGCATTCTTGCCGGCGGATAAAGTTCATCAAGCGATTTCATCGCCGATCGGTCGGCGTGCATCGCTGCCCGAACGATCGAATCGTATCCGGTACACCTGCATAGATTCCCAACCAGAGCACGCCGAACATCGTGCGCTTCCACCCGCTCGGTTTTCTGCATCAAATCGCAAAGGCTCACGACGAACCCCGGCGTGCAGAATCCGCATTGGGTTCCATGGCAACCGACCATCGCTTTCTGGATCGGATTCAACTCGTCGCCGTACTTCAAGCCCTCCACCGTGATGACGTGCGTTGCATCCAGTTGAAACATAAGTTGAATACAGGAATTAACCGCGGCATATCGGATTCGATTTCCCTGTGCCGAAATCCTGCCGACCAGCACGGCGCACGCTCCGCAATCCCCCTCGGCACAGACGATCTTGGTTCCCGTCAACCGGCGCTGACGGCGTAAAAACTCCGCGAGCGTCAAAAAGGCATCATCACCGCCGATCCGCAATGGACTGCCGTTCAAATAAATCAGGAGATGGTTACGCACGCCGTACACTCCTTTCAAATGCCGTTTTGCCCGCAAGCGTTACGCGGACGACCGTCGGTCGCGGATTGTCGATATCCTCGGGCAACAGCGCGCGAATCATGTCGTCCACCGATCGTCCCGGCCCCGGCACGGCGGGTTCAACTTCAATGAACGAAGCGGGTCGGCCAGCCTTAAGCAGGCCAACCTGTTCGTCGAGCCCCAGAATCCGTGCGGGAGCGAGCGTCGCGCGCCAGAGCGCCTCGCTCGGCGTCGCTCGCACCGACGCGCCTGAATGCACCTGCACGAATCGCTTCATCTCGGCCAGCATCGAAACGGTGGGGGACGCCGCCATATCGGTCGCGATCGCGAACGGGATCTTGTGCTGGAGCACCCGATCCAACTGCATCAATCCCGATCCCAGCAACAAATTCGACGTTGGGCAGTGCGCGATCGCCGCTCCACTGGAAACAAGCATTTGCCATTCATCCGGATTCATGTGAATGCAGTGCGCCAGGATGGCTTGATGGTCGAGCAATCCATCCCGACGGTACACGTCGGTATAGCTCGACGCCTCGGGATAAAGCTCGCGTTCAATGAGAAGTTTTTCCGCCATCTGCTCGTTCAAATGCGTTTGGGTCCGCAGGCCGAATCTCGCGGCCAACCGGCAACCAGCGCGGCGCAGCGGAGTTTTCGTTGCAACGGCAAACCGGTCGGTGACGATCAGCCGTCGCCCAAACCGCCCGGCGATTCTTGCAACGTCCGCCTCCAGATTCATCTCATCCGTGCGCAAATCCGGGGGACAATTCCGGTTCATCAGCACAAGCCCCACGCTCCACGTTGCCGGCAAAATTTCCAGCGCCATTTCCGTGGCGGCGGCCGACACCGTCATAAACGCCGCGCCTCCGATGATTCCGTTCGCCAGCACGTCCGCCGCAAACGATTCGATCACCGCGCGCGCGTAATCCGGCGCGTTGCATCTCACCTCCGCCGGAAAAACATTTCGCTTCAGGGCGTTGAGCAACCGGCCGCCGGGAGCATCGTCGCTGACGCCTTCCGCGAAGGCTCCGCGAATCGGATGCTGCGGGATATGCGTGTGCAGATCGAGCAGCGGGGGGAGGATCACGCCTTCGCTGATTCGCGTCGGCGGCGAATCCGCGGGTAACTGGCTCCGGAGAGTCTCCCAACTTCCGGCGAACAGAAGAATCCCTCGCTCATCGAATGCCACCGACCCGTCCGCGTGCCACGCGACGGTGCCATCCTCCAATGGCGCCACAAGCGGTCCTCGTACAATCTGCTCAATCATCGGCTCGCTTCCACGTTCGATTCCTGGCCACGAATGCTTTTGAACGTCTCAATCCCGCGCCTGACGCGGGTACGGCCGTGAACGAGTTGCCCGGGTGTTCGCATGGATGCGCTCACACAAACAGGTCGACGATCTGAAACTTTTCCACGTCGATCAAACCATGGTCCGTCAGCTTCAGCGACGGGATCACTTCCAGCGCCATGAAGCTCATCGCCATGAACGGATCATTCAGGACCGAACCCAATTCCCTGGCCGCGCCAATCAGCCGCCGGTAACTCGCGGCAACTTCACCGATGGGTTCATCGCTCATCAGTCCTCCGATCGGGAGGGGCAAGCGCGCAACGACGTTGTCACCGACCGCGACGGCAAGACCGCCTCCGTCCGCGGCCGCCGCGTGCGCGGCCGCGAGCATCGAATCGTCATCCGAGCCGATCGTCACCAGGTTGTGATGGTCATGTGCCACCGTGCCCGCGATGGCGCCCCGCTTCATGCCGAATCCCTGGATGAACCCAACCCCGATGCTGCCCGAGTGCCGGTGGCGCTCGATGACCGCCATCTTAAGCAAATCGCGCGACACGTCCGCGACCGCCCGGTTCCCGACGATTTTATTGCCGAGCACGCGATGGTCCGTGGTCAACTGATCCTGGTGAGAACCGATCACCCGAATTCGATCCGACTTCGCCGGCACGGCAAATCGCACGCTGTCCCACGCAACGTCGCATTTGCCGAGCGGAACCGTTTCGGCGGGCGCGGGGCGATTCATCTGATGCAGCAAGACCCCGTCGCGCGCGGTCAGAACGCCGTTGCTGAAGACGGCTCTCGCCTGCGGCCGTCGCAAATCGTCGAAGACCACCAGATCTCCCCTGCGCCCCGGCCCAATCGCGCCGACGTCGCGCAGCCCAAACCACTCCGCCGGGTTCAAAGTGGCCATCCGAATCGCATCCACCGGATCGATTCCACCGGCAATGGCACGGCGCACCATCTCGTCGATGGAGCCCACGTCCAGCAAATCGCAACTCGTCCGGTCATCCGTGCAAAAACAAATCCTCCGGCTGTTGGCAGGCGTAATCACCGGCAGCAGCGTTGCCAGATTACGGGCGTTTGTCGCCTCCCGCACCAACAGGTACAGGCCGCGCGCCAGTTTCTCTTTGGCCTCTTGCACCGTCGTGGCTTCATGATCGCTTCCCACTCCCGCCGCCACGTAGGCATTCAGCGACATCCCCGTGAGCGAAGGACAATGCCCATCGACGGGTCTGCCGGCCATCGTCGCGATTTTGGCGAGCATCGCGGCATCGCCGCCCGTGACCGCCGCATAGTTCATCACTTCGGCCAGTCCGTGGGCGATGCCCTGCTTGAGCAGTTCACGCAGATCGTCCGCCTCGATTGCGCCGCCGCCGCTCGACATGGATGTCGCCGGTACGCAACTCGGCGCCATCAGCACGAGATTCAACGGAAGGCCGGTCGCGTTTCTCGCCATAAACCGGATTCCCTCGGCGCCGGCGACGTTGGCGATCTCATGCGGATCAGCCACCACCGTCGTTACGCCGCGGGGGACGACCGCCGCCGCAAACTGCGTGGGCGTGCATAAGCTGCTTTCGATATGGACATGCGCATCAATGAACCCGGGAGCGATGAACGATCCCTTCACGTCCACGATTTGCTTCGCCTGATACCCGCTCCCGATTCCCACGATCCGGCCGCCTAGGATTGCGACATCCACCGATTCGATTTCGCCGTTGAATACGTTGATAACTCGTCCACCCGTGATCAATAGGTCAGACGGGGCATCGCCGCGCGCGGCTGCCAGTAATCTCGAAATGTCGTCCATAGCCCAGCCGGGAGTTGTGCTCAGTAGGTCGGGCTTGAGTATACCCGGCCATCCGCCCGTTGGAAACCCCCTTTTTGATGGATTTCGGCCACAATGCTAGGCGATTTTTGCGTTTCGGCCTGCTATACTTTGGGGAATCGCGCTATTCATCTCGCCGGCCTTTTGTTGTGATTGATCTCTTGTCTCAAGTCGTGCGTCGGACCGAACTCGGTGAGGTGGTCGCCCTCTGTACCGTGGTTCGCACCAAGGGGAGCGCGCCCCAGGACAGGGGCGCCGCCATGCTGGTTCTGCGCGATGGCAACTCCATGGGGACCCTTGGAGGCGGCTGCGTCGAAGCCGAGGTCCGTATCCGCGCTCAAAGGCTCATGAGCGCCAACCAGAACCAACTGCTCAGTTTTCGCCTCGATCAGGATTTTGGATGGGACGACGGCCTGGTCTGCGGCGGCACCATGGACGTTGCCATTCAGGTATTCTCCTCCGGCCAGTCCGTGCTCCCGATTCAGCGCGTCCTGGTCGATCTTGCCGCCAATCACCCGGCATTGCTCCGGATAGAAGTTCCGGACGAGTTCCTTAACCCCGCCAGCTTTGACATCGAGATTCCACCGATGCCGACGTTGCTCATCGCGGGCGCCGGACACGTCGGCCGCGCCCTGGCATTGGTTGCGCGGCAAATTGATTTCAACGTCGTGGTTGTGGACGATCGCGCCGACTGCCTCACGCCTTCAAATTTCCCAGGCGCCCGGTGTATCCTCGGCGAGATCGAGGCTGAATTGTCGAGGTTCGACGTCAACCCATGGACTTACGTCGTGATCGTTACTCGCGGACATCGCCACGATGCGCAGGCGCTGGCCGCGTTGATCCATTCACCCGCGGCTTACGTGGGACTCATCGGCTCGAAGCGTAAAATACACAGGATTTTTACGGAATTACGGCAACAGGGCGTGCCGAGTGAACGCCTGGCAAGCGTCCACGCCCCCATAGGTCTGGAGATCGCGGCGGTGACGCCCGCGGAAATCGCCGTCAGCATCGCCGCTGAATTGATCGCCGTTCGTCGGGGCCGCGCGGATCTTCCGGCCCATCCGATGAAAGTCCCCTCCGACAAGCTCGACCGCTGGCTGCAAAAGACTAAACCCGCTCAACCGCCGGATGCGTCGCCCAATCGCCCCGTCGGATCGTGATGCGAATCCCATGCAATGGAAGGTGATACGCCGCGGGAATCTACCGTGATGCGAAGGCGGCGTTGATCTGGTTGATCCGGCGCGTGTCGAGCACGCCGTGCAGCAGATGGCGAAAGGCGTGGTAAATCCACGTGTCCACGCGATGCGACGACGCCAGGGGTTGCAGAAGGCGCGCGGAGATCAGCGCGTGATCGGCGGCTGCGAGCGTCAACTCGACGGCCGGATCGCGGAACACGTAAACGTTTTGCGAGGGATGGTGAGCGAGGGAGTATTCGGTCCCCTGTATGCGGCCAAGCATGGTGGGGCGGGGGTCGCGCGCCAGCACGACGAAACCATCGCGCGGCACGGCGCGATGGAAGGATTCCATGGAGGCGTAAAAGGCGGGCTTTTTGATGTACGGACCGCCGTACTCCGGGCAGAAGGTGTCGCAGTTGCCGCATTCATTGCAGAAGTCGGCGTAGTTGGCAATCTGTGTCGGGCGCGTGATCTCAAAGCGCCGGCCGGGGACAAGCTCGGTTTGGCCCGAGGGGTCGATGAGAAGGTCCTGGCAGTCGAAGGCGGTTTTGGGCGTGGGATAGATGAAGTTGGCGGCGTTGGGGCAGACGGGGATGCACTTGTCGCAGGTGAGGCAGTCGAAGGTGCTCAGATGAGAGTCGACGCGCAGGGGCACTTTGCGATTTTGCGGGGCGCGATACCGCGGATCATCGCGCGCCCGTTGGGCGACTATCTCGGTGTTTCTGCCGGCGGCGTCCGCGGGTTTCTCGCCGGAAAAGGCTCGGATGTAGTCGTTGACGTTGCCGGCGCCGAGGGCATTCATGGCGTTGCCGAGAGATCGGAGCTGGCCGGACAAACGGCCGTAGCCGCCGGGCCGCAGAAGGTCGGTGCAGACGGTCACGGGCACAAATCCGCAGGCGACGGCGAGCGGGAAGTTGTGGCGATCGATGCCGGCACTGAAGCTGAAATGAACGCGCGGGCCGACGGCCCGGCGGAAGAGATCCGCCAGGGTCATGGTGATGACGTGCAGGGGTTGGCCCGAGAGGTATTGAACGGCGTTGCCCGAAGGAAAGAACTGGCGATGGTTGACGACTTCCAGCGTATTGGAAAATTTGCAGCCGAAGTGACGGCCGCGTGATTGGGCCAGGCGTGACAGACGATCGACGAGTTGCACGGCCTCGCCGAACTGTAGGCCCGAAGTGAAAGCATGAGGTGGAACCTTCAGTTCGGTGTAGCCGAGCACGTCATACAGAAGATGCTCCAATCGCTCCGGCCCGAGCATTGGCGGATTCATCTTGACGATCACGTCCAGGTCCTTTTCGGCGATGAAGAATTCGCAGATGCGTTCGATCTCGTTGGCGGGGCAGCCGTGAAACGTGGAAAGGGTGACGCTTTGAGACAGGGAGGCGGGATAATCGAGTTGGCGCGCCGCCGTGAATTGCCGGGGAATCCGCGAGCGCAAATCGTCCACGATTTTGGAAGCATCGCGCATTGAGTCGATAAAGCGCTGGACTTTTTCGCCGCGAATGCCCGCCAGATCGTAACCGATGCTCATGTCGTAGATCACCTGGGTCCCGTCGCCAAGGAGATTGTGGCCGTGGCGGAACATTTCGATGAGCATGGAGCCGGCGACATATTCCCGGAGGGATTGATCGACGAGCAGTTCCTGGGACCACTCGATGTTGTAGCCGACGTTATTGGCGTCGATGCAGGGCCGGCCGATGACGAGGCGGTCGTTGACCTGGACTGTCTTGAGTTCCATGACGCGGCCGCCGGCGGCATAGGAGAGCAGGAGATTCTGTGCCATCTGAGTGTGTGGTCCCGCGGCGGGTCCGCTGGGGTTGCCGGCGCGCCGGCCGTGAAACGGGACGGACAGATCAAGCTCGCCCGCTTTGGGGAGATGCCAATTCTTGCGGGGAAGGCCGAAGAGCGAATCCTGTGCAGCCGGCTCGGCGTAGAGCTGCGCAACCAAGTCCTCGAATGGCGCGGGAATCAACTCGGCCATGTCATCCAATCCTTTTTTTCGCCCGGTGGTTTATCGCGGGCGCGGCATTATATGGGAAAACGCGGGGTAATTGTCCAGAATGTGCTGGGCGACTATGATCTCATTGGTGATTTTATGGCCATTCGAGACGGTTTTTCGACCGTTGAATCCGTCCCGTCCGCGAGGATCAAATTCAACCTGAACGAAAAGACCGTTGAGACGAATGCGCGGGGGCGGTCGTTGTTGGCGGTGCTGCGCGAGGATTTCGGCTGCATATCGCTTAAAAACGGATGCGAACCGCAGGCGTCGTGCGGGTGTTGCACGATGCTGGTGGACGGCCAGCCGCGCCTGTCGTGCACCATGACCCCGTCTCAGGTGGCGGGCAAGAAGGTGTTGACTCTGGAGGGATTGTCGCCGGAGCACAGGGAGCAGATCGGCAGCAGTTTTGTCAACTGCGGCGCCGTGCAATGCGGATTTTGTACGCCGGGCATGGCGATGCGCGGCCATTCGCTGGTGGAGCGGAATCCCGATCCGTCGCGAGCCGATATTGTGCACGAACTGAGGGCGCATCTGTGCCGGTGCACCGGATACGTCAAGATTGTGGACGCGATCGAGGAGTTGGCACGTGTGCGGCGGGGCGAAAAACCGCGATCGTCGGACGCCAGCGGGCGGGTGGGCACGTCGCTTGCCAAGTATCGCGGCGCCGATCTTGCGCTGGGGGATTACAAGTACATCGACGACATTACGATTTCCGGCTCTTTGTATGTAGCGATGAAGTTCAGCGATCACCCGCGGGCACTGGTTGTGGGGATCAACGCCGAAGCGGCGCTGGCGATCGACGGCGTTGAGCGTGTCATCACGGCGGCGGACGTGCCGGGCGACCGATACGTCGGGCTGATCACCAAGGATTGGCCGGTGCTCGTGGCCGTCGGCGAGGAGACGCGCTGCGTCGGAGATGTGCTGGCGGTGGTGGTCGCCAGGGACCAGTTGCTGGCGCGACAAGCGGCCCAGAAAATTATTGTCCATTACGAGGTGCGGACCCCGATTGTGACGGCGGAGGATGCGCTCAAGCCGGACGCGGCCAAAATTCATCCTGGCGGAAATCTACTTTCCAAATCCGTGATCCGGCGCGGCGACGTTCAGGATGCGTTGTCCAATTCGGCCTTCGTGGCCGAGGAGACTTTCCAGACCCAGCGGATCGAGCACATGTTCCTGGAGCCGGAGGCATGCATAGCCTTTCCAGTGCCTGGTGGTGGAACCGGCGATGCAAGCGGGGGGGGCGAGTCGAAGCTGAAGGTGCTGAGCCAGGGGCAGGGGATCTTCGACGATCAGCGCCAGATCGCGGCGATTCTGGGCTGGCGTCGGGATCGGGTGCAGGTGGAGCTGGTGCAGAACGGGGGGGCGTTTGGGGGCAAGGAAGACATGAGCGTTCAGGGCCAGACGGCGCTGGCGGCGGCGCTGTGCGGCCGGCCGGTGAAATGCACGTTGACCCGCGAGGAGAGTTTCCGGCTGCATCCCAAGCGTCACGCGATCCGGATGCATCTGAAGGTGGGCTGCGACCGCGAGGGCCATCTGACGGCGGTTTGGGCCCGGATGATCGGCGACAAGGGGGCTTACGCGTCGGTCGGCGCCAAAGTGCTGGAGCGGGCGGCGGGCCATTCCTGCGGGCCTTATCGCGTACCGGCGATCGACGTCGAGTCGTTGGCGGTTTACACCAATAATCCTCCGTGCGGCGCGATGCGCGGATTCGGGGCGAATCAGGCGGCCTTCGCGATTGAAGGGATGCTGGACCGTCTTGCCAAAAAGGTCGGCATCGACGGCTGGGAAATTCGCTGGCGCAACGTGATGGAGCGGGGCGACCGATTTGCCACGGGCCAAATCATGAGCAAGCCGTTCGGGATAAAGAAGACGTTGCTGGCGGTGAAAGAGGCCTATCGGTCGGCGAGGTACGCCGGGATCGCCTGCGGGATCAAGAACGTGGGCATCGGCAACGGGATGCCCGATCCGGGCAAAGCGCAATTGCGCGTCGAAAGCAACGGCACGATCACCATTCGCACCGGGTACACGGAGATGGGGCAGGGGTATTTCACCACGCTGATTCAGACGGCGGTCGAAGAGACGGGCCTGCCTCCGGGCGCCTTTACGGTGACCACCGACACCTCGGTGGATCTGGACTGCGGGCAGACGACCGGCAGCCGCGGAACGGTGCTCGGTTGCCGGGCTGTCTTGGAAGCGGCGCGCAAGCTCAAGGCGGAGCTGGACGGTGGAGCGACGCTGGCGGCGTTAAGTGGCAGGACGTACTACGGCGAATGGATTTGCGCCGACACGCACAAGCTGGGCGCGCACGTTGATGATCCCAAGACGCACCTGACGTACGGGTTTGCGACGCAGGTGGTGATTCTCGACGATGAAGGCCGCATCACCAAAGTGATCGCGGCCCATGACGTGGGGAAAGTGATGAATCCCAAATTGCTCCAGGGGCAATTGGAAGGATCGATCCACATGGGGCTGGGGTATGCGCTGACGGAGGAATTCGTGGTCGAGGGCGGACAGGTGGTGTCGGACACGATCAAATCGGTCGGACTGCTGCGGGCGCATCAGATGCCGCAAGTGCAGTGCATTCTGATCGAGGAACCCGATCCGGAAACGGCCTATGGCATGCGGGGCGTCGGGGAGATCGGGCTGGTTCCGACCGCGCCGGCGGTGGCGGGGGCACTGGCGGCGTTTGACGGCATTCACCGCACCACCCTGCCGATGAAGGATTCTCCCGCCGCGCGGGCGCTGCGCGTCTGGGTGAAAAAGCCGTGAGGCCTCCGATGCTGATCGTTGTCGCGCTGGGCGGGAACGCCGTGAGTCCTCCGGACCACATGGGGAACATCGACGAGCAATTCGCGGCGACGCGGCGGGCTGCCCGGCCGCTGGCTGATTTGATTGTCCAGGGACATCAACTGGTCATTACCCACGGCAACGGCCCGCAGGTGGGCAACGTGATGCTCCGGGTTGAAATCGCGGCGCGGCAAAACGTGTATCGCCTGCCGCTGGACATCGCGGTGGCCGATACCGAAGCGGGCATGGGTTACATGATCGGGCAGTGCCTGATGAACGAACTGGCCGAGCGGGGGACGCCGCGGATTTGCGCGACGATCATCACGACGGTGCGCGTGGACGCGGACGATCCGGCGCTGTCCGATCCGACCAAGCCGGTCGGGCCGTTCCTGTCCTTGGAACAGGCGCAGGAGCACGCGCGCGAAAACGGGTGGATCATGAAGGCGGAACCGCCGCGCGGATGGCGAAGGGTGGTTCCCTCGCCGCGTCCCAGGGAGATTGTCGAGCTTTCGCTGCTGAAGAAGCTGGTCGCGGGCGGCGAGATTGTAGTCGCGGCGGGCGGCGGAGGAATTCCGGTCGTGCGCGACGCCGGGGGACACTATCGCGGCGTGGAGGCGGTGATCGACAAGGACTATACCAGCGGGCTTCTGGCGTCGGCGCTGGAGGCGGATCGGCTGCTCATCCTGACGGGCGTGGACCGGATGGAGCGTGATTTCGGTAAACCGACCGCTGAACCGATCGACGCCTTGACGCCGGACGAGGCGGAGAACCTGTTGGCCCAAGGTCAGTTTCCTGCCGGCTCCATGGGGCCAAAGGTACGCGCGGCGGTCGATTTTGTGCGAGGTTCACCCAAGCCGTCCAGCGACGTATTGATTACGTCCTGCGAGCGTTTGGCCGAATCGTTTCAGGGGAAGACGGGAACCAGAATCGCCCGCCGGTTTGCTTGAGGCCGCGGCACAACTCGATAATATGCGGCGTTATTTTTGGGAGATGGATGTTTATGGATCATGCTGCGATCGTCAAAGAGGCGAAGAAGCACGAAGCCGCGATGGTGAAATTCCTTCGCGACCTGGTCGCGATCCAATCGCTCAGCGGGCAGGAAAGGAAGGTCATCGAGCGCATCAAACAGGAAGTGAAAAAGCTCGGGGCGGCGGACAAGATCTGGACGGACGGCCTGGGGAATCTGTTGGTGAAGGTGGGCAAAGGTCCGCGGCTGATTGCCATCGATGCGCATATCGACACGGTCGGCCTCGGCAATAGGGCGGAATGGAAGCACGATCCGTTCAAAGGCAAGGTGGAAAACGGCGTCGTCTGGGGACGCGGCGCCGGAGACCAGAAGGGGGCGGTTCCGGCGATGGTGTACGCGACCCGAATCATCAAAGATCTGGGACTGGCGACGGGGGAGTGGTCGCTGCTGCTCACGTTCACGGTGATGGAGGAGGACTGCGACGGATTGTGCTGGCAGTACATCGTCCGTGAGGACAAAATTCGACCGGAATGTGTGGTGGTGACGGATTCGACGAACTGCAAAGTCTTGCGCGGCCAGCGCGGGCGGATGGAGATCGGCGTTACGGCGCTAGGCCGCAGTTGCCACGGCTCGATGCCCGAGAAGGGGGACAATGCGGTTTACAAGATCGCCCGGATTGTTGGGGAAATCGAAAAGCTGCACAAACGATTGAAGAAGGACAAGTTTTTGGGCAACGGAACGGCGACGGTGTCGTATGTGGACTGCCAGACCCCCAGCCGCTGCGCCGTGCCGGGGGCGGCGTTCATTCAGATCGATCGCCGGCTGACGGTTGGCGAGACGGCCCAGAAGGCGCTGGCGGAGGTGCGCGACGCGGTCCGGCGGGCTGGCGCCGAGGCCAAAGTCGAGTTGTTGAAATACGCTGAAAGGGCCTACACCGGACTGGTCTATCCGACGGACAAATATTTCCCAAGCTGGTGCGAAAGCGCGGACGCGCCGCAGGTGCGGGCGGCGGTGGCGGCTCACAAGGCGCTGTTCGGCAAGGCGCCGCCCGTGGATCGCTGGACGTTCAGCACCAACGGCGTGTCGATCGCGGGGATGTTCGGCATCCCATGCGTGGGGTTCGGTCCGGCGGCGGAGGAAGTTGCCCACACCGTCAACGACAGCGTGCCGGTCGAACACCTGGTGCGGTGTGCGGCCATGTACGCGGCGTTTGCGGGAACGTATTGCGCACTGGGGGAAAAGGTCATGCCCCGCGGCGCGGACGGCCGCGCTGGACGATCTGCTTGAGCACCTTTCCACCCTGCTCGAAGCGGGTCAGTAAAATCATCGCGGCGATGACAAACGGCTTATGTGATGCCTGGCGATACGTGGCCAGGCGATAACGATCGAAAACACCAGCGGCGACTTCGCCCTCCTTGCAACTCACGCCGGTGATGTCGGCCGGCAGGCAGTGCATATATTGCGCCTTGCCGTTTTGGGTGAGGCCCATCAGTTTGTCGGTGCATTCCCAGCTTTTGAATCTGGCGTTGTTGGCCAGGGCGGTTTTTTCCAACTCCTTGAGTTGATCGCCGCCGCCGCCGCGCAAAATGCGGGTGCGTTCCTCCATGACGTTGAACGGGGCCCAACTCTTGGGATAGACGATGTCGGCATCGCGGAAGGCTTCTTCCATGCTGTGACAGTGCGTGAATGAGCCGCCGGATTCCCGGGCGTGTTTGCCGGCGATGTCGAGCGTGTCCCGGACAAGATCGTATCCCGGCGGATGGGCGAGCGTCACGTTCATGCCGAAGCGAGTCATCAGGGTGATGATTCCCTGGGGCACGGACAACGGCTTGCCGTAACTTGGCGAATAGGCCCAAGTCATGGCGAGTTTTTTGCCCTTGAGATTTTCCAGGGAGCCGAAGGTCTGACGGAGGTGCATGAGATCCGCCATCGCCTGCGTGGGATGGTCCAGGTCGCACTGAAGATTGATGACCGCCGGGCGCTGACCGAGAACGCCCTGGCGAAATCCCTCCTCGACCGAGGCGGCGACTTCGCGCATGTACTTGTTTCCCATGCCGAGAAAAATATCGTCGCGGATGCCGATGGCCTCGGCGGCGAAGGAGATCATGTTAGCGGTCTCGCGCACGGTCTCGCCATGGGCGATCTGGCTCTTGCCCTCATCCAGGTCCTGGAGTGACAGCCCCAGCAGTGACGAAGCGCTGGCGAAGGAAAACCGCGTCCGCGTGGATTGATCGCGGAAATTGGAGACGGCAATGCCGCCGTTAAACACCCGGCAATCGAGGTTGGCCTTGTAAAGTTCCTCGAGCGCCTCGGCGGCAAGCAGGACCGCATTCAATTCGTCCCGCGTGCGATCCCACGTGAGCAGGAAATCGCCTTGATGGAGATGGGTTTTCAGACCGTCGATTTTGTCCGCCAACCCGGCCACTGGAGGCGTATTCATTTCGAATCCCCGTTGAATTCCGAGATCATTTTGTCCCATTGCCCGACCTGGCCAAAGGTTTCGGCCCAGAAATCCGGGTCCCACAATCCGCGCAGCTCGTCGGCGGAGCGCCCTTGCTGTTCGACCCAGGTGAAATACTTGAAATTATGGAGTTGTTTGCGCTGGTAGTAACCCAACTCGCGCAGGTGGTCGACGTTGATGCCTTCCAGATAGCGGGCGAAGTGCCGGCCGGCAAGCAAGTCCGTGTAGCTGCCGTGATGCTGACGCAACTCGGCGATGCGCGACTGGTACAACCCCATGGAGTCGGTCAACGGCAGGAAAATCGCGTCGTTTGCGTTCATGTCGTAATAGCGAGCGGTCTTGATGGCGGCGACGAGATTGCAGATGCCGGAGATGCCGACGAGGGGCAGGGCGGCGATCAGGTCGTCTCCGACGCCCTGGCGTTCCAGCATCCCCTTTCCAGCGTCCTCGTTGAACAATCGCATGAGCGAGAGGCATTGTTCATCGTCGATGGCCGCGACCATATCGGTGTTGCGGACGTTGTGGATCCAGGGGACGTGCTTGTCGCCGATGCCTTCGATCCGATGGTCCCCGAAACCGCAGTTGTAGAGGGTGGGACACTGTTGCGCCTCGGCGGCGACCACTCTTACGGCGGGATGACGCGTGCGGAGAAAGTCACCGGCGGCGATGGTGCCTGCGCTGCCGGTTGCCGAAACATACCCGGCCAGACGATCGCGCGGGCCCTTGATGCGATTGAAGATCTCGTCGATGACTCCGCCCGTGCAGTGAAAGTGCCAGATTGCGTTGCCGAACTCGTCGAACTGGTTGAAGACGACGCAGTCCGGGCGTGTACGGCGGATTTCCCAGCACTTGTCGTAGATTTCCTTGACGTTGGCCTCGCCGCCGGGGGTCTTGATGACCTCGGTCCCGAGGGAGGCGAGCCAATCGAAGCGCTCGCGCGACATCTGCTCTGGAAGAATGGCGACCGCGGTGCAGCCGAGGAGGGCGGAATCGAACGCTCCACCGCGGCAGTAGTTGCCGGTGCTGGGCCAGACGGCTTTCTGAGCGATCGGGTCAAACATGCCGCCGACCAATCGGGGCGCCAGACAGCCGAAGGCGGCGCCAACCTTGTGCGCCCCGGTTGGGAAATGTTTGCCGACCAATCCGATGATTCGCGCCTGCACGCCGGTCAGTGCGGGCGGGAACTCGATCCAGTTCCCGTTGTTGAAACCCCCGCCGCGATCTTTCGGCTCGTTCTTCCAGGTGATGCGGAAAAGGTTGGCCGGATCGAGATCGTCCATGCCCAGGTTGGCCAACCGCGCCTTAACTGATGCTGGAATCTTCGTCGGGTCGCGCAACTGGCCGAAAGTGGGAATGACGATGCCGCGTTCGGCGCAGTGCCGTTTCGTCCGTTTCAGTATGCGATCGTCGATTCCTTCAAACATGGCTAAAGGGTATCTTAACATTGATGTCACTAATTACCGAACTCGTCTGCGTTCAATGTCGGGCGGCGTACAAGGAGGGCGAGGCGGATACGTGCCCACGTTGCGGCCTGGAGGAGGGGATTCTGGACGTTCGATTCGACCTCACAACCGCTGCGCGGACGCTGAACCGCGGGACGTTGAAAAGCCGGCCGCGGTCTCATTGGCGTTATCGCGAACTTTTGCCGCTGGATGAGAAGCATTGCCCGGTGGATGGACTGGTGGGTTGGACGCCGATCGTCGAGGCGCCGCGGCTGGCGAAGGTTTTGGGCGTGGGGCGATTGCGGTTGAAAGACGAGGGCCGTAATCCGTCGGGATCGTTCAAGGACCGGCCCAGTTCCGTGGGGGTTGCCCGCGCGATTCAGCAGGGGGCGAAGGTGGTTGCCTGCGCATCGACGGGCAATGCGGCAAGCAGCCTGGCGTACAGCGCGGCGGTCGCGGGACTACCGTGCAATATTTTTGTTGCGCACTATTGCCCCGAGGGAAAGCTGGCGCAGTTGCTGGCGTACGGGGCGCGCGTCTTCCGCGTGCGCGGGCAATACTCGCAGGCCTATGAATTATGCAATCAGGCTTGCCGGCGATTCGGCTGGTACAATCGCAACGCGGCCGTCAACCCCTATCTGGTCGAGGGCAAAAAGACCGGCGGGATGGAATTGGCGGAACAGTGCGCGGATGATCCGCCGCAGTGGGTGTCGGTGAGCGTCGGCGACGGCTGTTCGATAGCCGGCATATACAAAGGCATCGCGCAGATGCGGGAAGTGGGCGTTACGGGCTGGACGGTGCGGATGCTGGGCGTGCAGGCCGCTGGCTGCGCGCCGATCGCCAGGGCGTTCGTGGAAGGGCGGCTGGATCGGGGCGGCAGCGGCGACACCTACGCGGACAGCATCAACGTTCCCGTGCCGCGGAATTGGCGCAAGGCGGTTGATTCGGTACGGCAGAGCAACGGCGCATACGTCACCGCCTCGGACGAACAGATCATGGAAGCGGTCCGGCTGACGGCGCGCCTGACCGGGGTCTTTGCCGAGCCGGCCGGCGCGACCGCGGTTGCGGGGATCATGACGGCGCTGAAGCAGGGAGTTCTGAATGAAAAATCCGACGTGCTGGCCGTGATCACCGGCAACGGATTGAAGGACATCCAGGGGGCGATCCGGGCCGTCGGCGGACCCCACGACATCGAGCCGTCGATGGACGCGGTCCTGAGAATTGTGGGAGAGAATTGATGGCGATTGTTCTGCGGAATGCGCTGCTGGCGGACCTCGACCCGATCGGCGTGGAAAGGGGCGATCTGCGGATCGAGTCGGGGCGGATCGCCGGCCGGGTCAACGTGACGGCCAACGCCGGCGATGAGATTGTCGATTGCGCCGGCGCCGTGGTGCTGCCGGGCCTGGTCAATGGGCATACGCATCTCTATTCCGCGCTGGCCGTCGGAATGCCGGCGCCGGCCCGAATCCCCCGGAATTTTCTGGAGATTCTGCAATCGGTCTGGTGGCGCCTGGACCAAGCGCTGGATGGCCAGGCCAATGAGGTTTCGGCCCGGATCGGCGCGCTGGATGCGCTGCACTGCGGCACGACGACGCTGATCGATCATCACGCTTCGCCGAATTCCATCGACGGGCCGCTGGACCGAATCGAGGCCGGCCTGGCGAGCGTCGGCGCGCGGGGGGTGTTGTGCTACGAGACGACCGATCGTCACGGTCGCGCCGGGCGCGACGCGGGCATTGCGGAAAACGATCGTTATCTACGCAAATGCGCCGGTCGAGCTGATGGCCGATTCGCGGCATTGGTCGGGGGACACGCATCGTTCACGCTCGACGACGATGCATTGGATGAACTGGCTCGATTGGCCCAGCGTTTTGATAGCGGCGTACATATCCACGTGGCCGAAGATCCGTGCGACGAGGAAGCATGCCGGCGCGTCCATGGCATGGCGTTGATCGACCGGCTGGAACGTCACGGGCTTTTGAAGCCCGGTTCGGTCTTCGCGCACGGCACGCATCTGGGCGCCGATGCGATTGCGCGCGTCAATGCGGCGGGCGTGACGATGGCCCACAATCCGCGATCGAACATGAACAACGCGGTGGGGTACGCCCCGATCGGTCGGTTTCGGGGACCGGTGATGCTCGGCACCGATGGGATCGGCGGAGATATGTTCAGCGAAGCCAGGCACGCCTGGTTCAAGAGCCGCGACGGCGGCGCCGGTATTTCGCCCGCGGACGTGATCGCCATGCTGGCCGCGTCGGCATCGCGGGCCTCGGCATCTCTGGGAGTGACGCTGGGCAAGCTGATTCCCGGCGCCGAGGCCGACGTGGTTATCACCGACTACGTGCCGTTCACTCCGTTGGCGGGTAATAATTTCCCCGGACATTTTATCTTTGCTCTGGGCGCGCGCAACGTGCGGCACGTGATGGTTGGCGGCCAATGGGCGATCCGCGAGCGGGTTTGCGTTCTGTGCGACGAATTGGCGGTACGGGCTAAGGCAATGGTGGTTGCCCGCGGACTTTGGGAGCGGATGGCGGAGCGGTAAGAATTCCGCGGATGGCCGTCCCCGGGCTTTTTTGGAGGAGATATGGATTCGAGAAATGTTTGTGTTGATAAGGCGGTGGTGATATATTTTCAAGTTCCCCGCCCGCCCCCCGAATTGGGTATAAATCCGACATGAAAAAACGTCAATCTGGCGAAGATGCCAAGGAAGCGGCGGCGCGGGTCGTCAAGGAGAGAATCGCCCAGCATTCCAATCCGTTGCCAACCAACTTGCAGGCCTCACGGGAGCAATGGAGCGCTGGGATTCAAAAGGTGGACGCTAGGGGGATGGCGTAGTTGCGGGCGGCGTTTGAAGCGGGGGCGGAAGCCACAAAGCAAATCACGAAAAAGGGCCTATGAATCAAAACCGATCGGAGGTATTTGCTTGTTTGGAGTAGAACGAATCCTTTCTTCAAGCGCATCGCGGTCTTTTGTTAAATCCTGAAGTTTCAGCCTATCAGACCACAACTTGTATAATTCTCGAACGTTTTGGAAAAACCCTTTTGAGCCACGAATGGTAAATATGTCATAATGTGTTCCGACCGTAGCGCAGAAAGTTCGTCCGAACGTTTTGAATCCGACGGCCTCGTCAGCGGCCCCACTCAAAAAGACCATCGAGATTTGCTCCAGGCGATTCAACGCGTCAACCGACGAATCCAGCTTCATCTTTTTTTCGACGATCGGATCCCATTTGCCAGCGTCAAATCCCTGCAACGAAAAATCTCCGAGGTTGCCAGAATACAACTCAAGCCCCTGCGCCTCGCATTCCCGGACAAACCTTCGCCGCAACAAGACGTATTGCGCGAAGAATCCGCAATATCTTGCGGTCATTTCTTTGGCTGCCCGTAAGTTTCTGGTTTCAAAATCACGCTTGAGAAGAATGATCTGCTGCGCACCGTATGCTGCGACCATCAATAACACAATATTGCTGGAAAAGTATGCCGCTTCCAGCCATGGACGTACTGCCACTAGCCAATTCGGCGGACCCGACTGTGCGGTGCTGGAGGAATTCATAAATGACCGCATGCAAACCATAAGAATCAGGACCAAAACGCCGATAATGGATATTGTGATCGTTTGCGAAATAGACGGTTTTTCGGTATTCTCGTTTGCCATTCCGATTTCCTATGCTATAAAATCACCAATCCAAACGAAAGGGACACCACGCATGGAAGGCTGATAGACCAATTATGACCGGACTCGGTCATTGTACCCGGATGGCTACACATCCGGGTATTTTTTTGCATTCTGTTGCCAGCGCTTCCACGTTAAATCTGTTCTGCTAGGAGCTTGTCCGCGACGCTGTAGGTGATCTAATTCAAGCCTCCTTTGGTTGATCGAAGAGAGGATATTCGTCTTGTCTGGGGAGCGCTTTGTCCAAAGCCTTTTTGAAAAGATTCCAATCATCAAAAATTTTCATCAACACAGTCACCGCCAAAAGATGTTGCTTTAGTTTTTGATAACCGATGTGCTGAGTAAGCCATTGAAAGTTTTTGTGCTTCCTTTGACCCCGTTCGTTTGTGGGATTGATCCGGTTCAACTCTTCTCGAACCCCTGGCGCAAGACGATCATAGACAAGATCGTTCGTGAGCTTTCCAAGATACCGGGGTACCTTGAGAGTACCATTGAATTCAAGCCCTCTCAGACGGAAAAGTTCCTGATAGAACTCCGGCTCAAAGGTTCGGACCCACGGGCGCAATTCCTTGGCAATAAATGCCTCAAGTATCTTGGCCAAAGCATCGCGTTTTCGGTCCGCCTGGTATCCGGTGGCTTCATCAACGAGAGCAATGATTCCCACCTCAGCGAGTCCCCGCATGATAATGTCTGCTGTCGCAGCTATATGAAGTTGCTTTTCATAAAGCGCGCCGGCATCGCGGGCTTCAAGCCAAACGCGGCAAATCTTGGGGATTGCCTCAGCCCGAACACCGTGGGCTAAAACGCTGCCTCTATCCGAGATGTATTCAATGTGGGCTGTCTTCGCTATTAAATCATTGTCAATGAATGGTTTAAGATTTTTGGATGATAGAAAAGCGGGCAAGTTGTCTTCGCGCCTTGATCCAGACGGAACGCCCGCCCCAAAGGCTTTTGCCACGCCACGTTGAGAAAAAACTCGCGTTCCGTCTTCGAGTACGGAACACTCGATTTCTACGCTTTTTCCGAGTTTTAGAACTCCGGAATGCGTAGCACGTGGTAGCGGTGTCTTACCCTGTTTTGCCCACCGCGCCTCTACGGCACGACGGGCAGCCGCACTTCGTTCTTCGGGCGTCATTGACCTTGCCCTGGCATCGCCCCCCTTCGATGCCCCCAATAAGGCCAGTTGGCGACCAATTTCACTCGGATTGTTTGACTCCGCCGTGGTGATGTTTTTGTCTTCCATGATTCCATTATACGTGCCCGCCTAAGAAATACAAGCCCGCGTAAGAATTTTCTTGCATTACGTAGTCGAGCACGTGTAATAATCGACATGAACAAGCTAACCACAATCGAGCGGGCGCAAATACCTACGGCCCTTGTTGAAGGTGTCAGCATTTCGGCCACGGCCCGGATGTTCAGCGTGTCGAAAATCACGATCCTTCGCTTGCTGGCCGATGCCGGAACTCTCGCCGAACAATACCACGATTTAACGGTTTGTGATCTGGCGACGAAGCGCGTGCAGGTCGATGAAATTTGGAGTTTTGTTCACGCCAAGAACAAGAACGTCCAAGATACCGATTGGGGCAAAGGATACGGCGATTGCTCGACATGCGTTGCACTACTTCCACTACAACTTCGTCCGCGTTCACCAGACGATCAAGACGACGCCAGCCGTAGCAGCGAACGTCGCCAACAAGGTTTGGACGATGGTGGATTTCGTGGAATTGCTGGAACGGGAAGAACGGCTTTTGGGCGGTCGGCTGACGGATGACAAGCTAGCAGCCTCAAAGACACGCGACGTCTGAAAGTATACCATTACCGATAAAGCCAAGATGCGACCCGGTTGCGGCTAATTTGAGTTTTTCCGATCTTTGATCCGACGGATTTGAAGGACCGACAGAATCGCAAAACAAAGTGGCGGAAGCAAAACCGCGACGGGATGCGGATAGGAATGGTGGAGCGTCTGCGTTATGGCGAAATACAGGAACAACGCCAGCCATACGACGAAGCTCGTTCGCCAGAAGGTCAACCAGTCCATTTTCATTGTGTCCATTCTATCACCCGCGCACGGGAAAGCCGCCCGGAGGCGGCTGGAGTGGTTTTTTACTGGCTAGTTCCGCAGTTCCGTTCGCACCTGCATGAGAATCTTCCCCAGCCAATTTGTTCCCTGCCCCGCATAAACGCCCCAGACCCGATCGCCCCAGGTGTTCCCCTCTTCAAGATATGAATTGCCTGTCGCCAGCAGCTTGGCGCGCAGCTCCGGATTTCTGGTGAACTTGTCCCGCACACAATCCAACATCACCTGATATTTCACTTGCGGCCAATCGGCCCGGTACTTCAGCGCCTCGCCGGCCCGCTTCGCCTCCGCCGGGGTCGGCAGCGCCGCGATCCGCCGCCGCTCGTCCATGTTCAGCGTTTTGGCCGATTGATAGGCGTGCTCCGAATCGGGATAGGTGAGCCCCTCGTATACCACGGTCGCGGGATAAAAATTCGACAGGAACCGATATTCACCCGCAAAGCGATCAATTTTCGTCGGTGCGGTCGTCGGCGCCGCTATCCCACCGTGTTGCGACACGCAGCCGGCCAGCAATATCAGAAACGTGAATGGCAGTCTTCCCACGTGCCCAACATATCCTCTTATTCTTCTGTTAGCCAAAGCACTGCTCGTTCTGGCCCGTCTCGGGAGTTTGGGCATATCCATGCGCCTTCGCCGGCAGCACCATGGCGAACACGCCGGCTCCGACGACGGCGATGCCGATCAGGCACGTAAACGCCGGGCCCCAGCCGTAGCATTTGACGAGCCATCCGATCCCGTAGCCGGAGAGGACGGTGCTGGCGTAGCCAAAGATGCTGGTGAGTCCCACGGCCGTGGCCGCGGCCCGCTTGGTGGCGAGATTGGCCGACATCACGCCCACCAGCGCTTGCGGCCCATACACAAAAAAACCCGTGCATGCCAGCAGAAACGTATTGAGCCACTGCCGCTCGCCCGGCGCTTTCCAGAAAAGGAAAACCGACAGCCCGCACAGCAGCATGCTGACTAAACTCAGCGGCGCCCCGCGCCCGCCGAAAAGACGGTCGGTGAGAATGCCCGTCACCAGCATTCCCACCAGGCCGGCGACTTCAAAACCGGCTACCATGGCGCTGCCATGGAGCAGCGTAATCCCCTTGGCCTGTTTCAATACCGTCGGCCCCCAGTCGAAGACGGCGAAGCGAATGGTGTAGACGAAAAAGTTGGCGATCGAAACCAGCCAGATGTACTTGTTGGAAAAGACGCACTCGCGCAGACACCGCCGGAACGCCTGCGGCGATTCCTCGGCCGTATCACCCCCGGGAACGTGCGAGCCTTCGACTTCCGGCAATCCGATCGACTGCGGCGTGTCGCGAAGGAATACCAGCAGCAGCACCGACATCGCCGATGCGATCACCGATGGAACGAAGAAGCAGAGCCGCCAATTACCCCAGCGGTTGACCAGGAATCCGCACAGGATGAGGATCGCGCCGCCGCCGAGGGAATGTGACGCGTTCCAATACGACATCTTGGTGGCCAATTCCATCGGCGAAAACCAATGGGTCAGCAGCCGGGCGCACGGCGGATAGCCCATGCCCTGGAACACGCCGTTGAGCGTCCAGAAAATGCCGAAAAACAGCAGCGACGAGCTGAGGCCGAAGCAGACGTTGAGCCCCGCGGAGATGGCCAGCGCCAGCGCCATCATCACCCGCGCGTTGGCCCGGTCCGCCAGCATCCCGCCGAAAAATTTCGATACCCCGTACACCACCCCATGCAGCGTGAGGATCGGCAATCGGCACGGCCGCGCGCGGCGGACGCAAAAACCGCGGCAGCCGGTGACGCCCCGTCCTCTTGCCGCCAGGCAGAGCGATGTCGGGCATAGTTCGTCCTCGCCCTTGCGAGCAAAGGCTATCGTAACCGACTGTGAATTCACAATTCATTCCCATGTTCAACGCGCTCCAGACGATGGAACTATTGGCTGCGGGGCCTGCACGTCTGGCGATTGTTGCTGGTTGGGCCGGGCCTGGGCGGCTTCGCTGACGAAACCTGTCGCGTCGGGTTCATCAAACGATTCCAGAAAATCGGCGTCACGCTCGGTCGCGGATTGGCCTCGTCCAGATCCTTCGCGGCGGGCGTGAAGAGCACCTCGCCGCCGGAAGCCAAAGCGCTTTGCGTCGCCGGCCGTGGCATCGACCCGCAACATGACTTGATGCAACCGCCGACCTAATCGGCGGGATCGTAGATGCGCGGGTCGCCGGTGATCTGCAACAACAGGCCGTATTGGTGCCGATCGTCGTTGATGCGCACCCAGGTTTTGGCGAAATCGTCGGAACGATAGATGGCGTCTTGGCCTCGCACGATTCCCATGAGATACAACGCCGGGACGCCGGCGCCGGGCGCGGCTTTGCCAAAGCCGAAACCGTGGATTTGCTCCACACCGTCCAACCTGACGAAACTCCGGCCGGTGTCGGCGGAGTGATACAGGCCATCGAAAGCGGCGATCCAGAGATCGCCTTCAACGCCCGGCGTGGCGTAGATGCGGTCCTGGCCGCCGCGGTTGTCGCCGCGGTCGCCGCGATTGTTCTCCCCGAGTTCACCGGCCCGCGGCAAGCCGGCGGGCAGGATCAGAGGTCTTGATTCAAACGTTTCTCCACCGTCGCTGCTGATAAGCAATTTGCCGTCGAACAAGGCCATGGCATAAAACTTCTGCGCACTTATCGGGTCGGCGATGACGCGCGTGTTTGCGGGCAGGCCGGGGATTTGCCTCCAGGTTGCGCCGCGATTTCGCGTGAGGAATGGCGACGATCGCGCCGGGGTCCAGATCCATCGGGTTCCGTCGGCATTTACGGAAATGGAGCCCATAGCGCTTCGGGAGGCTGGCATGGAGGGCGTCGGCTGCCACGTCTTTCCGCCGTCGAGGGAATAGGCGACATTCGTTCCCCGGCCGCGCTGGCCGCCCGCGACGATACCCACTCGGACGAGCACGTCGGGATTGCTTTGGGCGAATGCGACGCCGCCGGTGTTGGAGAAATTGGGATGATCGAAGTTGCCGTCGGGATTGGGCTTGTCCAGGTCCCGGTGTACGAAGCCGCCGTAGTCGCCGATGGCGCTGATCAGGTGGGCGCCCGACGGCGGGCTGACGAGCTGCATGGCGACGGTTTCCTCGATTCCCTTGCTCATGACGCTCCAGCGGGTGGGCTTGCCCGCATCGGCATCGGTGAGATCGAAGGTTTCCCAGCCGCCATATCCCGTCGTGAACATCGCGTGATTGGGATCGCACGGATCGATCTGGATATCCAGCAGCCAGTGGATCGGCGTGTGGGCAACGTAGGGAGCGCCGGAATAATCAAACGTTCCGCCGCCGTGATGGAAGATGGGCTTCCAGGTTTTGCCGGCGTCGGTGCTGCGGAAAAGTTCCTCACCATCGGGATGGTTGAAAGTGCTGGCGATGAGCGCGTCGGGATCATGGGCATCGACGGACACCGCGCCGTAGCCAAAGCCGCCGCCTCCGCTGGGGCCGCTTGCCGGGCGGGTTGAGGGTTGGGGTTTCTCGGGCGTGATGTCGGTCCACTGGGCGCTGTTCGTGTCGAACTTCCAGATGGCGCCGCGGGTCATGCGGCTGGGACCGGGGGCGCTGCCGTAGCACAGATAGATCGTTCCGTTGGACGCCATCACCCCATGCGAGAGCCGCAGATTGGTCGGTTCTCCCGGCACGGCGGCCCAGGTCGCGCCGGCGTCGGTGCTGCGATAAAAATTGCTGCGGCCCATCAGCGCAACGCCGGCGTAAATGGTTGAACTGGGCGCGCCGGCTATGCCGCTGCGCGGATCGAAAACTTCGAAGACCACGCCCGAGGATCGCACCGGGAAACCGAATCGTTCGCGCGGCGCGCTCGTCGTGGCGCGGCCTTCGGTCACGTCGGGAAAGCTGTTGACCTTGGACCACGTCACGGCGCGGTCGGCGCTTCGCCACAGCCCGTCATGGCGAGAGCCAAAATAAATCACGTTCCCATCGTTGGGATCGACCGCCAGGCGTTCACCATTGCCGCGGCCGTCTTCATTGCCGCCCATCTTGAACGGCATATCCGTGCGCTGGAAGGTGCCCCCGCGATCATCCGAGCGCAGGATCGCCCCGTTCGGCGTGGTAGGGTTGGTATACATTCCGCAGGCGAGGTACACGCGGTTGGGATCGGCTGGATCGACGGCAATGCTCTCGCAACCCATGAGGTTGGTCTCCTTATAGGGAAGCCAATCGAGGATCGGCATCCATTGCTTCTGCCGATCGTTCCAGCGATACGCCCCGCCGATATCGGTGCGCGCATAGCGCAGTCCCTTTTCGGTGGGATGAAAAACGATGCCATCCACAAATCCTCCGCCGACCATCTGCACGCTCTTCCAGACGTACGGTGGCGGCGCGGCGGGAGGCTGGGCGACTTCATTACCGCGATTCGGCGCGCAGCCGCAGGCGGCGAGGATTGCTAAACCCAAAATTCGCCCGGCTGAACAGAAACGGCGGGGCAAGGAATTCGGTTTCATGGGGCGCAAGAATACCTGAATCCCGCGGTTATCGACAAGCGGTTGCTGACGACACGAGCGGCACCATTTCCGCGTTCGCCATTGGACTCGTTGCCATAAACGAAATCGAAGAACCGCATGTCGAGGTAGGGCGTCGAGTCGGCGGCTCGGAAGCGAAAGGCGCCGGTGAAATTGATGAGCGCGTGGAGTGCCTTGATCGACGGCATTCGCCAATCTGAGCGGCCCGCAAAGCGGCAGGCTGCGGCACCGGCGATGGCGTCCTCCCAAGTCATCTTCTGGCCTCGTGCCTTCACCCAGATCAGGCGCGTGTTGACGTCGCTCACGCACCCGCTCGTTGGCAATCGTTGTCCTTTGTCCGATAACGATCGGCGATCACGCCGCCGATCGATTGCAATTCCCACGATGATCCTAACGGCGCGCGGGCTGGACGACGATTCTAGGGACGGGGCCACGCCCCAGCCGCACCTTTGTTTACGGAAAATTAGGAATCGATATGAGCCAGAACATACCGACGTCGGATTACCTCGCTCCGGACATTTCGGAGTTGGCGCTTCAACGCGGAGGGCTTGCCCTCCGCCGCGACGGAGCGGCCAACGATCCATTGAACAGACCCAAGGCGGAGCAGGGCCAGATCACGCGCGTGGTGGCCCGGCGACTGCTTCCGGCGTGCGTGGTCGTCCCGGCCTTGCTCTGGTGGGTGCTGATCTTCGGGGTGTACCGCGGATGGTACGATCTGGAAACCTGCTTCATCCTGTTCGTCTATTCGGTGACGGTGGTGTTTGGGCTGATCGTCTGCCTCAACCTGAGGAAATTGTCGCGGATGGACGCGCAGAGGGCACAAGCCCAGGAGCAGTTGAAGCTCGCCAAGGAGGCCGCCGAGTCCGCCAATCGATTCAAGTCGATGTTCTTCGCGAACATCAGCCACGAGATTCGCACGCCGCTGACCGCCATCAACGGGTTTGCGGAGTTGTTGCTGAATTCGCACAGAACCAAGGAACAGCGGCTGAGCGATGCCCGCGTCATCCGCCGCAACGGCGAGCACCTGCTGACGCTGATCAACGATATCCTGGACCTGTCCAAGATCGAGGCCGGAAAGATGTCCGTCGATCGGGTCCTGTGCTGTCCGGCGGAAATCGTCGGCGAGGTCTGTTCGATGCTGCGCAGCGGCGCCGCCGAAAAAGGTCTGGCGCTGGACGCGAACTTCGAGGGACCCATCCCGAAAATGATCCAGACCGATCCCACCCGGCTGCGCCAAGTGTTGATCAACCTGATCAATAACGCGATCAAATTCACCAAGGACGGCGGCGTGCACCTGACGGTATCGATCAAGCCGTCGATTCGTGCCGCCAACCCCCTGCTTGAGGTGAAAATTACCGACACCGGAATCGGCATTCCGCCCGAGCGTCAGTCGTCGCTGTTCAAGCCGTTCGTACAAGCGGATGCGACGATTACCCGGCAATACGGCGGATCGGGGTTGGGTCTGGCGATCTCGCGGCATTTCGCCGAGGCGCTCGGCGGAGACATCTCGCTATCCAGCGAGCCGGGGCGCGGAAGCACCTTCACGGTTACGGTCGCGACCGGGTCGCTGACCGATGTGGCGATTCACGAGCGCCCAGAGGAAGCGATGGAGATTCAGTACAACTTCACCGGCCCGCGGGTCCGCATCAACGGGTCCGTGCTGCTGGCGGAGGACGGCATCGATAACCAGGCCCTGATCGTGGCCAAGCTGCGCGAAACGGGATTGAAGATCGAGATCGCCTCCAATGGTCAAATCGCCTGCGATATGGCGATGTCGGCGGCCGGACGCGGCTCTTCGTTCGACTTGATCCTGATGGACGTCCAGATGCCGGTGATGGACGGTTTCACCGCCACGCTCCAGCTTCGCAGCCAGGGATACCGCGGTCCCATCATCGCGCTGACCGCAAACGCCATGGAGCGCGACCGCTCCAAGTGCCTCAACGCCGGCTGCAACGATTTCGTCACCAAGCCGATTCAGATGGAAAAGCTGTTCAAGGCGATCGGCCGATATCTGGCCGTGGCCCAGGTTGGCCAGGAGACCGCGCTGACGGAGGACGCCTCCACCGCCACGGCCAGCCGCCAGGTCTTGGCGCAGAAATTCTACGAAGAGCTCGCAGCGGAGCTTGCCCAGATCGAGCAGGCGATCGAGCGCCAGGACCGCGTGCAAATCAAGGAAGTTGCGCAGCTCTTGCTAGGCAAGGCGGCGGCGGCCGGACTGAAGGACGTGGCCGCGCAGGCCGCCAAGCTGTTGCGCTCCGCCGAGAGCGAGCGGTCCTGGATCGTTCTACGTCAGGCGGTCGCCGAATTTACCCGCGACGCGCAGCCGGAGTCCCAGAGCGAGGCGGCTTGAGCACTAATCCCATGGAATTCCGGCAGTAGGCCGCATCCCTTCGCCATAAACATGGCCCCTTTCCCCGACCCGAAAGCAGCAGGGGAGCAAATCTCTCCCCGACGGCATCGCGCCTATATCGTTTTGGATCAGTCACTAACAGCGGCTCGTTGGTCGAGGATGTTCGCGAATAGCCGAATGATTATTCTGAAATTATGGCGAAGGCTCGAACCGGATTGACATCGTTTTTGAAGCAATGTAATTTTTTCTTCTTGAAATATTCCAATATCGGTATATACTCTTCGCATGGCTCGGGCGGCAACAACCTCCGACGTGTTCAACGCCATCGGCGAGCCCCACCGGCGGGAGATTGTGGATCTGCTCGCCCTGGGGGCCGAGCGCGACGTCACTGAACTGGTGCTCAAACTCGGTCTTCCGCAGCCTACTGTTTCCAAGCACCTGGGTGTGTTGCGAAAGGTGGGTGTGGTTGCCGTTCGCAAGGCCGGGCAACGCCGGTTGTATCGGCTGAACCCGCAGGAGCTCAAACCCATGCACGATTGGATTCAAAACTTCGAGCGATTCTGGACCGACCACTTGGCCGGCATCAAGGAAGCCGCTGAACTAAAAGCCAAACAACTTGCGGAACACGATCTTTCCGCATCGAAACACCAACCCCATTCAAAGGAGCAAAGTCATGGCCGCTGAAGAAATCAAAACCCTGCACGTCGTCAAAGAGGTGCTGATCGCCGCCCCGGCGGACGTGGTTTTCCAAACCGTGCTGGAACCGCATGGCCCTCTGAAGGAAATGAGCATGAAGCTGGAACCCTGGCCCGGTGGGCGCTGGTTCCGCGACCTGGGCAACAACACCGGGCACCTGTGGGGTCATGTCCAGGTGATCAAGCCACCAAAACTGCTGGAACTGGTCGGCCCGGCGATGATGTCCTACCCGGCGATCTCGCACGTGCAGTACCGCCTCACCGAACAGCCCGGCGGCACCCTGCTAAAATTCACCCACCAGGCCATGGGGCTGATCCCACCGGAACTCCAGCAGAATGTGAGCAAAGGCTGGGGAGAAATGCTGGACCAGATTCGCACGGCCGCGGAGAAAAAACGCGGTTAGAAGCGGCTTCCGCCGTTCGCGGACAGTTGAAAGTCATTAGATAGGAGCTTTTATGACAATCGCAAACAAGACAGTTCTGGTGACCGGGGCCAATCGCGGCATCGGACGGGCGCTGGTCGAGGAAGCCTTGAGCAGAGGCGCCAAGCGGGTGTATGCCGGCACGCGCCAGCCCTTGGCCCACTTGGATGCACGGGTTACGCCCCTGACCCTGGACGTGACGAACGCGGCGCAGATTCGGGGAGCGGTCGATGAGGTCGAATCTCTCGATATCCTCATCAACAACGCCGGCGTATCGCCTTTCGATGACCTCAGCGATCGTCGTGTGCTCGAACAGCAACTCGCGGTCAACCTATTCGGCCCGTATGATGTGACGCAGGCTTTCCTGCCGTTGCTGACTCGGTCGCGGGGCGCCATTGTCAACGTTCTTTCGTTGTCGTCCCTTGCCGCCGTGCCGTTCAGTCCGGCTTACTCCGTCTCAAAAGCGGCCGCGTTCTCCCTGTCGCAGTCGTTGCGCACTCTGTTGGCCGGACGGGGTGTCAGCGTCCATAGGGTCCTTCCCGGCCCCGTGGACACGGACATGACACGAGACCTGGACATACCGAAGGCCTCTTCCCAGTCCGTTGCGCGGGCAATCTTGGATGGAGTGGAGAAAGGGGAGGAGGAAATCTTCCCTGATCCCATGTCAGAGTCCGTGGCGGAGGGCTGGCGCAGCGGCGCGGTCAAGGCACTCGAGCGTCAGTTTGCGGCGTTCGTTCAAACAGAGCCCGTTAAGGCGTAATCAACAGATACACCACAACCCCGCTGCTCAAACCCCAAATTGGACAGAATCATGAAGAACCATAATTTCACAGCTTCCATTACGGTAGACCAAACCCCGGACGAAGTCTTCAATGCCATCAACAACGTTCGTGGGTGGTGGTCACAGGCAATTGAGGGTGACACCAACAAGCTTGGCGCGGAGTTTAAGTACCACTACCAAGACATTCACCGTTGCGCGTTCAAAATCACCGAATTCGTGCCGGGCAAAAAGGTCATTTGGCACGTCCAGGACAACTACTTTAACTTCGTGAAAGACGAGCGCGAGTGGAAGGGAACAGACGTTGTCTTTGAGATCTCCAGAAAAGGCGATCAAACAGAAGTGCACTTTACGCACGTCGGCCTTTTACCGGCGTACGAATGCTACGATGTTTGCTCGGAGGCATGGGGTTCGTACATAACCGGCAGTTTGCGCGACCTCATTACCAAAGGTAAAGGTCAGCCGAACCCTATGGAAGAAGTTGTGAGCAAAGCTCGTCAAATGAGCAACCACGATTTGACCACTTCCTTTACGGTAGACCAATCGCCGGAAGAAGTCTTTGCTGCGATCAACAACGTTCGTGGATGGTGGTCAGGAGAGCCTGGAATTGAGGGTAGCACCGACAAACTCGGTGACGAGTTTACGTATCGTTACAATCCCCATCATTATTCCAAACAGAAGATAACAGAATCAATCCCCGGCAAAAAGGTCGTTTGGCTTGTTTTGGACAGCCAACTCAATTTTGTTAGACACAAGAGCGAGTGGAATGGCACAAAAATCACCTTTGAAATCGCTAAAAAAGGTCACAACACCGAGGTCCGCTTCACTCACGCAGGTTTGGTTCCGGAATATGAGTGTTTCAATGCCTGTTCAGGCGCGTGGGGCTCTTATGTCAACGGTAGCTTACGGAACTTGATTACTAAATGTAAAAGGTAAAGGGCATGCTGATCTTCGCCCCGAGCATTACGGCCACGATGTACTTCTGCCGCTCCATGTCCGGCGGCATGTCGATGCCCGGCGGTTGAACGATGTCGATGATGTGGATGGACCAACGTTAGTCCTGCTGGCCCTGGGCATGATGAACCCGCTGGTCATCGCAATGGTGGCCGCATTGATCGCACTGGAGAAACTGCTGCCGGAGCCGAAGCATGTCGTTCGCCTCGCCGGGATCTGCGCCATTGCGACGGGATTCGCGATCATTGGCAGAGTCGCCCTGGGGGTTTAGCCCCAATACCGTTCAACGACCGGGGCAGATGTTTTCCGTGAGCCACCGGCTCATGATTTGGAAGAAGTCGTCCCGTGCGAATCGCTCACGCCATGGGCTGTGTCCGCAGCGAGGCAACTCGTGATATTCGAGTTGGGGGATGTAGCTGCGAAGAAGGTCGCGCGTGCAAGGTCCGGGGTGAGGATCGTAGCTGCCGTGCAGCATCAGAACCGGCGATCGGATTGCGGACAACGCCGCCGGGTATTGACCCTGCCGTTGCAATCGCAACATGTCATTCCAAGTCTCCTCGTGAGCTTTGGCATCAAACGGCCCAATCGCGGGATCGGCCTCTTCCTGCATTGGACTGAAATCGTACAGGCGCCGGATCAACTCGTAGCGGCGAATCGTCCGTAGCCGCTCGTCGTCGAAATATTCGGCGGCCAATTGGTCGATCGCGCTCCGAAGCGGCGGATCATCGCCGATGCGCTGCTCAAGGGTTTCCTGAAGTTTGGCGCGAGATTCCGCGTCCCAGGTCCCGCAGCCGACTAACACGAGCGGCCCCGCCAGGTCGGGATGAGCCGCGGCAAAGGCAAGCACCAACATCGCGCCCCAGGATTCACCGATAAGGGCGGGGCGCTGGCCGGCGCAGCGCGAGAGGATCAAATCACGGAGGTCGGCGACGTGTCGGGCAACCGTCAGCGGAGCGGTCGAAGCGTCGCTGCCGCGCTGCCAGGGCTCAAGGACATGGTAAGACCCGGCCAATCCCCGCGCGATTGGCGCCGCATTTCCCGCCGCCGCGGGACCGCCGTGAATGACCAAAACCGTTGGCCCAGCCGCGCCGTATTCGCGAGTTTTCAAACGGTCCATCGACTCCATCCGGATACCTATATGTCACCCGATGCACTTTTTCACCCCTGAGCCGGACGAATTGAAATCGCCTCCAAAAATCCGACGCGCTTTGCGAAGGATTCAATTGATAAGCGACTGTCGGTCATTTCCGGGCCACCGCCGGACAGCGAGTTCATTTGTCGCCATCAATTCCATACCTGTCGTAAAGTAGAAAATTAATCTGCCCCAAAAGCTCAGCCAAATTCGCGAATAATCGTTTGCCATTGAACGGAATCAAGGATTTTACGCGTCATTGGCCAGCATTCAGGCTGTTCATTTCGCGCATTTTTCCATTGACAGGCATTTGCTCGATTGATATCTTTCACCCCAAAGCCGACCGTGTTCGGTTTTATTTCACCTGGAAGGAGCTTATCATGTCTTTGCGTCTCAAGCGTATCGTCCAAATCGGGGTCGGCGTTGTTGCGGTGGGGTTGCCGCTGGCGATTGGCACCGGGCAAGCCCGCGCCCAATCGGTGCCGGTTGCCAATGAAGAAATGATGGAGGATCAAGCCAACGAGAATTTGTTTGTCGCCAGGCAGTTTGGGTTCTCCGGGCCGGCGACGTTGGATTACAATAGTTCGATCGGTGCGGGTGGATCGTCGTTCAGCTACAGCACGGTTTCGGGCCAGACGTATGATGGCGAGCCGATCACGGTCGGAGCGAATGGATCGTCGACCTACAACCCGTCGGATGCCACCTGGACGTGGGCTAGCGTTTCGCATGAAGACTGGGATAACGAGCTGTACAGCAATACGGATTTGGAAACGATAACCCTCATTCCCAACCCGAACGGTCCGGGCAACATCTATTACATCGTGTCGGACTTCAACTGGTACGACCCGCATGGCAACAAAGTCGGGGACGCCCATATTGCCGTGGCGGTGGATCCGAATACTTGGATCGACGCCGACGTCGGCTATCTTACCGACGCGCTGGGCAATAAAGTTCCCAATTCGGATTTCGAGAGCGTCAGCGCGTACGACGAAGAGACGGGCGACTGGGACATTGATTTATATCCCGTCGATCCCGAGCCGTATCTCCCCATCTACGTCAACGCCACCGGCACCAGCGACCCGAACACCGGTCTGGGCACGTTCCAGACAGAGATCGTTCCTGAACCGGCATCGCTGGCGATGTTGGGCGTGGGAGCGCTCGGGCTGCTCCGAAGGGCGTCGCGCAAGCGAGCGTGATGCTCTAAATCGAGGAAGAGTTCGCGTCGGGTCTTGTCACTCCGATGATTCGATAACCCCTTGCACGGCAAGGGGTTTTTCATTGGGGTGTGGCGGGATTCTGCCTTTTTGCTAAAATTGCTCGGGAAACGTACTCGCCGCTCGATCGGTTATGGTCAAATGCGTTAGCGCGAAGCAGCGAAGTTACGCCCAGCGCGAGCTCTGCCCGCAACCCAAAGAGTTTTACCGCGAAGGCGCGAAGGACGCGAAGTTGCGCGAAGGTCAGAATCAAATCTTGCATTTTCCTTCGCGCAACTTCGCGTCCTTCGCGCCTTCGCGGTAGCGCATTTGAAGATGGGCCATGGAGCGACGAAGCCGCGTCATCTTGGAGAATCTTCGCGTGGAGAAAAGAATTTGCGGGATATCAACGAAGACTTATCAATCCGACTTCGCGTACCTTCGCTGCTTCGCTCCTTCGCGGTAATATTTTTTGGTTACGGCCATGCTGCGGTGGGCGCACTTCGCGGTGAATAATGCGGGCTAGCGGTAGAGCATTGAAAATGGCGCAACAACTCAAGGCGATTTGATGTCCGATGACGGCGGGAAAAGTTCGATCCGGCAAGGGAATTGGCCGCGCGCGGCCCTGGTCCTGGCGGTGGCGGCGTTCTTCGCGGTCGCCGTTCACCAGCATCTTTTCCACGTCAACAGCCATTATTACTACCGCTGGACCTGGCAATGGATCCCTTCTCGAACGGTGTATCCGATCATGCTCTCGCTGGGGCTTCCATTTTTCCTGGCGCAGGCGTTGTATGCCAGGCGGCCGTCGGCGGGGTGGGTGGGGCTGGTGATGGCGTCGGCGCTGGCGCTGATGATCGGCGGGGCGTGCGTGCAACAGAATCCGCCCGGGTTTTCCCGCATTCCGGACGTGGTGCAAAGCAGGTGGAGCACGGGGTATTTCGCTTCAGCGGCAATGCTGCTGCGCAAGGGGATCGGCGCCCGCCAATTGCTCGCCGACTATCCCGCCATGCTCGACCACTTTTATCTGCATCCCCGGCAAAAACCGCCGGGCCTGGTGCTGATCGAAATGGGAATCATCCGCCTGTTGGGGCCGGGACAAGTGGGGGCGAGCGTTTCCGGATTGTTGATCGGCGTGGTCGCGAGCTTTTCAATCCTGGCGACGTACGCGTTCATCATCTTTTTCACCGCCAACCGCGACGCCGCATTTTTCGGCGCTAGTTACCTGGCCCTATGCCCCTCGTTGATCCTGTTTTTTCCGATGTTTGAGCAGTGTTACTCGATCCTGACCGTGATCGTGGCCGTGCTCTGGGGCTTGGCCCTGGTGCGAAATCAACTTCGATACTCCCTGGCGCTGGGCGTCGCGTACGCAGCGGCCGGATTTATCTCGTATCTTCCCGGCGTGATCGCGATCTTCCTCATCGGCTTCGCGTTGCTCCGCTGGTTCACCGACCCGCAATGCCGGATGCGGCGAATCCTCATCCATTTCATTGCGTCGCTGGCCGCCTTTGCGGCGTGCTACGCGATCCTATGGGCCACCACGCGCTTCAACCCGATTGCCACCCTTCGCGAGTGCACCCGGCAAGTCTACGTCCTCTGGGACAAGCTGATTAACGTTTATCATTATCCGCACCACTCCCTGCCCGGAACGATTCCCACCGACCTATATGATTTCGCGCTTGCCTCGGGGTGGATGAGCTTTGTTCTCGTTGGGTTCTATTTCAAATCGGCCTTCAAACACGCCCTAACCCCGCAATCCCGCGTGGCGATCCTCAGCGTGTCGCAATTCGCGCTGATTGCCTTGACGGGCGCGCTCCAGGTCGAAACCGCCCGCATCTGGATGTTCATGCTTCCCATGCTGATGTTGCCGGTCGGTTTGGAACTGGCGAATTGGCGCCCCGGAGCGAGATTGGCGGTGTACGCGGCCCTGCTGATATTGACCGCGGAAATGTGCCAATCGATGGAGTTTATAACTCCTCAGAAGTAGCTTTTTTCCGTTAGCCCCCGGCTTTGCCGGGGTTGTCTCGCACAAACCCCGGCAGAGCCGGGGGCTAATGGAAAGGCTTGACTGAACGGTCACTTCTTGATACCTAACATAATACGAACACAAAGGAGCGGCCATGCGGAATATGGCGGCAAAGAGTGCCTTACTGCGCACTCTGGCTCGGCAACTCCCGGCGGAACGACGCGCTACTGCGGGACGCGATCTTTTCCGCACGGGTTTGGAGGCGATGGATGAGCTTGCGCCTCACGGAGCGCTGCGATGCGGAGCAATTCACGAGTTGCTATTCGACCCGGCGGTTTCTCCGCCTCGATCGTTGGCGCTGATCCTGGCTCGGGCCGCACAAGCGGCGAGGGGCGGGGCGATCGTTTGGAGCGATCCCAGGCGCCAGTTGCATCCCACGGCCGTTTCGACCGCGGGAATCGATCTTCGGCGGATGATTCTGCTGCGCCCGCGAAATGCCGCGCAGGAGATTTCGGCGCTGACGGAATGTCTGCGGTGCAAGGGCGTGAGCGCGGCGATTACCCATCTCAATCGGCTGTCCGACCTCGAAGCCCGGCGATTGCAGCTTGCGGCGGAGAATGGAGGCGGCGTGGGAATTTTCCTTCGGCCCAGCTCGACCGGTTCGTCGGGCAATTACGCCGCCGCCACCCGCTGGCTCGTCCGGCCCACGCTGGAAATGGACGATCTGCAATGCTGGATCGTCGAGTTGCTGCACGGTCATGGAGGACGATTGGGATCGAGCGTTCTCCTGGAGGTGGACCGTGAAACAGGTGATGTGCGTGCATCTGCGCCATTGGCCAATCGACCGGCTGCGACGCCGCGCGTTAGAGCTACGGCGTAAAGCGTTTGTATTGGTGGAAACAACCGCCCATCGGCAAGTTGTCACGGCGGTCAGCCCCGAAGTCCCACCGGCCGTGCAACCGGGAATGACGCTGGCGCAGGCTCGGGCGCATTGTGCCGAGCTGGCGATCGCCCCGGCCGAGCCGGAAAAAGATCGGCGGTCCCTGGAAGCCCTTGGCTACTGGCTGATGCGATTCAGCCCGAACGTGGCGATCTGGCCGCCATCGTCGATTTGCCTCGATGCCACGGGTCTGGAAAGGCTCTTTGGCAATTTACACGCGCTGGCCGGCCGGGTGGACGCGGCGATGAAGCGATTGCGCCTAAACGCCGACGTGGCGATTGGCCCGACGCCGGGCGCGGCCTGGGCGATGGCGGTGTTCGGCACAGAATCGCCGAGAGTCGTCAGCGGCGAAAATCTCCTTGCCGCTCTTTCGCGATTGCCGCCGGAGGCGCTGCGATTGGAATCGGCGACGGCCCAGTCGTTGCGCGCGCTGGGCATCGACGCCATTGGAATCCTGCTGCGGATTCCCCGCGATCAGCTTGTTTCCCGGTTCGGCCCGGCGATCCTTCAGCGCATTGACCAGGCGACGGGGGCAATCCGGGAGCCGCTGAATTGGCTGCCCCATCGCACGCCGATTCAAGCCGAGATGGAGTTCGACGGCATCGTTGAATCGCTCGAAACCCTTCACCTGGCGCTGCGGCAAGTTTTGGATCGGGTGGTGGAGTCGCTGACCGGCCGCGGGCTGGGGGCGAAGCAACTTCGGATGACGTTGCGCCGGCCGTATGCGCCGCCGATCGAAAAAACAATCGGATTGCTTCGCAGCTCGCGCAACGCCGGAAGTTTGTTCGTTCTGCTGCGTCACGCGTTGGAGAGCGCGGAAACGGACGACGGCTTCCACGCGGTAGGCCTGTCCGTCGTTTCGGCCGAGAGGTTGGGCAACGAACAGCCGGCGCTGATGGGCGAGGATGCCGAGCGCGACGCGGCTGAAATGGATCATTTGATCGAACGGCTCCGGGCGAAATTCGGCGACGTCGCCGAGTGGGCCGAGCTTGCCGAAGCGCACGTGCCGGAGCACGCGTTTTCCTATCGGAAGGAAGCCGCGGCCGTGGAGGCGAAGCCTTCCACGATTGGAAAAAAGCCGCCGGTCGCGTCCCGTCCGCTGTGCCTGTTGCCGTTGCCGCGCGCCATTCGCGTGATCGTGATGCCTGTGGAAGGCTTCGCCTCCACGTCGGAGAGCCGCGATGGCCAGCCCGTCGCGTTCACGCACGACGACGTGGAAGGCTTCGCCTCCACGCAGGTCCATCGGCTGGTGCACGTTCGCGGGCCCGAGCGCATCGCCGGCCAATGGTGGAACGGATCGGGCAAGACGCGGGATTATTTCGACGTGGCCGACACGGCCGGCAGCCGCTTTTGGCTGTTTCGCGTGATGGAAACCAACCAGTGGTATCTCCATGGAATATTCGAGTGACTTGTCAAATGATCCCCGCGAAGAGTTTTACCGCGAAGACGCGAAGGACGCGAAGTTGCGCGAAGAAGAAAATATCAATCTTCGCGCAACTTCGCGCTCTTCGCGTCTTCGCGGTTCATCTTTTCGCGATGTGTATGCGGAATTGGACGTGACGAGCAATTTCTCGTTTCTTCGCGGCGCGTCGCATCCGGATGAACTGGTCAACCGGGCCGCCGAACTTGGATATGTGGCCGTGGGAATGACCGATGTCAACAGCCTGGCGGGCATCGTGCGCGCCCATCAGGCCGCCAAGCAGGCGGGGATCAAATTGTGCGTCGGAGCGAGATTGCGATTGACCGATGCGCCGGAGGTATTGGTGTGGGCCGAGAACCGTGCCGGCTACGCCAATCTTTGCCGGATGTTGACGGAGGGCAAGCGCCGGGCGGAGAAGGGTTCGTGCATTCTTCGATTGGACGATCTGTTGACGGCATCGGATGGGCTGCTGGCCGCATTGACCGCCCGGAGCATCGATGCGCACATGCCGGCGACCGAGGGCGAGGAATTGCAAGCGGCCGCGCGGGCCATCAAGGATGCGATGGGGGACCGGCTGTCGCTGGCGGTTTCGCGCCTGCACGACGGCCTCGATCGGCCCATCTTTCATCGGGTGCAATCCGTCAGCCGCGCTTGCGGCGTTCCAATTCTGGCAACCAATCAGGCGCACTATCACGACGCCGGGCGGCGGAGGTTGCAGGACGTGCTGACGTGCGTGCGTCACGGCTGCACGATTCAAGAGGCGGGGTTTCGGCTTTTTTCAAACGGCGAGCGATTCCTCAAACCGCCGCGGGAAATGCGACGTTTGTTCGACGACCTGCCGGCGGCGATGCAAAGAACGATCGAGATCGCCCAGCGTTGCGCCTTTTCACTGGATGAATTGCGATACGAATATCCCGACGAAATCGTGCCGGCCGGGAAAACCCCGCCTCAATATCTCGCCGACTTGACGTGGATCGGCGCGCGGGGCCGCTATCCCGCGGGAGTGCCGCCGAAGGTGCGCGGCCAGATCGAGCACGAGCTTGCGCTCATCGAGGAATTGAACGTCGCGGCGTATTTCCTGACCGTTTACGATTTGGTGCGTTTCGCCCGGTCGCGCGGAATTCTCTGCCAGGGGCGCGGATCGGCGGCCAATTCGGCCGTCTGTTACTGCATCGGCGTAACCAGCGTGGACCCGGATCGGGTGGACATGCTGTTCGAGCGTTTCATTTCCGCCGCGCGCAACGAGCCGCCGGACATCGACATCGACTTTGAGCACGAGCGGCGGGAAGAAGTGATCCAGTACGTCTACGAAAAATACGGCCGGGAACGCGCCGCCATGACGGCGGAAGTCATTACCTACCGTGCCCGGTCGGCGGTGCGCGACGTCGGCAAGGCGATGGGTTTGGGCCTGGACACGGTGGACCAGATGGCGAAACGTCAGGACTGGTGGGACGGCAGCGTATTGAATGCCGACAAAATCCGGGAAATGGGATTGGACCCCGCCGACCGCACCGTGCGGATGACCCTCTATTTGGCGGGGGAACTGCTGGGTTTTCCACGGCATCTGAGCCAGCACGTCGGCGGCATGGTGATGAGCCGCCGGCCGTTGTGCGAAAGCGTTCCGATTGAAAACGCCGCGATGAACGACCGGACGGTGATTGAATGGGACAAGGACGATCTGGATGCCGTGGGCATGTTCAAGGTGGACGTGCTGGGGCTGGGGATGCTCACCGCATTGGCCAAGGGGCTGAAGATGGTCAATGAGGCCAGGCCGTTGGAGCGTTCAATCGAGCTTCACGCCATTCCGCCGGAAGACCCGGCGGTTTACGCGATGGCCTGCGACGCCGACACGGTGGGCGTCTTCCAGATCGAGAGCCGGGCACAGATGTCGATGTTGCCGCGTCTGCGCCCCAAGTGCTTTTACGATCTTGTCATCGAGGTGGCCATCGTCCGGCCGGGACCGATTCAGGGGAACATGGTGCATCCTTACCTGCGCCGCCGCGAGGGAACTGAAAAGGTTTCGTTTCCCAAACCGGAACTGGAAGCGGTGCTGGGCAAGACGCTGGGCGTGCCGCTGTTTCAGGAGCAGGCGATGAAGCTGGTGATGGTGGCGGCCGGATTCAGCGCCGCCGAGGCGGATCGGCTCCGCCGCGCCATGGCCGCCTGGCGATACACGGGCCACATCGAGCAATTTCACCGTAGCGTCGTCGAGGGCATGATCCGCAACGGATACGAGGAACCTTTCGCCCGGCAATGTTTCGAGCAAATCAAAGGGTTCGGCGAATATGGCTTCCCCGAAAGCCATGCCGCGTCGTTTGCACTGCTGGTTTACGCCAGCGCGTGGTTGAAGCGATATCATCCGGCGGCGTTCTGCGCCGCGATCCTCAATAGCCAGCCGATGGGATTCTACGCTCCGGCCCAACTGGTGCGCGATGCGCGCGAACATGGCGTGGAAGTGCGCCCGGTGGATGTCAACCATAGCCAATGCGATTGCACGCTGGAGGGCATGTATCACTTGCCGCAAAGAATTTCCCCCTCCCCTTGTACTCAGGGGGAGGGAGGGTTCCCGCCGATTTATCGGCGGGAGCCCTGGGGTGGGGGTCGAACATCGATTGGCCCACGAAACCCCCACCCTGACCCTCCCCCTGAGTACAAGGGGAGGGGAAGAAGAGACAAGCACACCTGGGGCCGCGGCGGCCCGGCGGTTCGTCTGGGTTTTCGCATGGTCAAGGGATTGCACACGGCCCACGCGAAAAAAATTGTCGAATGCCGGCAACGATCCGGGCCTTTCCGATCCATCGACCATTTTCACGAGGCCGCCGGCTTGCCCATCGGCGCCGTGACAATACTGGCCGAGGCCGATGCGTTCGCATCTCTTTCAAAAAGCCGCCGGCCCGCGCTGTGGGATGCCTTGGCGTTACCGGACGATCGGCCGCCGTTGCCAACGGCCAGGCAGGTGGAAGGCTTTGCCTCCGCCAATGATTCGCACGCGGAACTTCCCGCGATGACGGCGGGCGAGGAAATTTTGGCCGATTACGGCGCCGTGGGCCTGTCTCTCAAAGGCCATCCCGTCGGCATTGTTCGCGCGGAGCTTGCCAGGCGAAAGATCGTCCCCGCCGCCGAGGTTTGGAATCGCCCGCCCGGCCGCTGGGTGAGCGTGGCGGGCGTGGTCCTGATTCGCCAGCGGCCCGGCACCGCGTCGGGAATCGTTTTTGTCACGCTGGAAGATGAGACCGGCGTGGTGAATCTCATCATCCGCCCGCAGGTCTATGAGCGGTATCGCGCCGCGGCAAGACATGCCGCTTTGCTTCAGGCCGACGGATACATCGAGCGTCAAGGCCGGGTGCAGCACGTGATGACGGTCCGGCTCCAGGATTTGAGCGACGTTCTGCGCGGATTCGTGCATCCGTCGCGCGATTTTCACTAGCTTTATCTTTCCGCCAAAGCCGCTAGCGTATTGCATCATGTGCGGGCGATACACGTTGCGGAGATATGAACTGGCCAGAGCCGTCTTCCAGGCCATGCGGCAAATGGCGTTTGAGGAATTCTCCGAACTCGACGTCCACTGGTGGAACATCGCCCCATCCCAGCACGTGCCGGTCGTGCGAATGGAGGACAATGGCGAGCGCGTCATCGCCCCGGCGCAATGGGGATTCATCCCGGCCTGGGCGAAGGAATTGCCCAAAACGCGCCCGATCAACGCCAGGGCCGAAACCGTTGCAACCAGCGGAATGTTCCGCCAGGCGTTCAATCGCCGCAGGTGCCTGATTCCCGCCGACGGCTTCTATGAATGGCAAGGCGTCAAGCGTCCCAAGCGGCCGTATTTCATCCACCTCAAAGACGACGGCGTCTTTGCCTTCGCCGGCTTGTGGGAGCGATGGAAGCCCGCAAAAGACGCCGAACCCATCGACACTTGCACGATCATCACGACGCAACCGAACGAGCTGATGCGCCCCATTCACAATCGAATGCCCGTGATCGTGGCCAGGCGGAATTACAGCCGTTGGCTTGATTCCGGCATTCCCGGAAATGAAGTCGCCGACGCGCTGACGCCCTATCCCGCCGAAGAAATGGACGCCTACGCGGTCGCGCCGACCGTCAACAATCCGAAAACCGACGGGCCGGAATTGATTCGGGCCGCCGACGAGCCGGAATGAGCGCGTGGCCGAGCGGGGATGCTTGCGTGGACTTGACGCGTGCCCGCCTTCGGCGACGATCCGACTATAACGGTCGGCCGGCAGCATGAGCCAACTATATCCCATCATTATCCTTCCGCGTGATGCCCCTAGCCGCGTCGAACAGATGGGCACGAAGGAGAAATTCTGGGTTGAACACACCGATGGCAACAGGTGGCTATTCAAATATAACCGGCGCGGCCACGGAGACGATTGGTCGGAAAAGATCGCCTGCGAAATTGCCGGGGTGCTTGGATTGCCCCATGCCCACGTTGAACTGGCCAAGTTTGAGGAAAGTCGCGGTGTCATGGCGCGCGACTTCACGGAACGTAGAAGGTTCCCGCTGATTCACGGCAACGAGCTATTGGCCAACATTATCAATCCGCGTTACCCAAGGGACCAAAACTACAAAGTCACCGAGCACACCGTCCAGAGCGTTCGGCATATTCTTGACGGCGCATGGATTACGTGGCGTGTCATCGATGAATCGTTGACCGCGTTGGCGAAGGAATATGCCGACATTGCAGGAATCGCCAACGCCAGCGACTTGTTTGCCGGTTATTTGATGCTTGACGCCCTGATCGGAAATACCGACCGGCACCATGAGAATTGGGCGATCATCCGAGCCGGGCGACAATACTGCCTCGCGCCGACGTTCGATCATGCTTCTTGCCTGGGATTCAATCTGCCAGACGCCCAACGGACCGACCGAATGACGCCGGGCAGGAACCGCTCTGTCGAAACCTTTGCCGATAAGGCGATGTCAAAGCTGTATCTTACCGGGGCCGACAAACCCCTGACCACTTTGGCGGCCTTTACCGAATGGACCGCTGACAGCCCAGTGGCCCGAATGGCGTGGATTGATCGCCTCCGGAAGATCGCCGACAATGAGTTTTGGGCGATCATAGAGCGCGTTCCGAACGAACTGATGTCCAAGCCGGCCCGTGATTTCGCCTATGCCCTTTTGAGGGTGAACCGGGATAGAATCGTACGTTTGGAGCATTAATGCAGACGGCTCAACAGCAACTTCAAGCCCTCTATGTGGCATGGCAGCAGTATGAGACGCGGCGATATTATCCCGTCGCGCGCTTGCTTGCGGGCGTTGGCGACCTCCCAGGTCTGTATGAGTTTACCTACATCAGGGGTGCCGAAGAGGCCCAGAAGGCGGACTTTGAACCTTTTCCAGCCTTTCCTACGTTGTCGGAAGTTTATCGAAGCAGGGATTTGTTTCCGTTTTTCGCCAATCGCCTGATGTCCAACAGCCGCCCAGACTATCCGAGCTACCTGCAATCCCTTGGACTTGATTCGAATGCAGACCCAATGCTCATCTTGGCGCGCAGCGGCGGTGGGCGCGCTACCGACTCTATTGAACTGTTCTCGCCCCCGGCTCGCGCCGAGGAGAACGGGGTATTTCGCACATTTTTCTGGATGCACGGTTTCCGCTACTTGGATCAAAGTCAGCATGATCGCATCCTCTCGCTCCAACCTGGCGAGGAGCTTTTCCCTTCACCGGAATCTGACAACCGCGTTGATCCCCATGCGATTCAACTTTTGACTGCCGACCACGCCAAGGTCGGCTATGCCCCTCGGTACTTGGCAAATGAGGCAAACGGCTTGCTAAACGCTGGCGTCAACGGTCGCATATTCGTCGAACGTGTTAATCCATACCCAGCGCCCGCACAGCAGCGGCTACTCTGCCGGCTTGAAGCGTGCTGGCCCAGTAATTTTCAGCCCTTCGCCAGCGATACCTATCAGCCGATTGCCCCCGACGCGACGGACTTGCGCCATTGGTCTCAATGGCCCCAAAGCTAATTTCGTCCACCCTCCGCTTGGCGTTACACCTTTGTGATAATCCGTTATCTTATGGTCGGGTCTGCCGGGCCACGCAACGCACCGGCTTATCCTGGAAGAGAAGGAAGAGTTGTGAAATCACCATTTGCGTTTCCCTTTCGGCAAGTGCATCTCGATTTCCACACGGGTCCGGCGGTGCCGGACGTGGGGCGCGACTTTGACGCGCGGCAATTTGCCCGCGCGATGAAGGATGCGTACGTCAACAGCGTCACCGTTTTTGCCAAATGCCATCACGGGCATCTGTACTATGACACCAAACGCCCCGAGCGCCATCCCGGCCTCAAGGCCGGCTTGAATCTGCTGGGAGACCAAGTGGAGGCCCTGCATCGCCAGGGCATTCGCGCGCCGATTTATCTGAGCGTTCAGTGCGATGAATATGCCGCCAACACGCATCCGGAATGGGTGGCTCGCAAGCCGGACGGCGGGCAGGTGAAGAGCGGGGGGGTATTCGATCCCGGCTGGCAGATATTGGACATGAGCACGCCCTATCAGGAATACCTAGCCGAGCAGACCAGCGAGGTGTTGAAGCTGTTCCATCCGGTTGACGGGATTTTTTTCGACATGTGCTGGGACCAGCCGAGCGCGACGAAGAGTTTTCTGGAGCAGATGCGCGTCCGAGGCGGCGATCCCCGCAGCGAGGAAGATCGCCAAAAGTATTCTCATGAGTTGGCGCTGGCTTACATGAATCGTTTCCACCGGATGGTGCGCCAATCCAACCCCGAGGCCACCGTTTACTTCAACAGCCGGCCGCTGGGGAACCTTGCCGAAGAGATCCGCTATCTTGAGCAGGTGGAGATCGAAGCGCTGCCGACGGGCGGATGGGGATACATCTTTTTCGCCAAGAACGTGCGGTTCGTGCGCAATTTCAACAAACCCTATCTGGGCATGACGGCTCGCTTCCACAAGAGTTGGGCTGATTTCGGCGGGCTCAAGCCGTATCCGGCGCTGGAATACGAAACAAGCCAGATGATTGCGCTGGGGGCCCGATGCAGCGTCGGCGACCAGCTTCATCCCCGTGGCGTGCCCGATCCGGCCGCCTATGAATTAATCGGCAAGGTTTACAAGCGCGTGGCCGAACGCGAAGCCTGGCTGGTCGGGGCAACGCCGGTCACGGAGATCGGCCTGTTCCAGGCGCCGGTCGATGCCGCTGGCAATGTGACCCGCATCTCCGGAACCGACGAAGGCGCCACGCGGCTGCTTACGCAACTCAAGTTGCAGTTCGACGTTGTCAATGCGGCGAGCGATCTGTACCGATTCCGTCTGCTGATCCTGCCGGACGCCGTGCCCGTCAACGCGGCGCTGGCGAAAAAGCTGGGCGCGTACGTGCGCGCCGGCGGCGCGGTTCTTGCCAGCGGAACCAGCGGCTTGAACCCGGCGGGAACGCAATCGCTGTTGCCGATACTTGGCATCGAACCCCAGGGCATGTCCCCCTTCACGACGACGTACCTTCGGTTTGGCGCCCAGATCGACCGTGACGTCCCGAACACCGAGCACGTTGTTTACGATCCCGGCGTGCGCGTGACGGCTCGGCCCGGCACCCAAACCGTCGCCTGGGTTGTTGAACCGTATTTCGAGCGCGCCTGGGATCACTTCTCCTCTCATGCTCAGACGCCGCCGGACAAGCTTTCCAAATATGCGGCCGCAACGCTGAACGGCCGCGTCGCCTACGTCAACTTCCCCGTTTTTGGCGCATTCGCCCGGCACGGAAACTACACCTACCGGCTGCTGGTGCGCAATCTCATTGCGCTGCTCATGCCCCAGCCGCTGCTGACGGTCGATGGTCCGACGGGCATGGAGGCCAGCGTCATGCGCCAACAGACGCCGAAAGTGCGAACCATCGTTCATCTTCTTCAATATTGTCCCGAACGGCGGGCGACTAATCTCGATTTGGTCGAGGACATCGTGCCTATTTTCAAGGTTCCGATTTCGCTGAAGCTGGACCGAAGGCCCAGCCGCGTCTATCTGGCCCCGGGAAATGCAAAGACGCCGTTTAATTACAAAAAGGGGCGGGCATCCGTGCTCGTGCCGGAAGTGCGCGGGCATGCCATGGTGGTCTTTGAATGACCGCTACGAACATTTTTTCGGAATCCTCTTGACTACCAAAGACACGTCGCTATTATATCCGCGACGGATATATCCATGACGAAGGCAACCGATCCTCTATCGATGCTCCCGCTGACGCCTCCGGTTTTTCAGATTCTGCTGGCCCTTTCCGATCAGGAGCGGCACGGGTACGCGATCATGCGGGAGGTGGCGACCCAGACAGGCGGCCAGTTGCGCCTGGGACCGGGCACGTTGTACGGCTGCATCAAGCGAATGCTGGCGGCTGGCCTGGTAGTGGAATCGGAAGAACGGCCAGACCCCGAGTTGGATGATGAACGGCGGCGATATTACCGCATCACCGATTTGGGCGGGCGCGTGACCCGTTCGGAGGCCCGACGACTGGAAACGGCCGTGTCCGCGGCCCGCGCGAAAAAACTGCTTCCCGCCCTGAAACACGGTCTTGCGGTAGGGGGGCTTTGATGCCCGCGATCTGGAAAAATACGCTCCTGCGGTTGGCCTGCTGCCTATATCGCGGATTGCTCCACGCATATCCCCCGGAGTTCCGTCTTCGCTATGGCGCCGAAATGAATCAGGCATTTCGCGACCAATTGCGGGATACGCTGTCGAGACAAGGCACCCTTGGTTTCTTGACGTTTTGCATGCGCATTGCTTGGGATCTCTGCACAAGCATTCCACGAGAAAGGTTCACTTTGCGGAGCCTGGGGGGAATGCTTTGCCTGGCCGCAGCTTTGGGCTTTGCAACGTACGCTACCCATGTCGATCGTCACAACGTCGACGAAGTCTACCCCACCCTGACGGTTGTGCTGGTCGGCTCGTTTGTCCTGGGGATGCTCCGGCCCAGGTGGGCATGGCGGTGGGCGATCATCATCGGGATGGGGGTTCCCTTTTTCGGACCGTTGCTTGCTCTCCCCGCTCGGCTGGCCTCCCCCGGCAGGTGGGCTATGTTGGCGGTCTTAATGATCCCCGGCCTCATCGGCGCGTATGCCGGTTCAATCCTGCGAAGCGCCGTTGGCGCTCGGCAGTGAGCCAAGCGCACGGGGGTTGGTCTGAAGGGGCGATTGGCGCAGCGGATACCGCAAAGCCCGGCTGTCCAGTCCGAGGGGTAGTAGTTTCCCCTACCCAATAAGCCGAAGGAATCCCGATTTTAGCGAACGCGGTCGTCGCCGATAGTTCCCGCATCGGCGTTTCCCGGCGCTGCTCGCACCTGACGGCGCGGCATTGACCCCAACCGAAGAGGCGAAGCTCATGACGCAGAGTCTTGCCGAACTGAGACGGCCCCCGACTGTCGCCCCCGATTCGACCCTTGAAACGTACTATTTCGACGATGCCATCGTCCGGAAATTCCTCGTTGCCATGTTCATCTGGGGCGCGGTGGCCATGCTGGTCGGGTTGTACGTGGCGCTGGACATGGTCTACCCGGCGCTCAATTTCGGGCAGCCATTCCTCGCCTTCGGGCGGCTCAGGCCGTTGCACACCAATGCGGCGATCTTCGCCTTCGCCGGCAACGCCATCTTCGCGGCCGTCTACTATTCCACCCAGCGCTTGTGCAAGGCCCGCATGTGGAGCGACAAGCTCAGCAACCTCCACTTCTGGGGTTGGCAGGCGATCATCCTCTCGGCCGCGCTGACGCTTCCCTTCGGTTACACCAAGGCCAAGGAATACGCGGAACTGGAATGGCCCATCGACGTGGCGATCGCCATCGTGTGGGTGGGGTTCTTCTCCGTGAATTTCTTCATGACCCTGGCCCGACGCCGAGAGCGGCACATGTACGTCGCCCTCTGGTTCTACATCGCCACCATCGTCACCGTCGCCATCCTCCACGTCTTCAATAACCTGGTCGTCCCCGCGGGATTTCTCAAGAGCTATTCGATTTACGCCGGCGTGCAGGACGCCTTCATGCAGTGGTGGTATGGGCACAACGCGGTGGCGTTTTTCCTCACCACGCCGTTCCTCGGCCTGATGTATTATTTCCTGCCCAAGGCGGCCGAGCGGCCGGTCTTCAGCTATCGCCTCAGCATCGTCCACTTCTGGTCCCTGGTCTTCATCTATATCTGGGCCGGGCCGCATCATCTTCATTACACCGCGCTTCCCGACTGGGCCAGCACCCTGGGAATGATCTTTTCCATCATGCTGTGGATGCCAAGCTGGGGCGGCATGATCAACGGCCTTCTCACCCTTCGCGGCGCCTGGAACAAGGTCTCGACCGATCCCGTGCTTAAATTCTTCGTCGTCGGCATCACGTTCTACGGAATGTCCACGTTCGAGGGACCGTTGCTCTCGATCAAGTCGGTCAACAGCCTTTCCCATTACACCGACTGGACCATCGCCCACGTACACGGCGGAACCCTGGGTTGGGTCGGATTCATGTGCTTCGGCATGATGTATTGGCTTTTGCCGCGGCTCTTTCAGACCCCGCTTTACAGTCAGAAGCTCGCCAGCGCCCATTTCTGGATCGGCACCATCGGCATCCTGTTCTACGTCATCCCGATCTACGTCGCCGGCATCACGGAAGGCCTGATGTGGCGGGCCATGAACGATCAGGGCCAGCTTGTCTATCCGGACTTCATCGAAACCGTTCGCGCCAGCGTCCCCATGTGGACGCTCCGGGCGATCGGCGGCTCCGTGTACCTGTCGAGCGTCCTTCTGGGCGGTTGGAACTTCTACAAGACCTGGCGAAGCCGGCCGGCGGTGTACGTTGAAACCCCGCACCAGGCCCCGGCCCTGAGCCGCGTCTATGCGGGTGACGCTCCCAAGCCCGTATCGCACCTGACCGCCGTGGCCGACACGGCAAAAAAACTCGATGTCTTCCAGACCCTTTGGTTTCACCGCCGGTGGGAGCGATTGCCGCTGAAGTTCACGGTCCTGGTGATTTTGGCCGTGGCGGCCGCGTCGTTGTTTGAAATGATCCCGACGTTTCTGATCCGCTCGAACGTTCCGACGATCGTGTCGGTCAAGCCGTACACGCCGCTGGAGTTGGCCGGGCGCGACATTTATCTCAGCGAAGGCTGCTATCTTTGCCATAGCCAGATGATTCGCCCGATCATTTCCGAGACGCGGCGGTATGGCGAGTATTCCAAGGCCGGTGAATTCGTCTACGACCATCCGTTCCAGTGGGGGAGCCGGCGGATCGGCCCCGATCTGGCGCGCGAGGGGGGCATGCGGAGCGAGGACTGGCATTTGCTTCACTTCGAGAACCCCGCGCAGGTCACGTTCGGATCGATCATGCCCCGCTTCGACTGGCTGGCGACTCAGGAGATCGACTTCGATTCCATCCCGGTGCGCGTCCACGCCATGCAGAAGATCGGCGTGCCGTATACCGATCAGGATATCGCCAACAGCGAAGATATGGCCCGGGCGCAGGCGTCGGCCATCGCCGTCAAAATCGGCAAACAAGGCGGTCCGACCAAGGGGCTGGAAGACAAGGAGATCGTGGCCCTGATCGCGTACGTGCAGCGCCTCGGCACGGATTTGTTCGTTAACGTCGCTCCGTCCCGGCAGCCGGCCGCCCGGCCGACCGTGACCGGCTTGAAATATGAGGACCCCTGATGCGTCGTGGAAGCTTTTTTGGGAGTTGAATCATGCTCGGCAAACTGATCGCGGAGTTCGACGTTTCCCGCCTGGGCGAAATCGGTCTGCTGATGTTTTTCGCCATCTTTGTGATTTTCACCACCTGGGCCTTCAGCCGGTCCCGCAGCCAGATACGACAATGGAGCAATTTGCCCCTCGGCCCGGACGCGGATGAAAACCACCCGGATCAAGGGGATCATTTATGAACGAAGAGCCCAAAAATCTTTCCAACGCTGGCGACGACGCGGACGCGGTGGACCGCGCTCGTCCGCCGGCGGATCGTTCCTATCCCCTGACGGATCACGCCTACGACGGCATCCATGAATACGACAATCCCATGCCCGGCTGGTGGAAAGTGCTGTTCATCGGCACCATCGTCTTCGCCGCCCTGTATTTCACCATCGACATCACCACCAGCGGCCAAATGAGTCCGGTTGCTTCTTACGACCAGTCGTTGGTGGAAGACGCAAAACTCCGATTTGGTTCCATGGTCCTCAAGCCCGATGCGGCCACGCTGCTCAAGCTCTCCAAGGATTCCCTATTCCAGAAAATGGGGAACAGCATCTTTCAAACCAATTGCGCATCCTGCCATGGCCGGCATGCCGAAGGCATGTCCCAATGCCCCAATCTCACCGATGACTATTACCTCGATGTGAAGAAGATCACGGATATCGTGGACGTAATTACCAAGGGCCGGAACTACGGCGCCATGCCTACGTGGGGCAACCGGCTGCAACCGAACGAGATCATCGTGGTGGCGTCCTACGTCGCGTCGCTGCGCGGCACAAATTATCCCGGCGGTAAAAGGCCCGAGGGCACCATTCCACCGCCCTGGACAGACCATTGAAACGCCATGAGTGCGACGATCCAACCCCCGCCTGCCGATCAGACGCTGCTGCGCCCGGAGGGACGCGTCCTCTCGACGCTGGACAGCGACGGCTCCCGGCGCTGGATGTACCCCCGGCTTTCCAAAGGGCGGTTCTGGCACTGGCGGCGATGGACGGCGTACCTCCTGATCGCCGTCTTCGCGGCCATTCCACAAATCCACGTCCGCGGTAAACCGGCGATCCTGCTCGACATCGTCCACCGCCGATTCACCCTGCTCGGATTCACCTTTTTGCCCACGGATACCTTTCTGCTGGCGCTGCTGATGGTGAGCCTCATCCTGGGGATTTTTTTCGTCACCGCCCTGTTCGGCCGGGTCTGGTGCGGATGGGCCTGCCCGCAAACGGTTTACATGGAGTTTTTGTTTCGGCCCATCGAGCGGCTCTGCTCGGGCCGGACCGGCCAGGGCGGTTCGCCCCCGGCTCATGTCGCCCCGTGGCGCAGCGTGCTTCGCTATTTGCTGTACGGCCTGGCGTGCCTGTTCCTGGCGCATACCTTTCTGGCATATTTCGTCGGCGTGGCGCAGCTTCGCCTTTGGATCACCGGCTCGCCCTTCGACCATCCGCTGGCATTTCTGGCCATGGCCGTCACCACCGGCCTTATGCTCTTCGACTTCTGCTACTTTCGCGAGCAAACGTGCATCATCGCCTGCCCCTACGGCCGGTTTCAATCCGCGCTGATCGACCGCGATTCGCTGCTGATTTCATACGACCCCGCCCGTGGCGAGCCGCGCGGGCCGCTTGGCAAGAACCTCGCTTCCCGCGCCGGGGATTGCATCGACTGCACAATGTGCGTGCAGGTCTGCCCGACCGGCATCGACATCCGCGACGGACTGCAATTTGAGTGCGTCGGCTGTGCCCAGTGCATCGACGCATGCAACGCCATCATGGCCAGGGTGAATCGGCCCCTCAATCTGATCCGCTACGCCAGCCAGGCCGCGCTTTCCGGCCAAAAGCGCCGGCTGATCCGCCCGCGGCTGCTGGTCTACCTGGCGATCATGACCGGGCTGGTTTCGCTGCTGGTTTTTCTGTTCCTCACCAAGAGCGCGTTCGACGTGGAGGTGATGCGAAACCTGGGGCGGCCATTTTTCATCGCCGACGACGGCCGCGTCGCCAACGAATTCCGCGTGAAGCTGACCAATCGGAGCGATCAGGCCATGTCGTACGTCCTGTCGATCCCGGATCGAACCGGGTTTTCCATCCGCGCGGTGGACGACCAAATCCGCCTGGCGCCCGGCCAGATGTGGACCGAGCCGGTGGAGATTCGCGCTCCCGCCGACGCCTTCGCCGCCCTAAGCGGGGCGATCGACGTGCAGTTGTGCGTGCGCGCGGAAGGCGGCGCGGTCATCGAGCAGAAGTGCCGATTGCTCGGACCGGCTGCGATCCCCGCCGCCAACAATCCGTCAACCCAAGGAGAGGACAATGCGCCTCAATAATTCGATTATCCCTCCGACCGATGCGGCCAAGCCGCTCGCGTGGAAATGGCCGGCGATCATCGTCGGGCTGTTGGCGGCGCACGTCGTGGGAATGCTGGTTGCCGTTGCCGTCATCTCGCGGCGGCCCGGCGAGTTCGCCGTCATCCCCGACTACTACGCCAAGGAGCAAGCCTGGGACTCCCACAAACAGCAGCTTCTAGAAGCCAACCGGCTCGGATGGAACGTCGATTTTCAGCCCACCGGGCAGACGGACGTCCTGGGCCGGCGTCAAATGATCCTGAAGCTCACGACTACCGGCAATAAGCCCGTCGCGGACGCCGCCGTCGCCGTCCGATGTTTTCACCTGTCCCATGGCGACGAAGCGGTGACCCTCACGCCCAATGCGGTTGCCCCCGGTCAGTTCGCGCTCACGTTGCCGGCGAAATACGTCGGCTTCTGGCAGTTCGAATTGACCGCCACCGCCGGCGGCCGGACGTTCATCAAGACTTTGACTCAGTACGTCAATTGAGGACGAGGCGGGTCCGATGAAGATTGCCGCGAAGAAGCGAAGGGGGTCCCGGCGATTAAACGCCGGGTCCCGCGAAGTTGCGCGAAGCATTCTTGGTCTTCCTTCGCGCAACTTCGCGCCTTCGCGTCTTCGCGGTTCATCTTCACGGAAACGCATAACAAGAGAATGATGCCGTTGATTGGCGCCATCTTCTTCGCGAGCCTGCTGGGCAGCCTGCACTGCACGGGCATGTGCGGCGCGTTTATCGCGCTGGCGGTGGACGATCGTGGAAACTGGCGACGACATGCAACTCTCCAGGCGGCGTATCATGGGGGGCGGCTGCTTTGCTATCTGGCGCTGGGCGTTGCCGCCGGGGCCGCCGGACATCTTCTCAATCTTGGCGCCGCCCTGGCCGGCGTCCGATCCGCCGCCGCCGTCTTCGCCGGCGTCACCATTCTTCTGTTCGCCGCGGTCACGCTCTTGCGAATCGTGGGCATCCGCGCCTCCGGCTTGGCCGGCCCGTCCTGGCTTGGCCGGCTTGGCCGGGCGGCGTACGTCCGGGCGATGAAGCATCCACCCATTCCGCGCGCACTGTTGATCGGACTGTGCACGACGCTGCTGCCGTGCGGCTGGCTTTACGCGTTCGTCGCCACCGCCGCCGGAACCGCCTCGCCGCTCAACGCTGCCGCCGTGATGGGCGTCTTTTGGCTTGGCACGCTCCCGGCCATGATCGCACTTGGCGCGGGAGTGCGGACGGTGCTGGGTCCGCTGAACCGCCGGATGCCGCTCGTTACCTGCGTGGCGCTGGTTGCCATCGGACTCTATACGGTCGTTGGCCGCGCCGGCGTCGATCCGCGCGCACTGATCGGCGCGACGCCGGCGTCTTCCCGAGTTCCCGTTCCCGGCTCCGCGGCCTGCTGCAACACCAATGACCACCCTCGCCACTGAAATTCTCGCCGCCTCCGCGCCTGCATCGGCTCGGGTTGCCTGCTCGCATTGCGGGCAGGACGTTCCCCGCGGCCTGGTCGAGGCCGACAGCCAGTTGCAGTTCTGCTGCGCGGGCTGCCGGGCCGTGTACGATGCCATTCACGCCTGCGGGCTTGAGGTTTATTATCGGTTGCGCGACGCAGCCGTCACGCCGCCCAGACCTAGCGAATCCAGTTTTGAATCCTTCGATTCGCCGGCGTTTCATAAGCTTTTTGTTCAGCGTCAATCCGAGACGGTTGCCAGCGTCGATCTGGTGCTTGAAGGCGTCACCTGCGCCGCGTGTGTCTGGCTGATCGAGCGTCTGCCGCACGCGCTTCGGGGCGTCATTGAAGCGCGCCTCAGCCTCCGCCAGGCCATTGTCCGAGTGACGTGGAACACGCGGGAGCTTTCGCCTTCGCGCATTGGCCGAACGCTGAACAGCCTCGGCTATACGCCGCATCCAGCCAAGGGCCTTCCTCGCAAACAGATTTCCCGGATCGAGGTGCGCAAGAAGCTGATCGATCTGGCCGTCGCCGGCGCGATCGCGGGCAACGCGATGCTGGTGGCGTGCGCCTTGTACGCCGGGCGTGGCGGCCGGATGGAAGATTCCTATCGCGAATTCTTCCGCTGGATCAGCGCGGTGCTGGGCCTGCTGTCGCTGGCGTGGCCCGGGGCGGGGTTCTTTCGCGGCGCATTGGCCGCGATCCGGCTGCGCACCGTGAACTTCGACGTGCCGATCGTCCTGGGCCTGGTCGCCGGCGGCGTGGCCGGAATCGTCAACGTCGTCCTCAACCGCGGCGAGGTCTACTTCGATTCGCTGAGCGTCCTGGTCTTCCTGCTGCTGGTGGGGCGGTTCCTGCAATACCGCCAGCAGCGCCGCGCCGATGACGCGGTCGAATTGCTCTTCTCCCTCGCCCCCTCGACTTGCCGCATTGTCCGGCCGGACGATCGCGTCGAGGAAATGCCCATCGAGGCGGTCGTGCCCGGCGACCTGATCGAAGTCCTCAGCGGCCAGACCATCGCCGCCGACGGCGTCGTGGAATCCGGCCAATCCCACGTGCTCCAGGCGCTGCTGACCGGGGAGGCGGCGCCGGTCCCGGTCGGCGTCGGCGCCAAGGTCTACGGCGGAGCGGCAAATCAAGGAGCGAGTCTTCGCATCCGCGTCAGCCAGGTCGGCGCGGACAGCCGGGTGGGCCGGCTCATGCGCGTCGTCGAGCGCGGCGTCGCCGAGAAGCCCGCAATCGTTCAGTTCACCGATCGCGTCGCATCGCGTTTTGTCTTGGTCGTCTCACTGGCCGCCGTGGGAACGTTCGCCTATTGGAGCCGCTTCGACGTCGCCGCCGCCGTCGATCATGCGGTGGCCCTGCTGATCGTCTGCTGCCCCTGCGTTCTGGGCCTGGCGACGCCCGTCACGCTGGCGGTCGCCATCGGCCGGCTGGCCCGGCGGGACATTCTCGTCAAGAGCGGCGCGGCGATCGAAAAACTCGCGCGGCACGGACAAATCCTCCTGGATAAGACCGGCACCCTCACCTTCGGCCAACTTCGGCTGGTCTGCTGGCACGGCGACGAAGAATTCAAGCCCATCGTCGCGGCGATGGAAAAACAGAGCCAGCACCCGGTCGCCCGCGCGTTTTGCCAGGCCCTGGCCGCATTCGAACTTTCCGCGGCGCAAGCGGCTTTGCTTCATGACGTCAAAGAGCAGCCAAACGGCGGCATCCGCGCCATGCTGGGCAATCGACCGGTCCGCGTCGGCTCGCCGGCGTTTGTCAATCGCGCCGGCATCTCCGTCCCGCCTTCCCTGGCGAGGCTACAACATGAATTGGAACAAGTCGGAACCACCGTCGTTCTGGTCGCCGTTGATGGAAATGCCGTGGCCCTGGCTGGATTCGGCGATCAAATCCGCGACGATTCCCCGGCCGCCATCCACGCCCTCCGCGAGCTGGATTGGAACGCAGAGATTCTCTCCGGCGACGCGCAATCCGTGGTCAGGAAAGTCGCCTGCGCCGTCGGCATCGATCCCTGCCGCGCCACCGGCGAAATGACTCCCGAGGCCAAGCTCGCCCTGGTTCGAGAGTATCAGGGAAGATGCCTGACGGTCATGGTCGGCGACGGGGTGAACGATGCCGCCGCCCTCGCGGCGGCCGACGTGGGAATCGCCGTCCACGGCGGCGCCGAAGCTTCCCTCGCCGCCGCCGATGTCTACATCGCCTCGCCCGGCCTCACCCCGCTGGTCCATCTCGTCACCGCCGCCAGAAAGACCATGCGCACCATCCGCGTGAATCTGGCGATATCCCTGGCGTACAATCTTGTGGCCGGGGCACTAGCCGCGACCGGGAAAATGAGCCCACTGATCTGCGCCATCCTGATGCCCGTCAGTTCGGCAACCGTTCTGTCATTGGCCATGGCATCCATTCGCCGAATCGACCGCAAGACGCCGCCCAATAGGGAGGCCAAGCCATGAGCGTGCTTTACATCGTGCTTCCCCTGGCCATCGTGATGGCCGGCGTGGCGTTGACCGCTTTCATCCTGTCGGTGCGAAAGGGCCAGTTCGACGATCTCGACACGCCGCCGCTGCGCATGCTTTTCGATGACGAGCCGAACGATCGGCGCAAAGAATGAAGCCTCTTTTTTTTCCGAAGCAGCGATCGCACCTGATCGATCGCATTCCGCTTAGCTAAAGAGACTTGCGGTTTCAATCCGCGCTATGCTTCCAGCCAATTCAGGCCAGCGCTCCACCATGGGAACGGCAGATATGCGCCCTAGCTCGCTCGGCTCAATCTTGTGAAGCCCGCCCCCGTAAACACGACCCTCGCCGCGCAGTTCATGGCCGGTGATTTGGCCAAGTAGAGTAAATAGCTCGCATGCGCGGCCGGGAAAGCGTCGAAGCATCTTGGCAAGGCCACTCTGCGGATACAACATCAGATACAGATTCGTACCTATGGCATCTGATTGATTCCAAATAAATCGGAAAGGCTGTTTTTCATGCGAGCCGCGGCCCATGTAGGTACAAAGAAACGGGGCTGGTTCGCGCTGTTCCTGCTTGTACCAAGGTGAGCGTTTGCCTACCAAATAGCCGTCCCTGATGCCCAAGATTCGCGCTGTTTGAAGATACGTCCACAGGGCAGGGTGCCGGGACTCAACAACCTGCTCCGGCAAATCGCAGTCAATTACACACAGTTGTTGTTCAAGATTGGGATAACCGTCTTCATCGCGCTCAATCACCGTCGCCTTCAAACGACGCGGGCTAGGCAGGATCGGTCGGAGGTATTTTTGTGGAAGTCCCCGGCGCTCAGCATCAGCCCGATTGAGAACGAAAAATTTATTGCCGCCGGTAGCAATACCTCGCTGAATTCGGAACAGATCGGCCAACACCGGCCGGCCACCGTCACTCAGTGTGTGCCGGTCATTTTTGGCATGGCTCGGATACACAGTCCATTTTCTCGACTCACGAAGCTGATGCAGCGAAATCGAGTCGCGGGCTTGAGGATGTTCAAGCGTACCGCCAAAACTAAAATCAACCTTGTGTTCGGCCTGCGGAAATTTTTTTTGCAAAAATATAATGGCTGAGGATACCAATGCGTCCCCAAATTGAACCTCGTCGGGATCAAAGCGGTGGATGCGGCTAAGCGTTACTCGACTCGTCAGGAAATCCTTCATCGCCAGACCATAATTCACGTCCATAAATTCTGAAGGAATGAGCCATGCGGCGTATCCTTCGTCTTCCATCCATGCTGTGGCAAGGAGCAAGAAATACACATACAGCCCCGCCAAGCCGTTGACCTCGATTCCCGTCATTGTGCGTACCAGGGCTTGCAGGCGTTGTTTGTCTTCGCGTGATAGGTGATGGTGCCGGACATAAGGCGGGTTAGCGAGGATCAGATTGGGAGCGGGCAGTCGAGGGCCGTCGGCAATAATACGCGTAAAGTCGCCTTGTACGATCTGGAGTCCGGACGGCACCCACAAATTGCGAGCCGCGTTACAGAACGCGGGGTCAAGTTCGACGCCGATGGCGCTGGCGATGCGCTCCCGACCGAAGACCGCGAGTGCCGCAGAGAAGAAACTGCCCGAGCCGATCGACGGATCAGCGAAGTGAATGCCCTCCTTTGTCCTGCCAATCAGTTTCGCGACATACCCTGCAATCTCGATGGCGAGGGCATTCGGCGTCGCAAATTGGCCAAGACGGTTTCTCTGAACATCCGACCGACGTGAGTCAATTTCGACCTGCACCGTCTGGCGGCGCTTTTCAGCCAGGTTTTGTTGGTGCGCGATCATGCGGACTAAATTCCGAGCTTTAGCAAATCCTCAATGCGGTGTTCCCACACCCAGTCGATGCCTTCAGCGGCTTCGTAACCAAGATAATCGCTTCCAAAATAACCGCAAAGGAAAAGAACAAACGGTATCGCCTTCCCGTAGGCGGCCTGGAGCTGATGGATTTTCGTTGCCTCTTCCTTGCGGCGCTTGTTCGTATTCGTGAAATCCCCGGCAGACTTCGCCTCAACGAGGATTGGCAAACGGCCCTTACGCGGCTTGGCTGGCTGAATCACAACGTCAACGGGAATATTCACCTTAAGGGTCTTCCCGACAGGCAGGTTCATACGAAAAGCATACGTCCCAGATTCCATTTGCGCCAGGGGCCTGCCAGGGGGGTGGGATTGCTTCGTGTATCCTCGTCTGTTGAGAAAATCCCCGATCATGGCCAGTTGGCGCTGTTCCTGAGCGTTGCGAATGATGGGATTGGCGACCGCACTGCACAGGCGATCAGCAACGATGGTCGAAGCCCGGTCGCGCTCGTGATCGGTCGGCGATTTTCCGGCGTCAAGCCAGGGGAAAATGTCCCGATCCAGAAGCTTTGTCAGCACCCGGCACACCGAGCCAAGGTGTTCCGAGAGAAGCTCCGGTTTCATGCGGACTGCCAGCTTGCCCTCTTCCATGCTCCCGATCAGCGACTTGTTGGCGCTTGCCAAGCCCACGAGCCGGTCTACGGCCAACGGCGGTGCTGTGCACATTCTCAGGGTTGGCAGTACCGCGGGATTCGCCCTAAGCGTATCGGAATCCAATTTGCGAAGGTCGTGGGTTGCGAGCAGCGCAGTCCTAACATGCTGGGTGGTTTTGACGCGCGTGGACCGAAAGGCTTCTGGGGCAAACGTCATGAACCACTGATTGAACTGATCCACTGACGCGGCGATGTCGGCCTTCCAAAGGTGCGGTTTGTCAGCGTTGATTTTTGCACGCCGCAATTGGAACTCCATTAAATCCACACCATTAACCGGATGAACTGACTTTGTGTCAAGACATTCGAAAAATACTCTGCTGCCATCATAATTTCATTGTAATTCCCCACCCTTTTATATAGCCTCTCGCCGCCGCAATAGGGCGGCGCACTTTTGCAGGAGATCCAGCATGCGAATGATCATGAATGTCTCCATCCCGTGCGAGCCGTTCAACACGTTGGCTCGTAACGGCTCGGCGGGCAAGACGATCCAGAAAATCCTTGAGGCCATCAAGCCCCAGGCGGCGTATTTCAGCGAACAGGACGGCCGTCGCGGCGCGGTCCTGATCGTGGACATGAAGGACCCGTCGGCGATCCCCGCCCTGGCGGAGCCTTGGTTTCTCAGTTTCAATGCGGACTGCAATTTCCGCATCGCCATGACGCCGGAGGACCTGGCCCGCTCGGGGCTGGATCAAATTGCCAAGAGCTGGTAACGCCGGGCGATTTGTTTTGCGATGCCGGATTTATTTCTGCACGACGCTCTGTCCGCTGAAGGCGGATTCGAAATCCTGGATGGCTTCCATCGCCTCCTCCGGGGACCCGACGCGCGCCAGAGTCGCGCGCAATTCCCGGTTTTGCAATGCTCGCCCGGCCTTGGCCAGGAGCTGGAGATGCACGTTCGCGCCGGCCGACGGAGACAGCAGCAGGAATACCGCCGAGATCGGCTGCTCGGTCACCACGTCCAGCAGTCCCGCTCGCGTTAATCCCAACGCCACCTGCGGGGACATGAGTTCGTCGAATCGCGCGTGCGGCAGCGCAATTCCCTCGTTGAGGAAAGTCGAGCCCTGCTGCTCGCGTTCGGCCAGTTTCTTCATGACCGTTTCGGCGCTGAGCCCCTGAGTCGTCGATACGACCGCGTCCACCAGCTTTTTGCGGACGTCCTGCCGGGGCACGGGATCGTCCCAGATGACGATGCGTTGGGGGGTGAGAAGCCGGCTGAGAGTGCCGGCGGGGCGGACGGCGGACATGCTGGCGTTGGACGACGGCTCCACGTAATCGGTGGTTCTGCGTTCCTCGCTCTCGGCGTCCACGACGATGATGTTGACCCCTTGGGCGCGATGGATCAGTTCTTCGGCGACGCTGCGGTGGCCCACCACCCGCTTCCACCACGGCACCGGCCGGGGCCGGCCGATGACCACCTGCCCTACCCGGTATTCCTGAGCAAATCGGAGAATCGTGTCGGCGACGTTCTGGCCCTTGAACGTGAAGACCACCGCGCCGAGCTGATTGGCCAGCGTGAGCGTGTCGGCCAGCAGGCGCTGGGTGACGGCGTCGATGACGGTCGGCTCCTCGGACGGGGTCTGCACGTAGACCGCGTACCAATTGCGGTTGAGCCGCCCGGCCAACCGCGAGGCGTAACGCAGCAACCTGGCGCTGTTCGGCCCTCGGGAAGACAGACACACCATGATCTGATCCGGCGAGCCGTCGGTTGGGGCGGCCACTTTATCGCCGGAGGTTTCGCGGCGCTTGAAGTCGATTTGCGACGCCAATTCCCGCAGCGCCAATTCGCGCAGATGCTCCAGGTTCGAGCTGGTAAAGAAATTCTCCAGCGACGACTGCACTCGCTCCGCCGGATATATCTTCCCCTCGCGCAGCCGCTGCTGAAGGTCCTCGGCGGACAGGTCGATGTTGATGATCTGGTCGGCCTCGGCCAGCACGGAGTCGGGAATCCGCTCGCGCACCTTCACGCCGACGAGTTGCTCCACCGTGTTGTACAGGCTTTCCAGGTGCTGGATGTTCATCGTGGTGATCACGTGAATCCCGGCCGCCAGGATGTCCTGGACGTCCTGGTATCGCTTGGAGTTTTTGCTCCCCGGCACGTTGGTGTGGGCCAACTCATCGACGATCGCGACCTGGGGGTGGCGATTGATGACCGCTTCGGCGTCCATCTCCTCGAGGACGATCTGGTGGTATTCGACCTTTCGGCGGGGGATGATCTCGAGGCCATCGAGAAGTTTTTCGGTTTCGGGCCGGCCGTGGGTTTCCACCAGCCCGACCACGACGTCGATTTGATCCTGGTTCTTGAGGCGGTGGGCCTCCAGCAGCATGCGATAAGTTTTGCCGACGCCCGGTCCGTATCCCAGGTAGACCTTCAGGCGGCCGCGCTGGGAGCGGCGGATCATCTGGAGAAAGGTTTGTGCGCGGTCGTCGGGCATTTGCCGCGGGATTCTACACTATTTTTAAGGATGGGACTGCGGGGTCGGCGTGTGGCAATATCGCCGGTGCCCCGCAGTTCCTGATCCTGCCCGGATGCGGCGGTTTAAGACGCCATGCGGCGCCAACGCATCGTATCGGCGGATCACTCATTTCTTCTTCACGCCCTGAAATGGCCTATTTCTGCTGATCCAGGGCAATATTCAACCTCAGCACGTTCACGCCGGGATCGCCCAGGATTCCCAGGTCCGGCCCATCGGTGTATTGCAGAACCAGGGCCTTCACCTTGTCGGCGGACATTTTCCGTGCCGCCGCGACGCGATTGACCTGGAGGGCGGCGTTGGCCGGGCTGATGTGCGGGTCCAGGCCCGAGCCGGATGAGGTCACGGCATCGCCGGGAATCAGCACCACGTCTCCACTGGAATTCGTGAACGGACCGGCCGTCAGCACCATCCGGTCCGGGGTGTCGCTGGGGGGATGCGGGAACGCGTCCACCAGATTCACGTCCTGCAGATTTCCCTGGGCATCCTCAAACTTCTTGATCGGCACTTCGACCTTGTCGCCGGTTCCATCGGCGCGCTGGCTGTAGAGTTTGAACGACAACCCGTTGTCCACGGCGTAATGGATCGTGCGCAGGCGGACGCCGTCGTAATTCAACGATTCCGGCTGGGTGGTCGGCTGGGTGGTCGCGGGATTGGTCGCGCCGTTGATGAGCTTGTCGCTCAAGGGTCCAAAATTCGTGCCGCCCGAACTGGTCGGGTCATACCCCGCCGTGGAGGAAAAGGACGTTCCGGCGGTGTTGTTGGCTGCGCTGGGCCGGGGGTGGAAGTATTGGGCGGCCGTGAATTGCTGCCCGATCAATGACGAGCCCACGGCCTGGCTATCGTCCGAGGTGAACGTTCCGTCCTTTTTCAGCAACGATCCATTGGCCTGGATGGGGAAGACCCACTGCGCGATCCGCCAGATGACGAACGGGTAGATGGCGCAGCAGATGATGCCCAACACGATGGTCACGGCGATCGACGCCCAAATCTGGCGAAGGAGCGATCCTCCGGGCAGGTCGTTGGGATGTGGATTGGTCAGGGGAACGACTATTGTGCTTTTAGCCATGGTAATTCCTTCTTTCTGCAATTAATGCGGCATCGCCAGACCGGGCAGGTGGATGGCGTTGATGAGCAGGTCGATGATCTTGATCCCGGGGAACGGCGCGATGATGCCGCCGATTCCATAGATCAGCAGATTTCGCCTCAGAATCGCCGCGGCGGATGCCGGGCGGAACTTCACGCCCCTCAGCGCCAGCGGAATCAGCAGGATGATGATCACCGCGTTGAAGATGACGGCGCTGAGGATGGCGCTGTGCGGCGTGGCCAGCCCCATGACGTTCAGCGGCGCCACCTGCGGAAACGCGCCCATCAGCATCGCCGGAATGATGGCGAAGTATTTGGCCACGTCGTTGGCCACGCTGAAGGTCGTCAGGGCGCCGCGGGTCATCAGCAGCTGCTTGCCGATTTCAACCACCTCGATCAGCTTGGTGGGGTTGCTGTCCAGATCGACCATGTTGCCGGCTTCCTTGGCGGCCTGGGTGCCGGTGTTCATGGCGACGCCGACGTCGGCCTGCGCCAATGCGGGAGCGTCGTTGGTTCCGTCACCGGTCATCGCGACCAGGTGGCCGGCCAACTGCTCCGACTTCAGCAGCGCCAATTTGTCTTCCGGCTTGGCCTGGGCGAGGAAGTCGTCCACGCCGGCCTCCTTGGCGATCGCCGCGGCCGTCAGGGGGTTGTCGCCGGTGATCATCACCGTCTTGATCCCCATGGCCCGGAACCGCTGGAACCGGTCGGGCAATCCGGCCTTGACGATATCCTTAAGATAAATCACGCCCAACGCCTTGGTCTTGCTCGCCACGACGAGCGGTGTTCCGCCGGCCCGGCTGATGGTGTCAACGGCCTTGTCGATCTCTGCGGGAAACGACGCTCCGCTCGCGGCGACGAACTGACGGACGCTGTCGGCGGCGCCCTTACGGTACATTTGGCCGTCGTAATTCAGTCCGCTCATGCGCGTCTGGGCGGTGAAGGGCACAAACTCCGCGTGCGGCAATTCGTGAATCTCGCGGCCGCGGATGTTGTACCGCTCCTTGGCCAGAACCACGATGCTGCGGCCCTCGGGAGTTTCGTCCGCCAGCGACGAAAGCTGCGCCGCGTCGGCCAGCTCCTGCTCCGTGACGCCGGGGGCCGGGTAAAATTCCGTGGCCGCGCGATTGCCCAGCGTGATCGTGCCGGTCTTGTCCAGCAGAAGCACGTCCACGTCGCCGGCGGCCTCGACGGCCTTGCCGCTCATCGCCAGCACGTTGTGCTGCACCATGCGGTCGATGCCGGCGATTCCGATGGCCGACAGCAATCCGCCGATCGTCGTCGGAATCAGGCACACCAGCAGGGCAACCAGCACCGTGACCGAGAATATCAGGCTTACCTTGGCATAGACGTCAGCGCTCAGATAGGTCTGAGTGAAAAGGGCGAACGGCAGCATCGTGATGCAGACGGCCAGGAAGATGATGGTCAAGGCCGAGAGGAGGATCGACAGGGCGATTTCGTTGGGCGTCTTTTGGCGCTTGGCGCCTTCGATCAGTTCGATCATCCGGTCCATGAAGCTTTCGCCGGGATTGGCGGTGACGCGGACCTTGATCTGGTCGGACAGGACGGTGGTGCCGCCGGTGACGGCCGAGCGGTCGCCGCCCGCTTCGCGGATCACCGGCGCCGATTCGCCCGTGATCGCCGATTCGTTCACGCTGGCCGCGCCTTCGATGATCTCGCCGTCGGCGGCGATCAATTCGTTGGC
>JBEKKC010000017.1:0-40354 GCA_050010915.1 Tepidisphaeraceae bacterium | reverse complement strand
CGCCGGCGTTCACCACGCTGCACTTCACCGAGCGCGAAAGCATCTCGGCCGACCCGGCGGCCGGATGACGCAGGACGATCACGTCCACCCCCATCGCCTCGATGTTCCGGGCCGTGTCGATCAGAGTTTCGCCCTTGCTCACGCTGGAACCTTTTTCCGAAAAGTCGATGACGTCCGCGCTGAGCCGCGACGCGGCCAGCGAAAAACTCGTCCGGGTTCGCGTGCTGTCCTCGAAGAATGCGTTGACGACCACCCGGCCGCGCAGGGCCGGCACTTTCTTGATGCTGCGCGTGGACACCTCGCGGAAGGACTGCGCCGTGTTCAACAAGAATTCCAACTCCGCCGCCGACAGCGATTCGAGCGCCAGCAGATGCTTTCTCGTCCAGACCACGGATCGATGTGCGTGTGGATTGGGCATCAGGTCCGAGGCTCCACCAGAATTTCATCGCGGCCGTCGGTTTCGCTGAGCCGCACGTTGACTCGATAGTCTCGCGGAATATCCTGAAGCGTCAGTCCGACGAAATCTGCCTGAATGGGCAACTCCCTGCCTCCGCGATCCACCAAGACGGCCAGCCGGACCGCTCCGGGCCGGCCGAAATCGCTCAGGGCGTCCAACGCCGCCCGGATCGACCGCCCCGTGAACAGCACGTCGTCCACCAGGAGCAGCGGAACCGCGTCAATATCAATATTGATTTCCGTAGGCCGCACCACCGGCTTAGGCCCGATCTCGGAAAGATCATCGCGATACAGCGTGATGTCGAGCACTCCCCGCCCGATCTGGCCAAATCCGCGTGATGCGAGTCCCTGTGCCAGCCGTTCGGCCAGGATTTCGCCTCGGGTTCGGATGCCGATGATATTGAGCGGGGAATTTGCAGAAAACGCGGCGGCGATGCGGTCGATCATTGTCTCGACGGTCCGCCTCACGTCCGAAACGTCGTAAACCGTTCGCATCGAAACCCGAAGGATACGGGAATATCTGCTGCATGCAAGTGGCACGGGCGTCCCGCCCAATGCCGTCAACTTTATTTCCAGGCATTTAACTCCCGCAAGAGTTCGTCCTGCAATACCTTGCGCGGCTTGCGCATCAATGGGTATTTGTGGCTTCCACGTTTGAGCACGCGTGGCTCGGGTTTGCGCCCCCGTCGAGGGTTCACCACCAGTTTGTCCAGCGCCGTCCCCGGCGGCGACCACAGCAGCCAACGCATGGCATCGATGAAGCTCACTCGATCCGGCTCGACGTTCATCGCCGCGGCCGCCCGACGCATCACGTGCCGGATCAGGTTGTAGAGCAGTACGAACGCGCAAATTTCCTTGCGCACACCCGCGACACTGCGCGATCGCATCTGTTTCATTCCCAGCGTTCGCTTCATGTCCCGGAAGCAGACTTCCACTTGCCAACGCTTCGCGTACAACTCGATGATTTGCTCGGCGGGATACCGTTTGGGATCCAGCAACGTGGTGATCACACGCATCCACTGATGGCGGAATCCGGGCCTTTTGATGCGGAAGTTGATCTGTCGCAGCATCAACTCCGCCGGCAATAGCGCCCATTTGTTTCGGCTCATCCAGCCCGCTGACTGATTCGGTTTGATCCAGCGCACCAGAAGATCATTCCGGCCCAGCTTCCGAATCCGCCGGCGATTGCCCTTGCCCCTTCCCACCACCGCCAGCCATTGGGGCAAACGCATGCAGCAGTGCACGCCTGCGGCGAGCATCATCGCCACTTGCGCAAAACCGGCAAAACCACGGTCCAACAGCAGCACGTCCCCAGGCTGAAGGTACGACAACAGCCTGCCCAGACATGTCCGCTCCTGCCGTGCATGCGGCAACGCGATCACCTTGCTGATCAAACCACTGCCCAGATCCAGCATCGCCAGGAGCTTGGGAACCGGATACGAGCAGCTTGAACCGTGCTGGTTCGATGCCTTGCCAAAACGTCCGGCCAGTTCCGGCGTATCGGGCGTGAGGAAGCTCATCCCGTCGCCCAGCAACACCCGATGTCCGTTCCAAAGTTCCGGCGCGTCCACCCCCTCCCCACACAAGTTCTTGCAGGCCTGTCGCACCAGCGACAACATCACCTCCAGCGGCAGACGCATCCGCGCCTGGCAGATCGCCTGCGCGCTCAGCGAGACCTGCGCCACGTGCCGCAACCCACGCAACGCCACTTGCGCCAGCAACTGCAGCATCAGCAGATGCACGCTCGAAAGTGGATCGAGCCTCCGCCGACGCCAGCGATGATTCCCCTCCCGGCACGACTGCTCTACAAGTTCCTGATCAATCCATTGACCCAACTCGCTCTTGATCCGCGTCAATGCTCCGCAGATATTAGCCATCCTTGGCCTCCTGTTGAGTGACTTTCAGCAATCACTCATTGTCGCAGGAGGCCAAGTTTCGCGCGAGTCTTGTAACGCGCGCGGCGGCGCGGATTTACGGTAAATCTAAAGTTGACGGCATTGGGCATCCTGCCCGTGGCGTGCGGTAGGCTTTGCCTCCGCAGCGGTAATCCGCACGCATCGACGGTACTCCGTCGATATAAGCTCGAGCGCAGCGCTCTCCCGATGGCGCTGCGGAGCTTCAAATGCAGATTACCACGAAGCACGCAAAGGCCGCGAAGAAAACGCCGCAATCTGAACGCCGAAGGGAGTGCCCAACCTTTCGGGCGCCGAAGACCGGCCGGAGGACCGGCCGGCTCACCAAAATTGAGCCGGCCGGTCCTCCGGCCGATTCTCATTGCCCGGATTTTTGGGCACACCCATGCCAACGCCCGGCACGAAGTTCGGTGATTTCAAGGAATCGGCCGTCCCCAAAATCATCGCTTTGACATCATCGCGAAAATCCACACAACAATGACGAACAGTACCGAATACAGCAACAAGGCGCCGAAGCTGATTTTCGGTTTCGTATTTGCTTTCGGTTTCACCGGCGTTCGGTCCGAAACTCTTGGCCCTTTAACACTGTCGTAAGTAACCAATTCTCCGGTCAACAGAGTGCCGGACCGCCGCGGATGATACGAATCGCCCGCGTCCAACACGCTCTTGATGTTTACCAGGTTGAATGTCCTCCAAGGATTTCCGTCGGTCGGATGCGGGTGGATTTGAAAACAATGCACGGCACGAACTTCTTCGGTAGTGCCGACGATGTCATAAGGCTCCACGAGTCTGACGGTCGCCCTCGGCTCCCCGTATTTCCAGTAGGTGATCTGAGCAACGCGGTGCTTCCGGGCAAGATCAATCAGTAAATCGAGCGGGTCTTCCGCGTTGTCGAGATGCGACTGTATAAGCACAGACAGCTCGTCCTTCGTGGCATCCGGCGGACAACTTATGCCCAGCGAAGGCATAATTCAATTGCGCTTCTGAAGCATGCTCCTCGGGAACCGGCTGGATGGAGGTAACTTCGATGTTGCGGCTGCCAGCGATCGCCCTCGCGGAGGATTCTGAGTTCGCACAAATGATCTGGTGCCGACGTCGCCTTGTCCCCTTCGTGAATCCCGTGACCTCGAAATCGATCATCGGCTGCCTCCATAATTGGTCGTGGTGGCGCCGAAATGTCGCCGCGGCGTCAGGGTAGCGAGCCACGTGACCAAGTCCTGTGCCTTACCCGCGGCAAGAATAGCACGACCGCGCCGCCCCCGCCACCGGGATGAGCAGCTTGACGTAGCGACGATGCCCGACACATCCAAACGAAGGATTTTCTCGGTGTCTTCTTCGCGCCCTTCGTGCCTTCGCGGTAATCTGTATCGGGGGGTCGCAAGCATTAGCCCGCGCCGTTCAGATGGAACAGAAACACCGCCGCCGCGACGGCGACGTTCAGGGAATCGGTGCCCAGCTTCATCGGAATGGTCACCCGGCGGTCGCAATGCCCGATCGTGATCGCGTCCAAGCCCTGGGCTTCGCTGCCGAAGACGACCGCCATGCGCGGGACCCGTGCGACCGAATGCAGCGGCTCGGCATCGTCGGCCAGTACGGCGGCCAGCCGCGCGATTCCCATCGCTTTCAAGGTGTCCAGATCGGCCAGAAGATCGTCGCACCGGATGATCGGCAGCGAGAAAATGCAGCCCATGGAAACGCGGATGCTCTGGCGGAAATAGGGATCGCAGCATCGCTCGCCGCAGAGGATCGCGCGGGCGCCGAACGCCGCGGAAATGCGAATCAGCGCACCCAGGTTTTCCGTGTTGGTGATCTGCTGGCAAACGGTCAACAGCACCGGCTCCGGCGCTGGGGGAATCACCGATTGAATCGATGGCGACGGCGGCCGGATTCCGCAGGCTAGGACTCCGCTGTGAAATTCGAATCCGATGATCCGCTCGATGAGTTGATCGGATGCGACGAACAGGGCGGTGTTGTCCGGCACGAGCGGGGCGATGGCGGCCGATTTTCGCTCGGCCAGCAGGACGGATTCGACGCGTGTCGAGCTGGCCAGCAATCGCCGCACGACGTTCTCGCCCTCGGCGATGAACCGATCTCCCTCGCGCGCCAGCTCCTTGTCCTTGAGATTTCGGTAGGGTGCGAGTTGGGGATCATCCAGGGAATGAACAATGGATAATGGATAATGGATAATGAATAATTATCAATTGTCCATTATCCATTGTCCATTATTTACGACCACGGCGTCTGTGACTCCGGCGGCTCATCGCGGCGAAGCCGGGGGCGTGGCGCGGCGGCGACCGGCGGTGCCTTCGGACGAGCGGGCGGCGCGGGCGGGGGAGCGGGCGGGGGATTTGGATCGGCGATCCGCACGTTTCTTCGCCGGCGGCCGCGGGTGCGGTTCATCTCGGCCAAGTCCTCCCAGGCGTATGCGCAGGGCACGCTCAGCAGTGTGCAGGCAATTCGGACAGTCAACTCGGCCGCCAGAGGCTCGCTGAAATAGTGGGCCGTCGAGGGCCTCAGCAGAAGCACCAGCTTGAAGAGGGACAGGATGCTGATGAGCAAGACGATCGGCGCGGGCCAGAGCCGCCCGGTTTTGATCAACGCGCCCATCAGAAGCAGGACCAGTCCGGGGGCGAGATAGAGAATGGCGGTGGGCTCCAGCAGTTCGATCAGCTCCTGTTTGGACCTGTTGGGAAGGTTGGGGTCCGACAGCAGAACGATTCCCCCGGCGATTAGCCAGACGATCAAACAGATCGCGCCGGCGAGCCCGGCGGCTCGCGACAGGAAGACGACCGTGGAAGCCTTGGATCCCATGCGCTATTGCCATTTATCGGATTGGAAACCGGGCGAATGTTGCATATATTGCCGGCACGCGAGGCAAATCACGCCATCAGAACGGACCGAATTGAGCACCGACAAGCCCAAGAATCCCGAAAGTTCCACGCATGATACACCAAATCCCGGCGGCGACGGGCTTCGCTGGATGGATTATGGACTGCTTGCCGGATTTTGTGTGGCGCTGTTCGGATACGTGGCGATCAGCGGCCGGCCCCTGACCCTGCACGAGGCCCGGCTCCCGGAATGCTCGCGCGAGATGATGGCCCAACACAACCTGTTGGTCCCCATGGACGGTGACCGGCCCTGGCTGGAGCGCCCGCCGTTTCCACACTGGTGCATGATCGCCGTGGCCACAGTCATCGGCCAGGCTTGCGATAATGAGTGGTCCGTGCGAATCCCCCCGGCGCTGGCGGGATTGCTCATCGTCGTCATGGTGGCGCGGATGGCGGCGGGGTGGTTCGGACGCGGCATCGGAATCATCGCCGGACTTCTCCTGGCCACCATGTACGAGTTCTACGCCTATTCCACATTGGCCGAGGACGACATTTTTCTTGCGTTGCTGGTGGTGGCGGCGTTGGCCCTGTTTGTGCGGATGGAATTCTTGATCGATCCCATGGTGGAAGATCGCCGGGTGGGTTTCACCGGCCGGCGCCCGTGGCGCGTCGTGGCGTTCTTCGTTCTGCTGGGCCTGACGAATCTGGCGAAGGGTCCGGCAGTCGGTGCCGCCGCGGTGATCGGAACCATCGCCGCGTATTTCCTGATGCCGTCAATCCTGTGGCAATCGGGCGATTTTTCCGTGATCTTCCACTGGCCGCCGGAGCAGCGGCGACGTGCCCGGCGATACCTCTGGCTTTGGGGAATCCTGGCCGCGGCCGCCATCGCGCTCAGTTGGCATATCTATGTCGCCCGGCTTTATCCCGGCCCCGGTGGATATCTGGCCAATCTTCGCTACGACTTCTCCGGCACGCACGAATTCGATGAGCCGTGGTGGTATTACCCCGTGATGCTGCTCGGACGCGGAATGCCCTGGACGCCGGCGGCGCTCGTGGCGCTGGCCCTCACGGCGCGGGCGGCATGGCACGATCGCGATCGGGTCATGTGCTTCCTGTGGTGCTGGGCGATCGTGCCGATCGTCGTTCTGTCAATTCCCCATCGCAAGCACCACCATTATCTGGTGCCCAGCCTCGCTCCCTGGGCGATCCTGGCTGCGCTGGGCGTCAAGCCAATCGCACAATTGTTCTTCAAGGGCCTGGAATGGACGCGCCGGCCGACGTTTGGGCTGCTCGCGATTGGATTTCCCGGAACGATCGCCCTGGCGATTCTCGCGTGGAAACGGCTGCTGTCTCCGGCCACCGATTTGCATGGGCAGATTGAATCCGCTGCGGTCGTCGCCGTGTTGCTGAACTGCTGCGTCTGGGCCTTCTATCACGGGATGTGGATCAAAGACGGGCGATGGATGTTGGCGGCGATCGTGATCGGCGTCGGCGGGGGATGTAGCTGGGCTCAAACCCATTTGCGGGACGACACCGTCGCCGACACGCGGTTTCTCCGGCAAGACGTCGAGGCGGCCGTGCCCAAAGACAAGCTTCTCGCCATTGACGCTTCCATCGGTCCGCTCGATTTCTTCCGCGTGCAGTTCTATTTGCGGGGAAATGCGCTGCTGCTGCACAACCCCAGTTTTCTTCGTAGCGACCGAATCCACGCGGCCGACGTCTACGTCGTGGGAAGCGTCCAGGACCTGCCGGTGCTGAAGAAGCTGGGCGAAACCGAATTGATCGCCCGCTCGCCGCGGCCGCTGAAGGAAAACGTGCCGGAGTTGGCGCTGTTTCACCTGACTTTCTCGCCGGATTTGAAACGCTATCCGCCGCCCGCGGTCTCGCCGATGCAGGCGATGATGCGCCAGCCCGGTCCATGGTGCGGGCCGGACCTTGCCATAGGCCGCTAGCCGCGGTTCGATTTGTGCCGAGAAAGCTCGGCGGCGACGCGGCGAATCACGCCGTCCCAATCGCCCGGGGTTGCCTGACGGAATAATCGCATCGTCGGATACCAGGGACTGTCGGCGCGATCGAGCAACCATCGCCAATCCGAAGCAAATGGCAACAGCGTCCAGACCGGCTTGCCCATGGCGCCGGCCAAGTGCACCACGGCCGTGTCCACCGCGATGACCAGGTCCAGGTTGGCGATCAGCGCTGCCGTATCGGCAAAATCCTTCAACTCCTCCGTCCAATCGACCAGCTCCATGCCAGCCGGCGGAGCCTTGGCTTCTGCGGCCGCTGTGCCTTTCTGCAAGCTGAAGAAATGCACGCCGGGCAACTGCCCCAGCGGGGCCAATCTTGCCAGCTTCATCGAGCGGTTTCGATCGTTTTGGTGGGTTGGTTTTCCCGCCCATGCCAAGCCCACCTTCAAGAGTGCGCAATGGCCGCCCAGCCGATCTTGCCATCTTCCCGCATCCTCCGCATCGGCGTGCAAATAAGGCACGTCGTTGGGAATGCTGGCTAAATTCGTCCCGAAAACCCACGGCAGACTTAGCAGAGGACAGTGCAGATCAAAGGCCGGCAGGGGCTGGCCTCGGACGACGGTTTGGTAGTTCCCGGACATTGTCTGGAAGAGCCGTTGGAGTTCGGCCTGGCATTCAATGATGATTCTCGCGCCCCTCTGCGCCGCCAGGGGCAAGTAGCGGATGAATTGAACGGCATCCCCCAAGCCTTGCTCGGTGTGGAGCAGTAGAGAGCGGCCTTCCAATGGGCAGCCGTCCCATCGCGGCTGAGCGAAGTTTCGCGCGGCGGACGGAAATTCCTTGCATTTCCATCGCCATTCGTGCTCTTCCCAGCCTTGGTGAAAATCCCCCAGAGCCAGCAGCGATAAAGAAAGATTATAGTGTGGTTCGGGTAAGTTGGGGTTGAGGGCAATGGCCTGAAGAAAGGCGGCAACGGCCTCATCGGCTTGTCCATTGTCTTTCAGGACATTCCCTAGATTGCTGAGGGCTTCGGCGAAGTTGGGCCTGAGGGCGATGGCCTGGCGATAGGCGGCGATGGCCTCATCGAGTTGGCCTTTGTAGTTCCAAGCATTGCCGAGATTGATGTGAGCTTCGGGGTAGTTGGGCCTGAGGGCGATGGCCTGGCGATAGGCCGCGATGGACTCGTCGAGTTGTCCTTTGATTCTCAGGGCATTGCCGAGATTGTTGTGCGCTTCGGCGTAGTTGGGCCTGAGGGCGATGGCCTGGCGATAGGCGGCGATGGCCTCATCGAGTTGGCCCTTGTCTTTCCAAGCATTGCCGACATTAATGTGGGCTTCGGGCAAGTTGGGATTGAGGGCGATGGCTTGGCGAAATGCGGCGATGGCCTCATCGAGTTGTCCCTTGTCTTTCAGGGCGTTGCCGAGATTATAGTGGGCTTCGGCGTAGTCGGGCCTGAACGCGATGGCCCGGCGTATCAACTCCACTGCAACGTCTTTCTGTCCTGCCCGCCCAGCCAGCACACCCAGCAGATGTAAAGCTTGGGCATGATTGGGCTGCCGGGCCAGGATCTGCCGGTAAAGCTGCTCGGCCTCTTGCAGCCGCCCGGCCTGGTCGTGTTGCAATGCCAGATCGAAAGCTTGTTGGATCGAGATTAGGCCCATGCGGCAAATGGGCACTATCCGGCGCGAACCATGCTTTCGCAAGCGAGCCGACGTCGGGAACAAATCGCCGCGACCTGCGCCCCAGGTCGAGGAGCCGGCGCGCTAACCGCGGCCCGATTTGTGCCGAGAAAGCTCGGCGGCCACGCGGCGAATCACGCCGTCCCAATCGCCCCCAGGTTCCTGGCGGAAGAGCCGGATCGTCGGATACCAGGGACTGTCGGCGCGGCCGAGCAACCATCGCCAATCCGGCGGGAACGGAACCAGCAGCCAGACGGGTTTGCCCATCGCGCCGGCCAGATGGGCAACGGCTGTATCGACGGAAATCACCAGTTCGAGATTCTCGATCAGTGCCGCGGTTTCGGCGAAGTCCGTCAGGTTCGCGGACCAATCGGACAACGCGATGCCGCCGGCCGCCGGCGGCGGGGCGGGTTGCAGGCTGTGAAATCGCACGCCGTCCACCGCCGACAGCGGCGAGAATCTCTCCAGCGGAATCGAACGATTGCGATCGTTGCGGTTATCGGGGCTTCCCGCCCAGGCCAATCCCACGCGCAGGAATTCCCCGACTGGCTCCATCCGCTTGCGCCAGGCATCGGCAGCCTCGGCATCCGCCGCAAGGTAGGGAATCGTCGCGGGGATGGTCGCCATCGTGGTCCTGAAAACGCCCGGCAAGCTCGGCAGAGGGCATTGATAGTCAAACGCGGGCAGACGTTGTCCGTTCGTGACGATCTGCCCGACGCCGGGGAAATTGCCGAACAGCCGCACGAGCGCCGGCTGGCATTCGAGCACGATTTTCCCGCCCATGTCCGCGACCAGCGGCGCGTACCGGATGAAATGGATCGCGTCGCCGAAGCCTTGCTCGGCATGGAGAAGAATTGTCTTGCCGTTCAGCGGTTGGCCTTTCCAGGCGGCCTGGGCAAATTGCCGGGGCGGCAGGGCGCTGGGGCACTGGCGGCGCCATTCGTATTCCGGCCAGCCCCGCTCGAGATTCCCGGTGACCAATTCCGCCAGCGCCAAGTTGAGATGGGCCGCGGGAAAATCCGGCCTGAGGCGGATGGCGTTTCGATAGGCGTCGATGGCGCGATCGAACCGGCCCATGCACGCCTCCGCCGCGCCCAGGCAGAGTTGGGCTTCGGGCAACGATGGCTTTAGCGATATCGCCCTTTCCGCTGCCGCGATGGCCTCGTCCATTTTCCAGCCTTCGCGCAAGGCATTGCTCAAGTTCATGTGCAGTTCCGCGACGTCCGGCCGAAGCCGGATCGCCTCGGCAAACGCGGCCATCGCCTCGTCGGGTTTTCCCCGGCGGCCCAGAAGCACCCCGAGGTTCGTATGACCCTCGAACAAATCGGGTTTCAACCGAATGGCCTGACGAAGCTGGTCGATTGCCGGATCGATTTGGCCGACGTGGCCGAGCGCGACTCCCAGGGCGTAATGGACCCTGGCGTCGCCGGGAAATTTCGCCAGAAGATTCCGGCAAATCCTGACCGCCTCGCCCGCGTTGCCCTCGGCGACGCTTTGGGCCGCGAGCTTAAGCCCTTGAGGCACCTCGGCCGCGCGATCGGTTCGTTTGGCGAACATCGGAAGATGGTTTTCCCATTGCCGGCCGGTCGTGTCCAGTGAATCAGCCAACTATCCATTGTCAACTGTCAATTATCCATTGCGCCTTGACGTATCCCGATTCACTGGAATAATCGCGCCTCACGATTGATCCGACTCTTGGAGATTCATGGACCCGGCACGAACCGATCCGATTCCCCATCCGGCCGTCCGCCGATTGAGCCTTTACCTTCGGCAGCTTGAAAGCTTCAAGCGCAAGGACCGCCGCACGGTGTCCAGCAAACAACTGGGCGAAAGCCTCAACCTCACCGATGCCCAGGTCCGCAAGGACTTGGCGTACTTCGGGCAGTTTGGCCATCCCGGCGTCGGATATCGCGTCGAGGACCTGATCAATCAGGTCCGTCGAATCCTGGGGACGGACAAAACCTGGGACGTGCTGCTGGTAGGGGCCGGCAACCTGGGCCGGGCACTCATGGCCTACAACGGCTTCGATGCCAAGGGATTTCGTCTGGTCGCCGTGTTCGATTCCGACCCGGCCAAGATCGGCAAACGACAGGGCCCGTTCCCCGGCCGGCCCGACTCCAACGGCTCGGACAGCCAGCGGTTCTTCGTCATCCAGCCGATGTCCGAACTGAAGTCCACGGCCCAAAAGCAGGCGATTCGCCTGGCGATCCTGGCCGTTCCAGCCGACAGTGCCCAGGAAGTCGTCGACCAATGCGTCGAGGCCGGCATTCGCGGCCTGCTCAATTTCGCCCCGGTTTCGTTGCGTTTCCCGCCCGGGATCGCCATGAACGCCGTGGACCTTGCGGTGCAACTCGAGCAGTTGTCCTTCCAGGTGAACTTCTCGCCGCTGGGACAAACGGTATAGGTCGATTGATGATCGCCGAAGGCTCGAAGAAATAGCTCACGCAGAGGCGCAAAGATTGGAACTCCGCGCCTTTGCGTGAGACTCTTTCTGTAATGGATTCATTCACCCGCGGTTATTTTTTTGCGGACAGGGTTCCGGGGTTTTGGCAGAGCGGGGGAAATCCGAATCTATATCGCGAAATTCCTGATCAACTCCACGTACATTCGCATGGCGACGGGCAGCGCGGCGTCGGTGAAATCGTAGTGGTCGTTGTGCAGCGATGGATAGCCGCCAGAGCCGGGCGGCTCGACGCCGACCAGGAAGAAGCAGCCGGGGACTTTTTGCAGGTAATAGGCGAAGTCTTCGCCGCCCATCGAGGGCCGGCCGGCGGGGAAATAGCGGTCGGGGCCGAGCGCCTGGCGGGCGATCTTCGCGACGTAATCCGTCATGGCGGGATCGTTGATGGTGGCCGGATATCCTTCGAGCCAGTCGATCGTCGCGGTGCAGCGGGCGGCGGAGGCGACGGCGGTGATGCGGCGGAAGACGGCGGCCTTGACGGCGGCGCGGGTGGCGTCGCTGAGCGTGCGCGCGGTGCCTTCGAAAATGGCCTGGTCCGGGATAACGTTGGTAGCGGCGCCGGCGTGGATGATGCCGACGGTGACGACGGCCGGCTCGGTCGGATCGAGATCGCGGCTGACGATTTGCTGGAGATTCACCACGGATTCGCATGCCGGCACGATCGGATCGACGCCCAGATGGGGAAACGCGCCATGGCAACCCTTGCCGATGATCGTGGCTTTGAAGATATCGACTGCGGCCATGACCGGGCCGGGTTTGGACGCGACGCAACCGACGGGCAGGCCGGGCCAGCCGTGCAGTCCGAAGATCGCGCGCACGGGAGGTCCGATGCGGCCGTCGAGCGCGCCGGCGCGAACCAGGCGGTCGGCCCCGCCGCCTTCTTCCTCCGCCGGTTGAAAGATCAGTTTGACGCACACGCGAAGCTCGTCTTGCAGTTCATGGAGAATCCCGGCGGTGGCGAGCAAGGCGGCGGTGTGGCCGTCGTGTCCGCAGGCATGCATCCGGCCGGGATGGGTGCTGCAGTAAGCCAGGCCGGTCTGTTCGAGGATGGGCAGGGCGTCGATATCGGCGCGGAGTGCGACGCAGGGTTTGGCGGGGTCGCCGATCAGGCTGAGCGTGGCCGTGGGCGCGTCGGTGACTCCGTCAACGTGGGCGATTGCCAGCCGGTCCAGTTCCGCGCGGATGATCTCGGCGGTTTTGAACTCCTGGAATGCCAATTCGGGAATGCGATGAAGTCGATGTCGAAGTTCCGCGGCGTGAGCGAAGCGGGCTTGGATGGCCGAATCCAGATTCATGGCCCCATCATAACGCGGATGAAGCAGGCCGCACGCATGGCCTGCTTCGTTGTTTCGCGGCCCCGGCCCTTCTGGCGAGAGGTCGGGGCGAGAAGGCGCTCCTCTGGGATTCTCAGTCGGGCGATCCACCTCCGGTCGTTTCCTCGAGCATCTTCCTAAGATAGGAATTCTCGCGCCGGGTGGCTTCGAGATCGAAGACCAGATACTTGATGCTCAGCCGAAGGTAATCGAGGCTCTCCTGGAGGCTGCTGACGGTTTGACGAAGGCGCTCGTGTCGGGCGCGAGTTTCGTCGGCGAGCTTTTCCAGCTTCTGCCGCTCGCTGTGAGGCAGCGTGCTGATTTCGCCCATCAGTTCGGCCAGCTTGGTTTGGAAGTCTTGCTCGTTCATGTTGGACTCGCTCTCTCGATGGAGAGGGTTGAGCAAAGGTTATTCCACATCCGTGCACGAGCGTCGATCCGTCATTATGCGAGTTGCGGAGCACCCATTTACGGCATAAGGGCGCCGGTTTCCCTTCCGCGGAAGTGGTTCGGACCTTTCCGGCCGAACCAGCTTTTCCGCTTGTGGCCTCCCGGCAACAATCTCCGGTCGCGCCAGAGGCCAAAAGACCACGCACCTGAATTCCACCGTTGCCATGACGAAGCGTTCCGCTCGTCAACGAAGCGTTCCGCTCGTCTACGAAGCGTTCCGCTCGTCTGGGACGCACGGACGGCGACTTGTCTAACCCGCGGGTTATCCGACCCACACGGCGGCGTAACCAACGGCGTTGTCCGGGGACTGGGGAGACACGGCGGAGAGAGTGTGATAACTGTTGGCGTGCCGAAGCACGACCGCCCTTTTCGCTCCCCGGTCCTGACAGGCGGACATCATAGCGGCAATCGCGCCGGCGCCGCAGGCATTGTAGCGCGATCTCACCTCGGGAACGATTTTTTCCGGCGTCATATCCGTTATAACCCGCAACAACCGTCGATCGTTCTCCATCGCCCACGCCAACGCCGCCTCACCGATCCCCGCTGGAGTGAACCGATAGTTCGGCCCGTAATGGGTTAGGTCGCTGCTGGCCAGATAAACCGCGGACAACCCGGCGGCGGCGACGGCGGCGGCGACGGATTTTCCCACCTCGACCGCCGATGGGTCGGGCGGAACCTCCACCGGCAAAATCTCCGCGTCCGGCCAGGCCGCCTGGATCAGGGGCAACTCCACTTCCACGGCGTGTTCGCGCCAGTGGAAGCGGTCGTCGGTCACGAAAAGCCCTGATCCACCGGACAATTCCCGCCGCAACGGCACGGTGACGGCCGATTCACCGCCGGGCACGGCCCACCGCTCGTGCGAATCGAAAACGGCGCGGTCGATCCGGATGGGTGTATGAATCGCGCCGAAAACCACCACCACGTCCACGCGCGGCCGCTGCCGGGCCAGCGCGCCAATCGCTTCGGCGGCGATGGCCCCGCTGCAAATCCAACCCGCGTGCGGCACGATCGCGCCCAGCCCGGCCACGGGGCCGAGTTGGGAGACGTCTTTTGCCATCGATGGGGAGGCGGCGTCGAAAAGCTGCGACGTCGCCTGCCGGCATTCCGCGGCGCCGGCGGGGTAAAACATCCCGGCCACCGCGGGATTTCGGACGGATGCTCTTCCCGCTCCGTCGGATTGATCCCTTGGCCCGGACATCCCCGGTACTATAATCCCCCGTGTGACGCGGGTGCTAACGTCGTCGAGTTTGGCGACAGCGTGTTGAAGAAATACATCAGCGGGAAGAACGCGGCGGTTGGAAATGACGCAACCGAACCCAGCCGAATCCGATGACGCAACGTCCGAGAACCCGGCCAGCGACGCCGGCTCCCCAATTTCCGAATCGCGCCCAGCTTCTCCAGAATCTCGACGCCCGGCCTTGCCGGGCGCTGCGCCGTCGGAAGGGCGGTTCGTGCCGGTTGCGGACCGCAAATTATTTCGCCCGCACGCGCCGGACGTGACGGCGCTGAAGCCCAAGCCGTCCGCGGCGCCGGCGCCGCGCTTGCGTCCCACGGCGCCGCCGGCGGCCGCGAACGATATCGGACCAGCCGCCGAATCCGCGTCCTCCGGCGACGCGGCGGATGAGATCGCACAGATGTTTTCCGGCGGCGAGGTGTCGCTGATTTCCTCCGGGTTTGGCGGCGGCGCGGCGACCTCGCCCGGGAACAAACCTCGCCAACGCGACGATCCCCTGTTCATTCGAAAAACTTTGATTCCGATTCTCCTGACCTTCGGAGTCGTTCTGGCCGGCGGGGGCGTACTGCTGCTCTGCGGCGGCCAGGACAATGCGCTCGCCGACCTGTTCCCCGGCTGGACGCCGATCGCGCTTTTCGTGTTGGCCGCGATCTTCCTGATTCTGGCGGGGTTGAATATGCTGTCGATCAAACTTCGGCATTCGTGAGCCGGCTCCGATGCGGCTAAACTCGATTCCCCTCAATCCAAACGGAATTCGGGACAACCGGCCGCTCGAGAATTTCCCGCAGCGGATCTTCCGTTGAGCAGGTGAACGTCACCAGATCGGCGAAATCTCCCACGCGAATCGCGCCGGCATCCGGCAGCCCAAGAGCACGGGCGGCTCGCGTGGTGGCCAGTTCCCACAAATTCTCAACCGGCTCGTCCGGCGTCAGCCGATGCAGCAGCCGAAGCTCCTCCACCAGATTCAAATCCGGTGAACTGGCGCAACTGTCGGTCCCCACGGCAACGTTGATTCCGCGCCGTCGCATCTGGCGCCAGCGATGCGGTGCATGTCCGAAAAACTCGTGCGTGCGCGGGCAATAGACCACGCTGGCCTTGCCGGCGGCCAGAAGGTTCAGTTCATCGTCGTCGCAATAATTCACGTGCGCCAGCAGCGTCGGGTGATCAAGCAATCCCAGCTCGCGCGCCAGGCGGATGGGGCCGCCGATGAATTTCGGGACCGAGTCGTCCCACGTCAGCCACTGGTCCCACAATTCCCGCAGCGGGCCGGCATGCCAGGCGAGGAACATCGCCTCGTCCTTGGTTTCGGCCAGATGGGTGGCCAGGGGCAGGCGGCGGTCCCTGGCCGTCTGGAGACAGCGGCGATATCCATCCGGTTCGACAGAATAGGGGGCATGCGGCGTGATGCCGATCGCCAACCGGGCGCCGGCCATCGTTTCGTCGGCCGCGATGGCCAGCCGTTCCTCCAACAGCCCGCGCCGCTGTGCCATGGCCTGCACTTCGCCGAAGCTGACGACGCGCAGCGGAGATGGACGCAGAAGCCGGCGAGTGAGCCGGCATTGCCGGCTGATGTCGCCCACCGTTGTCACTCCGAAGCGAAGGCACTGTTCGACGCCGATGGCCACGGCGCCGGTTACGGCTCGCTCCATTTCCTCCGCTGAAATCCGTGTCCGCCGCAGCATCCCCACCAGCCAGGCCGCGAATGCGGAGGCTTCGCCTTCCGCTCCATCCGCCGGCCGCGGGCCGGGCTGGCAATCGCTCAATTCCAAATGCGTATGTGCGTTCACCAGTCCCGGCAGAATGACCGCCGGTCCAAGATCGCAAATCGCGGCATCGGAATTCCGCGCCAGAATTTGTTTGCGTGTCCCCAACTCCCGAATCCGCCCGCGATCGACGAGAATCGCGCCATCGGCGATCGGCGGCTGGATCATCGGCGCCACCCAGGCGGCGCACAGCAGTTGTCGGTCGACGTTCTCCAAGCTTCGCTCCGCTAACCGCGCGGCTTCGGATCAAGAACGGTCTTCCCCGAGCTCATCGGCGAGCATCTTGGCGACCTTGCGGGAGCTGGCCAATCGTTTGTTGGCGATGGCTCGGATCGGCTCGAAATGGAATCCATCCTTGATGCGGGCCTCCCAATATCCGTATTCCTCGCGTTTTTCCGCCGCCGCCGACAGGTCGCCCACGCCCTCGCCCTGGAGCGCCAGTTGCACGGTTTGCAGAATCAGCCCGATCACGCCGAAATCTTCCAGGTTCAGCGCATCGGCCAGGAGCTTTGCCTCGTCGATCATCGGCGAACGATGGGGAACCTCGTGCAGCAGGCGGGTGGTTCGATCCAGCAGCGATTCTTCGATGTCCGAGCCCATCACGCTCACGAGCAATTCCGCGGCCTGCTCGCAGCGGTCGCGGAGATTGGTTCGTCCCAGCCGGCCCGCGATCACGCCCCTTCCCTGCCGCGGCGGAAGCTGTAACGCATAACACGCCAGTTCCAGCGAGTCCTCCTCCACCGGCGGTCCGATCAGATTCATGGAGATGAATTTGCCGATGCGTTTCCACAGCCGCGCGGCATCCCCCGTGAGTCTCGGTCCCAGCGTGCCCTGGTCATCCAGCGTGCTGAGGACCTTTTCAAGTCGTTTACGCAGGTCCGGTTGTAAAGACATTGTCGCATCCGTGCGGACATCGCCCACTTGCGGGACCCTTGCCCCAACCCTACATCCATCGGCTCCGGTCCCTTTTCGGCAATAGCGATAGTATCGCCCGACTCCGTCATTTTGAGAAATACAAAATCACTTAAATTGGGTGAAAAGAGAAAAATTAATATGCGGGCCGCGCAAAAGATCGGCCGGTTTCCGGTCACCGCATCAGCATCGCGGACCGTTCGGGGCCGACGCTTATCATGTTGATTGCAGCGCCGATGAGCTGCTCGATTCGCTTGATGTATTGCTGCGCCTCCGGCGGAAGCTCGCCGAATTTGCGACACCCCGATATGTTGCCGCGCCAGCCCGGCAACGTCTCGTAAATCAGCTCCACTTCGGCCAGGATGTCCATGTCGGCGCGAAAATACGGCAAATGCGAGCCGTGATATTTGTAGGCGGTGCAAATCTGGACATGATCCAAACCAGACAACACGTCCAGGAGCGTGACCGCCACGGCGGAAACGCCGCACAGATCGGCCGAATATCGCGCCGCCACCGCGTCGAACCATCCGCAGCGCCTTGGCCGCCGGGTGGTCGTCCCGTATTCGTTGCCCCGCTCGCGGATGTAGTTGCCGGTGTTGTTGTCCTGCTCCGTCGGAAACGGCCCGCCCCCCACGCGCGTGCTGTAGGCCTTCACCACCCCCTGAAAATTCTGAACCATCTGCGGCGGAACCCCCGCGCCCGTATAAACTCCCAGCCCCGAACAATTGCTGCTGGTCACGTAAGGATATGTCCCGTGATCCACGTCCAGCAGCGCGGCGTGCGCCCCCTCGAAAACCACCCGCTTTCCCTCCCGCGCGTATTGCAGCAGCAGAAACGTCGTATCCTCGACAAACGGACCCATCCGCCGCCCAAAATCCCGGTATTGCTCGAACACCTGCTTCCAGTCCATCGGACCTAGATCGTACAGGGCGCGCAGAACTTTGTTTCGCTCCGTCACCACCCGCGCGATCCGCTGGCGGAGCTTTTCTTCATCCAACAAATCCGCCACTCGCAACGCCGTCGCCCGAAGCATTTTGTCGGCGTAGGCCGGCCCGATTCCACGCCGCGTCGTGCCGATCGCCGTGCCCTCCGAACTCTGCTCCCTGGCCCCATCCTCCAGCACGTGATACGGCATCACCAAATGCGCCTTGTAACTGATCCGCAAATTTGCCGGCGTCACGGCGATCCCGCGCGCCGCCAGCTCGTCGATCTCGCGGAACAGCGCCGCCGGATCGAGCACCACGCCGTTGCCTATGACGTTCATCTTCCCCGCCCTCAGCACGCCCACGGGAAGCAGGTGCGTCGAATATTTCTCCGAACCGATCCGGACCGTATGCCCCGCATTGGCCCCGCCGCAATACCGCACGACGGCATCCGCCCGTTCGGCCAGGAAATCGACGATTTTCCCCTTCCCTTCATCGCCCCATTGCAGCCCGATGACGCACGTATTCTGCTCTTGCAACGGTATCACGGAGGTTCAGCCTTTCAGCGGTTTGAAGCCAACACGCCCAGAACTGCAAAGTAGGACGATGAGCGCGGGGTGTCAAGCGTGGCACTGGCCCCGGCAAATCACGCTCGGTCTATTGTCTATGGCGGCCGCGGGTTGTAGCCTGCCCGCCCATGCCGCTCAGGCCGATTTTTACTCGTCCCTACACCCTGATTCTCGGCGCGATTCTTATTTTAATGGTCTTTCCGCATATGTGGCGGCATGACGAGTGGACCGATGTTTACTTGGACACTTCGCGGCGGCTGGCGGCCGGGCAAGACATTTATCCGCCCATACCCAATTTCGTATATCCGCCTTTCAGCGCCATCCTGTTTCTGCCCTTGGCGTGGGTTCCCGATAAACCGGCGCAGGTGATCTGGTACGTCGCCAGCGCAATCGCGTTGGTGCTGCTGGTCAAGGCCGCATGGTCCCTGAGCGGCGGCAATCAGGTTGATCGATTGGACGCACCAGCCGCGGAGCATGTCATCGCGGTGCTGGCGTGTTTATGCGCGATGCGGTTTGCCTTCAATGCGTTGGGGCACTTGTCCCTGGATTTGATCATCGCGCTGATGCTGATGTACGGTGGTCTGGCGGCCGTCAACGGGCGCTGGATGCGAACGGCCGTTTGGTGGGGATTTGCCGCGGCCTTCAAAGGGCCCCCGGTGCTGTTCGCGGGTTATCTGCTCTGGCGGCGGCAGTGGGGGCCTGCGATCGTGATGGTCCTCCTGGCGGTGACGCTAAACCTACTGCCGGATTTGATTCACCGACCGGCCGAAGGCGGTCTTTGGGTGCAACGATGGAATCGCCAATACGTCCAGGCTCTGGGCCAGGCCGACTATAAGCCCGGCTTCTGGTACACGGACATTCTCAACAACCAATCGTTGGCCGGCGGTTTCAATCGCTGGTTTCTTACCACGTTCTCGGCCGTTCCCGATGGAATCCGCCTGACGCCACGGCCCGATGCCATGTCGGTCGCTTCACTCAGGCACCTGCTCTACGCCGTCGACGCGGTGATCTGCCTGATCGCCGCCGCGGTAATGATGCCCGGATCATTGCGATCGTGGGGCGATCAAGCCCCCAGCAGGGCATCGCTGGAAATCAGCATCGTGATGCTGCTGATTCTGCTGTTTTCGCCCGTTTCCAGCCCCTCGCTGTTTTGCATCCTGCTCCTGCCCGCGTTTTGCGTCACCCGCGCGGCCGTCCGCCGCCGCGCTTGGTTCTGCTGGATCAGCATCGTCCTGGCAATCCTTGCCAGCACCGCTTCGCACAACCTTGGCTTCGCGCGCACATTCAACCGCGAGATGCTGTGGCTAGGCGTGATAACGATCTCGGCAACGATGCTGCTGCTCCCATGCGTTTGGCTGCTGGCATCCCAGCCCGCCGTCGTGGCTGAATGACCCCGGCACGATCAGCACCCGCATCAGAATAGTGGACGGCCTTGCCTCCGAACGGTCCGTGGGCGAAACTCTTGCCGGGGTGGGAGATCGATCATGTGAATGTTCGCCCTTGCGGGGATTCGATGACGACAGTTCCAGTGACCAATGAACAATCGGCCGACCCGCGATTCGAACGCCTTCGGCGCTTGGCCTTGCTGGCGACGGTCTGGATCGTTCTTCTAATTCTGTCGGCCTGTGTTTTCCGTGTCGGCGTGCAGCTGCGCCATTGGGCCTGGGCCCATACCCAAAACATGCATTTCCAAGGCGACGCGACGCATGCGTATATATGGGGAACGGATGCCGGCCGGAACGGCCTGCTGGGAATATATCGTCAGATTCGCTCCGATTACGGAGATGCACCCCCGCAGACCATGGGATTGGATTACAGCCCGCTACGGCTCACGATCGTGACGATCTGGGCGCAGTGGGTGAACCGCCATTTCGAGGCCAACGATCAGTGGGACCCAAACACCAGTTACGAATTCCACAGGCCGTTGCTTCTGCTCAACGCCGGCTGCGAAGCCGCGGCCGCCGTGGGGGTCGTTCTGGTTCTTCGGCTAATGCGGCGGATCGTGATGCCGAGTGCCGCTCGTCCTCCGGGATTTGTGAACATGCTGCGCGAATACTTGCCGCTGGCCGTCGCCGCGTTACTGGTCTGGTTCAATCCCGCGTTGATTTTGAACGATTGCTGGCCGCAGTGGGACGCCTGGATTTTGCCCAGCTTTATCTTTGCGCTTTATTTTTCGATGCGCGGCTCGTGGTTCGGCGCGGGGGCGATTCTGGCGGTGGGGGCGATGCTCAAGGGCCAGATTCTTTTCGTCGCACCGGTGTTCTTTCTCTGGCCGCTGTTTTCAATGCGCTGGTTGCCGCTGGGGCGGCTGGCGGCGGGGTTTGCCGTTGCAATCACCCTGATCGCCATTCCGTGGATGCTCACCCACACGGGCGACGTGGTCCTGGCCTGCGCCGGGGCGATGGTTTCGGCCGCTCTGCTGATCTTCCGCAAGGGCTGGCGGCGGCCGACGTTTCAACTTCTCGCCGCCGCCGCTTTCGTCGTGCCCGTCTGGCTCACGCCCCGAATCCTCACCGGCGATCTATCCTGGTTCGTTCTGCCGTTTGAATATGGGCCGGTCAAGCACACGGAGCTCAACACGGTCGGCACCAGCAACCTCGCCGCACTCCTTCACGAGCAGTGGGGCTGGGAAGGCGACAGCCCGGTCGATCTTCCCCTGCCCTTTGGCCGAGACCAGCAAACAGACTTGCGAACCGTCCTGGTCTCGCTCTACGCGATTTGCCTGGTTGTCTGCGGCATTGCCGCCGCCGTCCAATGGCGCCGCCGCGACTGGCGATTTCTCCTGGCAATGTATGCGCCCTGGGTGTTGTTCTTCGCCCTCATGCCGTATTTGAACAATCGCTATCTCCTCTGGGCCTCCGCCTTTTTTCCCTTGCTGATTCCCCTCGGCCTGGGCATGACTCTGCTGGGCGGACTCATTTGCCTTTCCTGCTGCGCGATGTTGGTCGAGATCATGTGCCGGTTCAACCCGGATTCCGATCCGACATTGCAGAGCCTGTCGCACGGCATGTATCCCGGCCTGGCGTATCTGGTTTTGATGATCGCCGCCATATTCCTCTACAACGCCGCAATCTTCCGTCAATCAAAGCGTCCGGCCTAAAATTTGCCGGTTCCCTTGCTCGGGGCGCATTGACATTGCCGATGGTGAAGTTAACTTTCCAGGTTCTGCGGTAATGCCAACCGCCACTCCTTCGGCATTGGAAGCCGGGGGAATTAAATACGGGTAAGGAGGCCCAATGCCAGTTCGCAATCCCATCCTCGATGTGCCGCTGATGGACATCATGCGTTCTGAAATCGCGCTGCCCCTACAGCAGATGCTGCATCTGTACAATGTGGGAAGTTTTCTCAAGGCCTGGGGCAATCCCAAAAACCAAAGGAGCATCGAAGAGGTGTTCGATTCGCCCGAGCAGGCGCATCACGCCGCCGCCGTTTGCGCCGCCTGGCTGGGCGTCAAGATCGCCGTCGGCCACGACCCGAACCTCGGCTGGTGGTGGCCCGCCGACGACGGCCGGCACATGGAGGCGTAGCCCGTGCGTTGATTGACTGCCGCATGTTTTCCGGTACAATCCCCGCAAATGTTGTTTTCCTGCGCCATTGCTGCCCGTATCATTAGCCCGCGACAATCCGGGTAGGGCCGACGGTTCAACGTGAATAAACCACAAGCCCTGCCCGATGGCAGGGCTTTTTTGTTTGACGCCGAGAGTTCTTTTCAGGCCATGACCATGCAACCCCGACGCATCGAAATCTACGACACGACGCTCCGCGACGGAACCCAGGGCGAAGGCTTCAATCTCTCCCTTCAGGACAAGCTCCAGATCGCCCAGAAGCTCGACTTCCTCGGCGTCGATTACATCGAGGGCGGCTTTCCGCTCTCCAATCCCAAGGATGCCGCGTTCTTCCGCGAGGTCACCGGCCTCAACCTGAAGATCGCCAAAATCTCCGCCTTCGGCATGACCCGCCGCCGCAGCATGAAAGCCGATGAAGACCCCGGCATGCACGCCCTCCTGGACGCGCAAACCCCCGCGGTCACCCTTGTCGGCAAATCCAGCCAGTTTCAGGTTCAGAACGTCCTGTCCGTGACGTTGGAAGAGAACCTGGCGATGATCGCCGACTCGATCCGTTTTCTTCGCTCCGCGGGCCGGGAAGTGATTTACGATGCGGAGCATTTCTTCGATGCGTTCGTGCAGAACCGGGATTACGCGCTACAGACGCTTCATGCGGCGCAGGAGGCGGGGGCGGCCGTGCTGGTTCTGTGCGATACCAACGGCGGAAGTCTGCCGGAATCGGTCGCCGCCGCCGTCGCCGAGGCCAGGCGACAAACCTCGGTCCGGCTGGGCATCCACACGCACAACGACGCGGCCCTGGCGGTCGCCAATGCCCACGCCGCCATCGCCGCCGGCGCGGATCACGTTCAGGGAACCATCAACGGCGTCGGCGAGCGTTGCGGAAACATGGACCTGATCCCGCTCATCGCCAACCTACAGGTCAAATATAAATTCGATTGTCTGCGTCCCGGCTCGCTGAAGCGCCTGACCGAGGTGAGCCGATTCGTTTACGAGATCGCCAACCTCAACCCGATCTGGGGCCAGCCGTACGTCGGCGCCAGCGCGTTCGCCCACAAGGGCGGCATGCACGTCCACGCGGTCCAGAAGCACGCCGCCACCTACGAGCACGTTTCTCCCGACGCCGTCGGCAATACCCGCAAAATCCTGGTCAGCGAGCTTTCCGGCGCCAGCAATATTTCCGCCAAGATCGGGCACAAGTTCGACATCGAGAAAGACAAGGCGGTCCTTCGCCGGCTCCTGGGAAAAGTCCAGGACCTGGAGAACGCCGGATATCACTTCGAGGCCGCCGAGGCCAGCTTCGAGTTGCTGGTCCGCAAGGAGATCGGCCGATACACCCGATTCTTCGACCTGGATCACTATCGCGTCACGATTTTCAAGCACGACGCCGAAGAGCCGGTTTCCGAGGCCACCGTCAAACTCCGGGTGGACGGCCACGCGGAACATCACGTCGCCGAGGGCGACGGACCCGTCAACGCGCTGGACAACGCCTTGCGCACGAGCCTCCGCGGCCACTATCCGCAGATCGAATCAGTCCATCTGATCGATTACAAGGTTCGCGTCATCAACTCCAACGACGAAACCGCCGCCCAGGTGCGCGTCATTGTCGAATGCCGCCGGCAGCGCTCCGACGGCTCCAGCGAAACCATCGGCACCATCGGCGTCAGCGGCAATGTCATCGACGCGAGCTGGCAAGCGCTCGTCGATGCATACGAATGCCATTTGATTCATTGTCAGGAGGAGATCGTCGCCGCGGCAGCCCCCGCTGCCTCTCATCCGATCTGATTCGTGGCGGAGCGACGATTCACAGCGCCGCGTCCAGCGCTTCGCGAAAATCTTTTTCGCCGCGCAGGCCGACGAATTTCTGCGCGACCTGCCCGCCCTTGAACACGAGCACCGTGGGGATCGCGCTGATCCCGAATTTGCTTGCCGTCGCGTGATTGGCGTCGGTGTCCAGCTTCCCCACTTTCACTTTTCCCGCATAATCCGTCGCCAGCTTTTCGATGGTCGGCGCGAGCCGTTTGCACGGCTGGCACCATTCGGCCCAAAAGTCCACCAAGACCGGCGTTTTCGATTGAACCACTTCCTGCTCAAAATTCGCGTCGGTAATCTGAACCACGTTGTCACCTGCCATGTCAATCTCCTCAATCGTTCGTAGGGGGATGATAGAAGTGACGGCAAGAGGAGTCAACGTAGGGGAAGTCTGATAGCCTTCGCATTTGGCGACGGCGTTGAAGGGTTCAAGGGTTCAAGAGTTCAAGAGTTCAAGATGAACGTTTTCTGCGTTGAACCCTTGAACCCTTGAACCCTTGAACTCTTGAAGAGCCCCGCTGCGGTTGACGCGCCCACCGCCGGGCAACTAATATTACGGCAACCCCACCCGGCCCAGTTTTCGCCGGCGGTGTTACACGGTTTTATCAAGGACTGGATTCAATAAGATGAGCGAAGCGACAGTGTCGTCAATCAACGAGCGTGCGGCCGAGGAATACTATCGGCGTGGCCTGGAGTCGGAGCAGCAAGGGTTGCACGAAAAGAGCATCGAGTTTTATGAACGGTCATTGAACGAGAATCCCGACCACGAACAGGCGGCATTCCATCTGGCGGTGCTGTACGACCGCCGCGCCGAGGACGCCAAGGCCATTGAGCTTTACGAACGAATCTGCACCAGCCCCCCGGTGCATTTGAACGCCCTGATGAACCTGGCGATTCTTTACGAGGACAACAACCATTACGACGAGGCGCATCGGTGCCTGGACGCGGTGCTGCGGACGGACCCGAATAACGTTCGCGCGCGGCTGTACATGAAGGACGTGGAATCGGCGCGCAGCATGCACTATGACGACGACCTCGACGGCCGCGGGGATCGCCGCACCGCCGTGCTCAACGTGCCGGTTACCGATTTCGAGCTTTCCGTTCGCAGCAGGAATTGCCTGAAGAAAATGAACATCCGGACGCTGGGCGATCTGTTGAAAACGACGGAGCAGGAACTGCTCAGCTACAAGAACTTCGGCGAGACGAGCCTGAGCGAGATCAAGGCGCTGCTGGCGCAGAAGGGCCTTCGACTGGGCCAGGCGGCGGACGATTCCAAGTCGGCCGTTCGCCGGACCACTCCCGCCGCCGGAAACGTGCCGCCGGAAATCCTCAGCAAGAACGTCGCCGACATGGAACTTTCCGTCCGCAGCAGAAAAGCGCTCCAGCGTCTGAACATCAACACGCTGGGCGAGTTGGCGGCCCGCACGGAAGACGAGCTGCTCGGCTGCAAGAATTTCGGTCAGACCAGCTTGAACGAAATCAAGCAACAGCTTGCCACGTTCAACCTGTCGTTGCGGAAGCTGGAAGAATAGCGGCAACGTCCGTCGCGCAATCACGGCAAGGAGGCCTTGATGCGATCCACTGTGTTTCTGGGTGTTGTTCTGGCCCTGCTGCTTCCGCTGGGATGCAGGCAGGATGCCTCCACCACGCCGATCGCCCGCACCTCCCCGCGGATACGCGTGCTGCTGCTTCAGGGCGCCGATTGCGTCGACCTGATGGCCCCCGAGCCCGGGATATCCCTGGATTCCCAGGCTGTTTCCCTCCACTTTTCCCAAGGTCTGACGATTCCAACCTCGTTGGCCAGCGATGGGTGGCACGTCGGCCGGCAATCGATTCGCCCCGGCGTCTTGACGTTGAGCCCATCCGCACAGGGTCCCATTCGCGTCAACGGCGTCGATTACCGAGGCGCCATCCGGCTGCTGCCGGTTGGCGGCGGACGATTCAACGTCATCAATGACCTCGCCGTGGACGATTATCTCGCCGGCGTGGTGACCAAGGAGATGTACCCAACCTGGCCGATCGAGGCGCTCAAAGCGCAGGCGGTGGCGTCGCGGACCTACGCGCTGTACGAGGCGGGTACCTGGAGGACGCAGCGGGCATGGGACGTGTTTGGCGACGAACGGAGCCAGGAGTACGGCGGAATCACCGGCGAAACCGGCAAGAGCCTCCAGGCCGTGGCCGCGACGCAGGGGATCGTGCTCACCTACGGGCCGGGATACGGGACGATCTTTCACTCTTATTTCAGCAGTTGCTGCGGCGGCGTGACTCAGGCGGCGGCGGATGCGTTCCCCGGTGAGCCGTATATCCCGCCGTTGGCCGAGCAGTCCCACGGCGCCAACTGCAACGCGTCCAAGTATTTCAACTGGGGCCCGATCGTGGTCGCCAAGACGGAACTCACCCGGCGATTCCACCTCTGGGCGCAGCGAAGAAGCGACGAAATCGGCCAGCGGATTTCGGAGTTGAATATGGCCGGCGTTTATCGAATCGACGTGCAAGGATTCAACCGCTACGGCCGGCCGAATCGGGTGCTGGTGACGGACACCGCCGGCGTGCAATACAGTTGGCCGGCGGAGCAGCTTCGATCCGCCGTGAATACCGACGCACAGCCGGGCGCCACGTTGCCCAGCAGCTTCTGCAAGATCAACGGCGATCCGAATTCAGATTCGGTCACGTTTTACGATGGCCACGGCTTTGGTCACGGAGTGGGGATGTGTCAGTGGTGCGCCGAATCGCTGGCGGCGGCGGGGCAAAATTTCGCGCAAATCTTGGAAGACGCATACCCGCAGGCGAAGCTGGTGAGAGCGTACTGAGATGAAGACAAAAAAACCGTCGCATCCTGCGAATCCGGCCCCCCCTGGAGCCCGGACGCGACATGATGCGACGGGATCAATCTCCAGGGTAATCCCTGCACGACACAGCAGAATCGGATTCAGTCCTTTAGTCATTGCCGGGTTCACGTATTTTGACATAGGGATTTTCCCTATGGGCGTTAACATTATCAAAAACATGCCCAAAGCGGGTTTCTCGCTGGGCGTGTGCCAAGTGCAGGCTACTTCGGTTCTTCCAGGGTGTGGATTACGGCGTAGCGGAGCAGCTCGGCGCTGCTGCGCAGGCCGAGCTTCTCCTTGACGTGCTCGCGATGAACCTCGACGGTCTTGGAACTGAGAAACAGTTGTTGGGCGATCTCCTTGATCGATAATCCGCGGCCGATCATCTGGAAAATCTCCAACTCGCGGTCGCTCAGGTTTGCCAGCGGCATTCCCGGCGTAACGGGTTGGCGATGATGGGTGAGGCGGCCGAGGATCGCGGAACTCATGTCGTCGCTGAGCCAGAGGCCGCCGGCCAAAACGCGGCGGATGGCTTCCATCACCTTCTCGGTCGCGTGGGATTTCATCACGTAGCCCTGGGCGCCGGCGCGAAGCACTCGTTCGGCCCAAAGCTCCTCATCGTGGATGGACAGAACCAGGATCGGCAGGGCGGACCAGGCGGCGCGGATGTCCTTGATCAGTTCCAGGCCCGGCCGGCCCGACAGCGACAGGTCGGTGACGACGATGTCCGGCTCGGATTTCCGGATGAGATCGAGGGCCTGGTCGGCCGTTTCGGCCATGCCGATGACGATCATGTCCCTCTCCATTTCGATTCGCGTGGCCAGGCCTTCGCGGACGATTGGATGGTCATCGACCAGCAACACGCGTGACCGCGGCGGGGATGAGGATGGAGGCCGCTTCTTGCTGTCGGCGGCTTGGGGGTGAATCATGGCTGGCGACGTTCGGACACCTGCATATCACGGACGTTCCCGACGGGGAACTTCGAATCTCCAGCGACCCGCCGATCATCCGGGCTCGATACAACATGACGCTGATTCCCATGCCCTTGCCCCGCGGCGCCGCCGCGGGCATGCCGACCCCGTCGTCATGCACGGCCAGCATGGTGGTCTGGCCGATTGTATCCAGTTCGATGCGAATTTGCCCGGCCTTTGAATGGCGCACGGCGTTGTTGACCGCTTCCTGGGCGATTCGGAACAGATGCAGGGAGGCGGCGTCGTCGGCAAGTTCGAGCGGCCCGCGGCAGCTCACGCCGCACCTCCGCTGTATGGTCGTCTGCACCTTCGACGCCAGATCGCGCAGGGCCGTCTCCAGCCCTAGCGGGCCGACTTCCACGGGCGAAAATCCTCGGGCAAGCTTGCGGGTCTGGTCCAGGGTGCGGTTAATGAGCGAGGCGATGCGGGCGGCCTGGGCCTCTTCAGGCAATCCCTGCTGTGCCAGCCTCTGACGCAGGTTCTGCGTGAGCAATGCCACCCCCGTCAGTTCCTGGCCGACGCCGTCGTGCAGATCGTGCCCGATGCGCATTTGTTCCCGCTCGCTGATTTCCAGCACCTTCTTTTCCAGCGCCCTCAATTCGCTGACGTCGCGGGTGATTTGGGCGAAGCCGCGGAGTTGCCCCGCTTCATCGCGCAACGCGGTGGTGATGACGTTGGCCCAGAATCGGCTGGAGTCGTGTCGTACGCGCCACCCCTCGTCCTCGTGGCGGCCCACCCCCGCGGCGTCGAGCAGGTCCGCCGCCGGCTTGCCCCGCGCCGTCTCTTCGGCCGGATAGAACGCCGATGCGTTCTGGCCCACCGCCTCACCATGGGAAAAACCGAAGATGCGGGCGGCGCCGGGATTCCAGCTCACGACTCTTCCCGACGAATCGAGCATGACGATGGCATAATCGGCCACGCCTTCGACCAGCAGGCGAAATCGCTCTTCGCTTTCGCGCAGGAGGGCGTTGGACCGGCTTAACTCGCCCGTTCGCTCGTGGATTCTCAATTCAAGTTCGTCGTATGACTTTTGCAGCGCCGACTCGGCGCGGCGACGCAGCGAGGTCAGGGAACTGATCAGCACCGCGACGACCACGAAAACGGCGGCCCGGAGCCAGTCATCCCACCCAAATCCGGGCGATCCCACCGGATTCAGGCGGTAAAAGTCTCCCGCCAGAAACGCGGCTAGCGCCGTCGCCACGAGCCCCGGTCCCAGTCCTCCCGTCCACGAGCTGAGGACCACCGCGGCGAAGAACAGCGAGGCCGTGCTTTCGCCGATCTGCGGATTAATCACATACGCGATTCCCGCCGCCGTCAGGACGAATGCCACCGCCAACGCGTAGTGGCCCGCCCGGCGCAAAATCACCCCGGTCTGAAGGGTTGATAAGCTCACGGTTAACCCGCGTCTTACCATACGACCGCACCATCGGGTCCGCAAGAAGAATCCGAGAGGGAGAGATATGGCACCTACTTGGATTGGTGCTTGAGAAAGTGGCCGACCTCGTACACCGGCCCGAAAATTGGCGGCCGGCTCCGCATCTGAAGCACACGCACCTTTTGCAACCTTTCCTGGGCGGCGAAGGAGACGTCCAACTCGGTTGAGAAATGCTCCTTGCGGATGTCGCAGCCGAGCATGCGAAACATGAAGACCATCAGCGGCCGCTCGATGGGTACCCCGTAAATCACTTGCCCGCCGGGCTTCAGGACCCGCTCGATTTCCGCGAAGGCTTTGAATTGCTCCTGGGGCTTCAAATGTTCCAGAATGCTGATGAGCAGGACCGTGTCGAAGAAATTGCCTTCGTAGGGCATCTCCAGCACGTTGCCGCGGCGAAGCTCGGTCTGGACGTGTCGCGCGGCGAAGGCGGCTTGCACGGCACAGACGTCGGCGGTGAGGTCCAGGCCGTGAATCTCGCGGTACGTCTCGTGGAGATTCATGAACGTCAGCCCGGTCCCGAATCCGATTTCCAGGATTCGTTCGCCGCCGCTGCATTCGCCCAGGCATAGCTCCACGCGCCGCCGGTACATCGCGCCAAAGATCGGCCAATGGTAAAAGCGGATGGGATCGAGCTCGTTCACGCCGACGTATTCGTCGCGGCGGAGCAGTTTCAGGGACACAGGTTTGGTGGGTTCAGTCATATCGGAGCTTCGTCAAATGAACTTCATTCGCCGCGCGGCGAAGGCGACCATCCGCAAGAGGATCAGGCCGTGCCGCCAGCGCTGGATGTTGGTCTGGCCGTAGGTGCGTTGGCGATATCGGACCGGGACGTCGACGATCTTGAGGCTGAGCCTGGCGGCGCCGAAGAGGAGGTCGAAATCGCCGAACGGATCGAAATCGCCGAAATAGGCGCGGTTCGCGGCCAAAAGCTGGTAATCCCTTTTCCAGATCGTCTTGGTGCCGCAGAGCGTGTCCTTGATGCGCTGGCCGAGCAGCCAGGAGAAGGCCAGCCCGAAGAATTTGTTTCCGATGAGATTGGCCATTTGCATGGCTCTATCTTCAAGGGGGTAGACGAGGCGGACGCCGTTGGCGAAATCGGCCTTTCCCGTGCGCAGTATCTCGAAGAACGCGGGGAGGTCTTCAGGTGGAACGGTGAGGTCGGCGTCGAGGATGGTGAGGATGTCGCCAGTGGCGGCGGCAAATCCGCATCGGACGGCGTCGCCCTTGCCCTTGCCGGATTGTTTGAGCAGCTTGCAGGCGCGATTGGGATGGCGGGCGATGGCGCGCTCGATTGAAGCCCAGGTGTCGTCGGTGGAATGGCCCTCGACGAAGATGATTTCGGTTCCGCCGCCCATTTCGGGCACGCGGTCGATCATCTGCTCCATGTTGCCCGCCTCGTTGCGGGCGGGAACCACCACGGAAATTCGCGGCGGCGGTGAATCGCCCGGTTCGGCCGGCATCGGCCGCGCCACCACGAAATTCGTCAGCCCCAGCAACCGAAACGGAAAAATCTTCACCACGAATCGGTTGAAGAACGGCTCGACCAGCGGCGTCGGCATCGGCCAGAGCACCTCGTTCCACGATCGCATCGTCTCGAACCCGGAGATATACAGCAGATTCGCCACGTCGTTCACGTCCAGCCAGTTCTGCTGGAGCGTCGGTTTCGCCAGTTCCATCCGCTCGGCGACGCGCAGCGGAAGTTCCCACATCCGGCTGTAGAAATTCAACAGCACGCGGGTGCGGGGATGGCTTAGACGGCGAACCTGGTCGAAGACCGTCTGCACGCTCCACAGATCGTTAATCAGGTCGGAAAGGATGATCACGTCGAAGGTCTGGTCGAGGACGGAATCGTGCGCATCGGCCTGAATGAAATGAAGCTGGGGATATCTCCCTCTCGCGCGCCGGAGCATTTCCGCGGAGAAATCGACCCCCACGCCGAGCGACGGCCGAAGCGCCGCCAGCAGATCGCCCTGGGCGCAGCCGAGCTCCAGCACCTTCAGCCCCGGGGTGACGAGATATCGGTAGACCTCCGCCAGCCGGCGGCGATAGCAGCCGCCCAGCCCCTTGCGCGGATCGCGGGCCAGCGCCAGGGCGTCCCAATGCGCCATGCGGACTTGCCGATGATGCCGAGCGGACGGATCGGCGGAGGAGGCGATAGTATCGCGCATCGTCGTCGCTCACTACCAGAGATAGAATCGCCGCACAAGGACGACCAGGGCATACACGGAAAAGGCCGCCGAGAAAGCCGTCAAAACGGCGCCCGGGTGAACGCGGCGCGGCCGGGGGCCGGGATAGAGCATCAGGAAAAACGGCAGCGTCGCCGGGATCATGTATCTCCCTTGGAGGCCCGTGATGCTGTGTTCGCCCACCTTGGCAAACGTGAGATACACCAGCGAGAATACGGCCAGCCAGCACCCGCAGACCGCGACCGCGAGAATCGCCCGCTGGCGCACGGTGATTCGCAAATTGGGCCAGCCGCCCATGAGCGTCGTCCACAACAGAACTATCCAATAGGCGATCACGCATGGGAGCGATAATTTGATTTCGTGCCAACCGAGTTGGCCGATGAGGGAAGAGATAAAGGGGACGGCCAGGAGCATTCCCAGTTCCATGTGAAGAATGCGCAGCGGATGATGCAGCATGTAGATTGCCTGCCGTTGCGGGGAGACATCGGGCATGCTGTAACTGCTAAAACCGAACGTGCAAGACGACCAAGCCGCCATCGTCGCCACGCAGATCAGCGTGAACAGGGCAAACGTCAGCCAATAACGGCGGCGGCTGGCAAAGCGGGTGGAAGGAATCAAGAGGAAGAGGATCGACAGCGGGAGATAAGCGGTTTTCGCCAAGGCCACGGCCGCGCCCAGGACCGTCAGCCCGATCAAGTGGAATCGGGGGATCAGTCCCCCGGCCATGGCGCATCGCATCGCGGCGGCGACGAACAGAAAACATACGCCGTTCACCGTGGCGTCGGCGGAGAGCGAAGCCGCCTGCGCCAAACACATGGGCGTCAGCGCCAAAAGTGCTACCGTCCAATCCAGGATGGGAACCAGCCGGACCGCGAAATAAACCAGCACGCTCCAACTCAGCAGATTTCCCAATCGACCGGCGTAAAAGATCCACATCGGCCCGACGCCGAACTGCCGCGCCAGGGCGATTGCGGCCGCCTGGGGGAAATAGTTCATCGGAGAATGCCAGGAAACGTTGCCGAAGACGAAAAACACGCGATCGCCCGGCCGCAGCGGGATGGCGTGCGCGGCCCAGATGTCGTGAACGTTCGCCTTGGTGTCGGGATCGAATGGCTGATTTCCCCAGACGCGATCGCTGAATTCCTTCAGGCTGGTGGGCAGGTATCCGCCGATTTCCTCGCCGTGCCGGTAGGCCGTCAGCCGCCCTTCGGAAACCTGATACGCGCGATAGAACTGCATGAATTCATCGGGCACCTGAAACGGCGGGGTGATGACGGCGAACAAGGTCCCGAAAATCCACGCCAACGGCAAAAACACGCGGCGGGGGGTGAGCCGAGTGGACCACGGACCCGCGGCCGGCAGGGCGGCCGATTCCGCGTCCCGCTTGAGATCGCCAATCGCCTGATTCATGCCAACCCCGGCCAATTATCCGCGGCCTGCCCGGCCCTGAATGCAACGCGGATTTTCTCGACGATCTCCTTGGGCAACGGCCCCTTCTTGGCGAATTCGATGTTCCGCTGCGCGTTCCGCGGGCTGGTCGTGCCGATGATCGCGGTCTGCACGCCGGTCTGGCTCAGAGTGAAACGCAGCGCCATTTCGGGCCACGCCAGGTCAACGTCGCCGACAAATCCGAGGTTCGCCGGATCGAGATTCATCTTCGCCAGGCGATCCACATAGGGCTGGACATAGGCGGCATAATGGCCCGGTCGATCGTGCGCAGACTTCCAGGCGGCGTTGGCGAGGGGACGTTTTGCCAGCACGCCGACATCATGCTTGCGGGCAATCGGCAGGACCAGATCGATATTCGCCTGGTCGGCAATGCTGATGGAAGTCTCGATCACTGCAATCTCGGGCAGAGTGGCCGCGTACGCGGCCGCCTGGTTATCGCCGCTGAAACCGGCGAAGCGGATTTTCCCCGCCTGCCTCGCCTTGACCAGTGCGCCCAGTGCTTCGCCCTTGCGCAACGTGGCTTCATCACAGGTGTGCAGCAACATGACGTCGATGCTTTCCGTTTTCAGCCGGCTCAGGGAGCGATCGACGCTCTGTTGGATAAGCTCAGGCGACCAGGCCTCCGCCCCGAGGCCCGCCCGTTGCCCGCATTTACTGACCAGCACGAACTGCGACCGGCGGTGCGCGATGGCCTGACCGATGATTTCCTCGGAGGTGTCGTAGCCGGCTGCGGTATCGATCACATTGACGCCCTCGTCCAGCAGGAGATTGAGAACGCGCGTCGCCCGCTCGCGCTCGGGCTTGAGGAATCCGATCTCGGCCGCGCCGAAACCCAGCGGCGTGACGTGCAAGCCGGTTTTGCCGAAGCGCGCTTTGAGCATGCCGGGATTGTAATCGTTGTCGAAGAAAGAAGGCAGCCCCGGATGTACGTCCGGGGCTGCGTTGAGAACCAAATTTTGCCGCGGCATCACGTCGCATCGGACGAGGCTTCGGCCAGGGGCTTTTCGCCTTTTTCCTCGGCGGCGTTGAGGGCCTCGAAATACAGATGCTTGTCGCCGCCGTCTTCGGTCTTGACCGTGATGCGCACGAGGTCTTTGCCCTTGAAGCTGCCGCGGAGAATCTCCTCGCTGAGGGGGTCCTCGACGAACTGCTCGATGGCACGCCGCAACGGCCGAGCGCCGAAGTCGCTGTTGGTGCCCTTGTCGATCAGGAAATCCTTGGCTTCCGTGGTAATCTCGATGCGGACGCCATGCTCGGTCAGCCGCTTGGTCACCTTGTGCAATTCGAACTCGACGATGGTTTCCATGTTGGACCGGCTCAACGGTCGGAAGACGATGACATCGTCCAACCGGCCGATGAATTCGGGGCGGAAATAACGCTCGATTTCCTTGGTGAGCGTCGTCTTGATCGTTTGATAGGTTCGTTCCTCCTTTTCGCCCTTGCGGCTGGGCTGGAGGCCGAACTGCGGGCCGCCGTCCTTGATCAATTCCGCGCCGATGTTGCTGGTCATGATGAGCACGACGTTGCGGAAATCGACGTGCCGGCCGAAGCTGTCGGTCAGCCGGCCCTCTTCCATGATTTGCAGCAGCATGTTGAACACGTCGGGATGCGCCTTTTCGACTTCGTCAAGGAGGACGACGCTGTACGGCCGGCGGCGGATGCGCTCCGTGAGCTGGCCGCCTTCCTCGTAGCCGACGTAGCCCGGAGGCGCGCCGATGAGCCGGCTGACGTTGTGTTTCTCCATGTACTCGCTCATGTCGATCTGGACGAGGGCGTCCTCGTCGCCGAACATGAATTCGGCCAGCGCCTTGGAGAGAAGGGTCTTGCCCACGCCGGACGGGCCGAGGAACAGGAACGATCCCATGGGCCGATGCGGATCCTTCAGGCCGGAGCGGGCGCGGCGGATGGTCTTGCTGATCGCCCGGATCGCCTCGTCCTGCGAGACCACGCGCTTGTGCAGCTCGTTTTCCAGTTCGAGCAATCGCTGGGCTTCTTCTTTTTCCAGGCGCGTGAGCGGAACGCCGGTCATCTTGCTGACGACCTCGGCGATCACTTCATCATCGACGACGCCGTCCACTTCCTTGGCACGTTCGCGCCATTGCCGCTGCATTTCTTCCTTCTTGGCCCGCAGGCCCTCGGCCTGATCGCGCAGCTTGGCGGCTTCCTCGTACTCGGCGTTTCGCACCGCCTCGTCCTTTTGGATGCTGAGCCGTTCGATTTGCTCCTCGATCTCGGCGAGGTTGGGCGGCTTGGTCATGCTGCGCAGGCGGATGCGCGCTCCCGCTTCGTCGAGCACGTCGATGGCCTTGTCGGGCAGGCATCGGCCGGTGATGTACCGGTCCGACATCTCGACGGCGGCGGAAAGCGCCGAATCCAGGATCTGCACGCGGTGATGGGCCTCGTAACGGTCGCGCAGGCCCTTGAGGATTTCGACGGTGTCGGCGGGGCTGGGGGGATCGACGGTGATGGGCTGAAACCGCCGCGCCAGCGCCGCGTCTTTTTCGATGTATTTGCGGTATTCATCGAACGTGGTGGCGCCGATACACTGAATCTCGCCGCGCGATAGGGCGGGCTTCAGCACGTTGCTGGCGTCGATGGCGCCTTCCGCGCCGCCGGCGCCCACCAGCGTGTGCAGTTCGTCGATGAACAGAATGACGTTCTTGGCCCGGCGGACTTCGTTCATGACCGCCTTGATGCGCTCCTCGAACTGTCCGCGGTACTTGGTGCCGGCGACCATCATCGCCAGGTCCAGCACGACAATCCGCCGATCGTGCAGCAGTTCCGGGACCGTGCTGGAGATCACCATCTGGGCCAGGCCCTCGACGATGGCCGTCTTGCCGACACCCGCTTCGCCCAGGAGGACCGGGTTGTTCTTCTGCCGGCGGCAGAGGATCTGGATGACCCGCTCGATCTCCTTTTGCCGGCCGATCACGGGATCAAGCTGCCCTTCGCGAGCCAGCTCGGTCAGATCACGGCCAAAGCTGTCAAGAGCCGGGGTCTTGCTCTTGCGGTTCTGGCCTTGTTTTTCTTGTGCTTGGGGTTCTTCGCTTTCCACACCAGCTCCCAAAAGATTAAGAACCTCTTCCCGGACTTCCTCTAACTTCAAACCCAGGTTCATCAATACCTGGGCGGCGACGCCGTCGTGCTCACGAAGCAGGCCGAGCAATAGATGTTCGGTGCCTACGTAATTGTGGTTCAGGTTCCTGGCCTCTTCGATCGCGTATTCGATGACCTTTTTGGCCCTGGGCGTTTGCGGCAATTTGCCCATGGTGACCATGTCGGGACCGCTCTTGACCAATTTTTCAACTTCCAGCCGGACCTTCCGCAAATCGACGTCCAGGTTTTTCAAGACGTTAGCGCCGACTCCGCTGCCTTCCTTGACCAGGCCGAGCAGAATATGTTCAGTGCCGATGTATTCATGGTTAAACCGTTGGGCTTCCTGGTTGGCCAAGGCCATGACCTTCCGAGCCCTATCCGTAAATCGTTCGAACATATCCATCTCCTAATCGGTCGGCAGGATTGGGTGCCGGCCCCTCACCGAAAATCGCCGCCACAGAAAACGGCGGCCAAAAAGGCGGCTGCGTTACGTACGCGGTCGCAACGGGGAGGCTTTCGATTGTATGGGGGTAACGCCCATAATCAAGCAACCCACGACCGCCGGCCGCCGAGGGTCTCCGGCTGCCACATCCGTATATCGGCTCAAGTTATACGTTCGATGAAGGGGAAGGATCATTGCCGGAAAGAACTTGCGATGCGGCCCGCCTTCGCCGATAAAGGAATCAGACTTTTTCCAGGACGTTCCTTGCCCCTGATCCACCAAGCCATTGATCTTTTCCTCCACCTCGACAGGCATCTGAATTCATTTGCCTCGGCGCACCAGGTGGGCGTTTACGTCCTGTTGGCAGTTATCGTCTTCTGCGAAACCGGACTGGTCGTCTGGCCGTTCCTGCCGGGCGATTCGCTGCTGTTCGCGGTGGGGGCGCTGGCGGCGGCGGCCGGGTCGCCGATCAATCTCCCGCCCATGATTGTTCTGTTGTGTTTGGCCGCCAATTGCGGGGATGTCCTCAATTACAGCGTCGGCCGAAGAATCGGCCCCAGTATCTTCAGCGGCGAATCGTCCTGGCTTCTCAACAAACGGCACCTGGAGGAGGCCCACCGTTTTTACGAAAGACACGGGCGCAAGACCATTATCCTTGCCCGGTTTGTTCCCATTATCCGAACGTTCGCCCCGTTCGTCGCGGGGATCGGGCAGATGCCGTTCGCGCGATTCATCGGCTTCAGCATCAGCGGCGGAATTCTCTGGGTCGTGACGGTTTCACTGGCGGGGTATTATTTCGACCAGATCAAGTTCGTGCACGCGCATTTCGAATGGGTGGTTGTGGCGATCGTCGTCATTTCACTGATTCCCGCCGTGGTTCAGGCGTTAAAGGCGCGAACGCATGGCAAATCCGGCGGCCTGGAACCTGTTTCCCCGGGCGGCCACGAGGCGCGTTAATTCTTTCTCCTTACACGTCTTGAGTCGTCATCCGGATTGGCCGATAGTCCATCGAGATTCGAATGCCGGAGCCGACTCCCAACTATACATTGGAAGATATTGCTTACCTGTCGGGCGATCCCGAATCGGCCGAGCGCGAACAGGCCGAGCGGGGCCGGGCGTTTCTTGCGGTTAGCGCGGCAATGGTGTGGCCGGGCCTGGGACATCTCGTCTCCGGCAAACCGCGATGGGCCGCGGTGTGGTGCGTTGTGGCGACAGTCCTCGCCGTAGCCGCCTTATCTATATTCTTCTGGCCGCAATTTCTTCCCGCGCTGATCGTTCTTCTGCCGCTCGGCGTGATCGTGCAGCTTTGCCAGATGTCCCATGCGTCGCACTGTGCGAAACGCTCGCGGCGGCCCATGCTCGGTAATGCGTCGAACCGGTTTTTCTTTGGGGCCATTCTGGGAATGTGCGGACTTGCCGAATGCTACGGAACAATCCGATATCTCCAGAACAATTGGATTGAGATCTGCTTTACGCCGACGGACAGCATGGGCCCCAACGTTTCCCCCGGCGATTTCTTCCTTAACTTCAGACAACAACCGTACCAGCGTTGGGATATCGTCGGCGTGAATGCTCCGCCCGGCGCGGATTTGCCATACCAGAATCTCTGCAAGCGAATCGTGGGCATCCCCGGAGATACCGTCGAGATCACGGGATCGGCGCTGCTGATCAACGGCAAACCCGCCACGTTGCCGCCGAACGTTGGGCCTTATTTCGCGATCGATACTTGGAACACGCCGATGCTTGATGCCGAGCCCATGGCTGCCGCCAACGGCTGCTGGGGCAGGCCCATTACCCTCGGCCCCGACGAGTATTACCTTCTCGGTGACAACAGCGGGATGTCCTATGACGCGCGTCTCTGGCCACCGTTTGAAGCTCACCAGCCCGGCGCTACGCCGCGGGATCAGCTTTGTGGCCGAGTCGTCGGCATCGTCTGGCCGCCGCAGCGCTGGCGGGTGTTCGAGCAGCAAAGGTAGAGAGAATAGAAGTTGAAAGTTACAAGTGAAAGTCGATGGTCTCTAACTTGCAACTCCCAACTTGCAACTTGCAACTTCCTTACGGCCACAGCCCAGTTCCTTCCAATCCCGAGGTCTCCGGAAGTCCGAACATCAAATTCGCGTTCTGCACGGCCTGGCCGGCGGCGCCTTTGCCGAGATTGTCGATCGCGCCCAGGGCGACGATTACGTTGTCTCCCGCCACGACGTAGGACACGAAAACAAGATTGGACCCCGTGGCCCATTTGCTGTGCGGAAGCTGATCCACCACGCGCACGAAGGGTCGGTCGGCGTAGAATTTCCGGGCCGATTCCAGGCATTGCGCCGTCGTGGCCTTTCCGGCCAGGTAACACGTCGCCAGAATGCCGCGCGTCATTGGAATCAAGTGGGGCGTGAAGATGATTTTCGTCTCTGATTTCCGCGCCAGTTGAAGGACCGCCGCCGTTATCTCCGGAACGTGGGGGTGCTGCGGCAGCCCGTAGGCACAGACGTCCTCGTTTACCTCCGCGAATCCGAGCTTTGCTTCTCCGCCGCCGCGTCCGGCGCCGCTGATGCCGCTCTTGGCGTCGATGATGATTTGCCGGATGTCGGCCAAACCGCCGGCCACGATCGGCGCCATCGCCAGCAGCGCGGCCGAGGGATAGCAGCCGGGATTGGCCACGCGAATTGCCGGGCGAATCTTTTCCGGCCAGACGTCGGCCAAGCCGTAGGTCCAGCCGTCGACGTACCGATGATCGCCGCCGACATCGACGATCCTGACGCCTGGCGGCACGGCCGCCAGGGCCGCCTTGGATTGCCCCGTCGGCAACGACGCGAACAACAAATCCAGCTTCGGCAGCGAAGCGGGCTCCCATTTCCGGATCACCTGGTCCGCCAACTTCGGCGAAATCCCCGGAAACCGCTCGACGAGCTTTTGCCCCGCCGAGGTTTCGCCGGCCGCATAAACAATCTCAAATGCCGGGTGGCCCGCGCACAGGCGCAGCAATTCCCCGCCGCCGTACCCGCTGATTCCCGCAATGCCGACTCGAATGGACATGCCCAAAGGATAATGGATTTTTCCCGCCAAGGCACGAAAGGGTATGGATTGCAAAGTTGCCTATTTCCCATTGCCCATTGAGACGCATCCCTGAAATAGGCAATTGGCAATCGGCAATATCCCTCATCCCCCCATGCTGTAAAAGAACTCTTCCTGCACGATCTTTCCGCCCTTGACTGTGTAAAGAGCGGTTTCCTCCATGGTGAATCTCTTTCCCGCCATGGGGCCGGACTTGGCCGTCACGTCATATTTGAATCGCGCGATGAACCGGTCGCCGTGCGGCCAGGGACCCTCGGCTTCGGCTTTGTGAACCTGGTGGTTCTTCTCCCACCATTCGGCCTTCCCTTTGACCGCGGCCAAGCCTTCCATGCGCGCGGGCATGGTTGGGCCTCCCTGCGGTTCGATGCTCACGATCTTAGCGTCGTAAAGCGTATCTATGGCCTCGTGGTTCTTGCCGGCGCGGCAAAGATCCACCAGCTTCTTTCCGATTTCCAAAGTGCTGCTCATGGCGCTGAATCTCCTTCAGGTTAAGTATGTAATCGCATCGTAGGCATCTCCCCCCTCCACCGTCATTCGGAAAATTCGAGGATTTGTTGAAGGATCAATGAACGTCAGGTGGCGTGACATTTCCACCCCCGAACACCGGCGCGTCGTAAATGTAGATCGAGCCATTGAGAACGGCGATGGGTTGGCAATTCTGGAGGGAATCGAACAGCCCTTTCTGCGAATTGCGGACGAACGGATCGGTCAGCGTGACCGCACCGATGGCATATGCCGCCCGGCCCGGCCCGGGAATGGTCTGGTCGGGAGGCGCGGTGCTTTGATCGAGATTGACATATTGAATGCCGTAATACCGAGGATCGGCGCTTCCCCAATACAGAAGATAAATTGGCCGGCCCGGATGGTTGGTCTGCCAAGCGGCCAGCGCGGGGAGATCCTGGCCCCAATCGAGGTTGGATTGGCCGAGCAACCGCAATCCGCCACGGCAGCCGCCGCAAGCAACGTTGAAGAACGCAATGAAATCAGGATAGGCAAGCGCGGTTTCCGCCGCCAGGCCGACGATCAGCAGCCAGCCGC
>JBEKKC010000016.1:0-49075 GCA_050010915.1 Tepidisphaeraceae bacterium | reverse complement strand
GCCGAGCGGTCGCCGCCCGCTTCGCGGATCACCGGCGCCGATTCGCCCGTGATCGCCGATTCGTTCACGCTGGCCGCGCCTTCGATGATCTCGCCGTCGGCGGCGATCAATTCGTTGGCTTCCACCACGAAGATGTCGCCCTTTCGGAACGACTCGGCGGGAACGGATTTAATGGACCCGTCCGCCATGATCTTTCGTCCGACGCTCTTGGTGCGGCTCTTGCGCAGGGCATCGGCCTGGGCCTTGCCTCGCCCCTCGGCCATCGCCTCGGCGAAGTTGGCGAACAGCACCGTGAACCACAGCCACAGCGAAATCTGGAAGACGAACGACTTCGTATCGTGGGTGAAGTACAGATCGAGCGTCGTCAGCGCCGCCCCGACCTCGGTGACGAACATCACCGGGTTCTTCACCATGTGGACCGGGTTCAGCTTCTTGAAGCTCTCGAGAATCGCCGGCATCACAATTGCCGGATCAAACAATGGTCTTGCTTTGGCAGCCATAACCTTTCCTCAATTCAGTTGAAATCACTTTCCAATTAACTCAGTAGCGCGTTGGTCATCACATTGCGTCAGTACAAAATGCCTCCACCTCGCATGATGAAGTGTTCCAGGAGGGGTCCCATCGCCAATCCCGGCAGGAAGTTGAGCGCCCCCACGATCACGATGACGGTGATGATCAGCAGAATGAAAGTCGGTCCGACGACGGGGAAACTGCCGATCGAAGCTGGGGCCGTCTTTTTCAGGGCCACGCTTCCGGCCAGGGCCAGGATGGGAATTAGCTCGAAATACCGGCCGATCAGCATGCAGTAGGTCTGCGTCACGTTGAACATCGTGCTGGTATAAACCGTCTGCCCGGCGGCGTTGGTGGTGGTGGGAGAGCAGGTGAATCCGCCCATGGCGGTGCCGTTGTTGGCCATGCCGGAGCTGTAGGCATAGAAGATCTCGCTGAAGCCGCGCGGCCCGCCGTTGCCGACGTTCGTCTGGCCCCAGTTCGCGACCGAACCCCACGCGGTGAAGGCCACCGCGTCGATGACCATCACCAGGAGGTACAAACAGCAGCATTTCACACCGTAGGCGTCGATCTTCTTGCCCAGGTATTCCGGCGTCTTTCCGATCATCAGGCCGGCCAGGAAGACCGACACGAAGATGAAGACCAGCATCGTGTACATTCCGGTGCCGATGCCGCCGAAGATTTCCTCGCCCATGTGCATGTTGAACATCAACATGAATGTCGCCATCGGGGTTAGGGAGTCGTGCTGGCAGTTGTTGGCTCCCTCGGCCGTGTCAGTCACGTCGTTGGCCCATGCGGCCGAGTTGTAGATTCCGATGCGGACTTCCTTGCCCTCCATGTTGGCGTAAGCTGGGTCAACCCCCAACGCCACCAGGTTCGGATTGGGCTGGGCCTCGAAATACCAGGTCACAAGCAGCGTCCCCAGCAGCATGATGAACATGATGAGCCAGATGTTCCACGCGTGCAGCGTGTGACCGATCATTCGGCCGTAGTAATAAACGATGCCTGACGGGATCGAGAAGTACAACATCCATTGAAGGAACTGTGACAGCGGCGTTGGATTCTCAAAGGGATGGCAGCAGTCAACGGCGGTAATCCCGGGGCCGTTGAGGCCTAGGACTTTGGGCGCGCAATACGATGCCATCGGTCCCTGAACGATGGTCTGAATCGTCGGCTGGGTCGCGGAGGTCGCCCCGGACTGATCGATCGCCGTGGCGGCCGTGTACGACCGGAAGTTCATCGGGATTCCCTGCCACACGTCGAGCAGGGAGAAAACCACGCAGATCGGGAGAAACAGATAAAGCGTCTGGCGGGTCAGATCGACCCAGAAATTGCCGATGTCGCTGGTCTGCTTGCGCTTCACCGCGCGCACCACCACGGCGGCGGCGGCAATGCCCACCTCCGAAGAGAAAAAGAAGTGCAGCGCCGTTGAAACCGTTTGCGAAAAGTGCGTGAACATCGCCTCCGGCTCATAACTCTGCCAGTCCGTGTTGGTGACAAAGCTCCCCGCCTGGAGGAAGGCGATGATCCCCGGCACCTTGCCCCCGCCGTTGATCACGTCGTTCTTGTCCACCGACTGCGATAGATTGGCCATGTTCTGCTTGAGCGGCAGCACATCCTGAATCCGGTACAATCCGTAGCTCAGCAGCATGGTCACCGTGCCCAGCAACAGCAGCGCCAGAGCGTACTGCTTCCAATTCTGCTGTTTCTTTGGATCGACGCCGGCGAACTTGTAAACCAGCCGTTCCACCGGGCCAAGAATCTTCTCCAGTATGCCTAGACCGCCTTCCTGGTCGGGGTCAAGCACCCGCAAGAGATAGATTCCCATCGGCTTGGTTATCAAAAACAACCCGATGCAGAATACGATCAACTGGACCCAATCTAAACCGCGCATGAAGCTCATGATGCCACTATCCTTCAAACCCTCTCAATTGCTCGCCCACGGACCTATCTCCTCGTTTCGTTTCGACTTTAGAAAGTTATTTTCGATCCCCACATCTGAAAGTGCTCGATGATCGGCCCCATCGCCAGCGCCGGCAGGAACGTCAGCGCGCCCACGACGATGACCGTGCCGATCAACAGCAACGTGAACGTCGGCCCGGATACCGGAAAGCTGCCCACGCTTTGCGGCGCCATCTTCTTGGCGGCCAGATGCCCGCCCATCGCCAACATCGGAACGATCATGAAAAACCTGCCCAGGAGCATGTCAAACGACTGCGTGGCGTTGTACTGGGGCGTGTTGGTGGTGATGCCGGCGAAGGCCGAGCCGTTGTTTCCCGCGCAGGAACTGTACGCATAGAGGATTTCGCTGAATCCATGGGGACCGTTATTGCCGGGTCCCGCCTGGCCCCATCCGGTGACCGAAGCCCATGCCGTGAAGGCCAGGATGCAAAGCCCCGGCGCCAAAATCGCCAGCCCGGCGCATTTCACGTCGTAGGCGTCGATCTTCTTGCCGAGGTATTCCGGCGTTCGTCCGACCATCAGGCCGGAGATGAAGATCGCCAACACCACGAAGATCAGGATTCCGTACATGCCCGCGCCGACGCCGCCGAAAATCACCTCGCCCGTTTGAATATTGAACAGGGGAACCAACCCTCCAAGCGGCGTGAAACTGTCGTGCATGGAGTTGACCGCGCCGCAGGATGCGTCGGTGGTGATGGTGGCGAACAGCGCCGAATTGAAGATGCCGAAGCGAACTTCCTTGCCTTCCATGTTTCCGGCGGTGGGATCGATGCCGAGTTCCGCCAGCCGCGGATTTCCCGCCGCTTCCGACGGCCACGCCACCATCACGCCCACCACGAACAACGCGAACATCGCCGCCCAGACCGCCCAGCCGTGACCCTGATGCTTGACCATCCGGCCCAGGTAATACGTCAGCGCGCTGGGGATCGCGAAGATCGAAAGGATCTGGATGAAATTGCTCAGCGGCGTGGGATTCTCAAACGGGTGGGCGGCGTTGGCGTTGAAGAATCCGCCGCCGTTCGTGCCCAGCATCTTGATCGAAATCTGCGACGCCGTGGGGCCCTGGGCGATGGTTTGCTGGTTCGCCTGCGACGCGGTCGCCCCGGTCTGATCCACCGTGTTGAACGTCGTGTACGGCTTGAAATTCTGGATCATTCCCTGGCTGACCAGAAACGACGAATACACGATGCAAATGGGCAGCAGCAGATACAGGTGGATCCGCACCAAATCCTTCCAGAAGTTGCCGAGCGTGCGGATCCGGCTGCGGGCGATGCCCCGGATCACGGCCGCCGCCACCGCGATCCCCACCGCGGCGGAAAAGAAATTGTGGCTCGCCAGCGCCAGCATCTGCGACAAGTACGTCATCGTGTTCTCGCCGCTGTAGCTCTGCCAATTGGTGTTGGTCGTGAAGCTTGAGGAGGTGCTGAACGCCAGGTCGCCGGTCATGGCGGTCCTGTCGGAAAGATTGTCCAGATTCTGATGCCAGAGCAGATGTCCCTGGAACCGCAGGATGCCGTAGGTCATGACGGTGGTCACAAGGCTGAAAATCAGCATTCCCAAGCCGTACTGCTTCCAGTTGTGTTCGCGCTTGGGATCGACGCGCAGGATGCGGTAAATGAGCCGTTCCAGCCCGCCCAACCACCGGTCCATGAACGTGCCGCCGGCCTTCTCCGGATCGAGAACGTGAAGCAGGTGGATTCCCAGCGGCTTGGTGATCGCCACCAGCACCAGGACGTATAGGGCAAGTTGTATCCAGCCCGACCAGGTCATGAGCATTGCCTAACTGGAATTAAAAGTGTTCCGGGCGGATCAGCGTCCAGAACAGGTAAATCAGTAATAGAACCGAAACGATTCCAACGATGATGTTTTCCATGGCCAAATCTCCGTTAGATCACATTTTTCCGCAGGCGTAGACGTAGAGCACGCTGATTACGAAGAACCCGACCGTCAAGCCTACATAAAGAAGGTCCGTCATGAGTGGTTTCCTTTGTTTACAAGAGTCTGCTGAGTTGGTTCCACATGATGTACTGCGCATTGGGCGCAAATTTCGTCCAGGTATTTCTCCTGGTCGCCAAGCTCCACGTCCGAAACGTCGGCGGCATCGGCGGCCAGTTCGTCGAGCCGCCGGAGGTTCTGGCTCGCCAGTTCGCGGCCGGCTGGTGAAATGGCCGCCTTCTGATAGAAGCTTTTGGCCGCGCCGCGATTTCCTTCGGCTTCGAAGACCGCGCCCAGAAGATTGAAATAGGACGGCTCGCCCCAGGCTTTTCGGAACAGGACGCTAAGCGCGTGTTCCGTGAAATGAATGTCCTGGTTCCAGATGGCCCGCCGAATCCGCCAAAGCGTCGGGCTGAGCTTAAGATTGGCTTTGGGCGCCTCGGCGGCGGCAGCGCGGGCCTCGTCCTCGGCCTCGTCTTCCAACGCGGCCGTCACACTCAGGCGCAAATCTTCCGGCGTTGTCGGCTTTTCCAGGAAATCCGACGCGCCCAGCCGCATCGCTTTCACCACCACCGGCACGCGACCGTGCGCCGTCAGCACGACCACGCGCGGTCGCTGCTCCGGCGGCTTCTGGTTCAGATGTTCCAGCACCGCCATCCCGTCGCTCCCTTGCATCCACAAATCCAGCAGCACCAGCGCCGGCATCTCGCGCTCCATGGACGCGATGGCCGCCTCGCCGTCGGCCGCCTCGCGCACCACGAATCCATCCGTCTCCAGCGTCGAACGCAGCATGAGCCGGATGTTCTGCTCATCGTCCACCACGAGAATGGTTTTTCCGGCGGTTGTCATGGCGTCAGTTGTGGGATTCCGGCAGCTTGGCAAACCAAACGTCCTCGGCCTCGTCGCCGAGCACGACCGCCTGCGAACTGCGGCCATGCCGGCGCAACTCCAGCAACCGCCGCAAATTCACCCGGGCCGGCTGGTAATGCTCGTCGGCGGCGATCGCCTTGTCGTAGCACTTCTGCGCCAGCCGCCATTTGCGCTGCGCCTCGTACAACACGCCCAGGAGGTTGAAATACTCCGCCGACTGTTGGTCCTTGCGATCGGCGGCCTTCATCAGCAGCGACATGGCTGTTTCGTATTCAGCCAGGCGCAGGAGCTTGCGGATGCGCGACAGGACCAACTCGTAACCGCCGGGCACGTCCACCACCACGTCGGGCGGAGAATCAAGCTCCGGCTCAACGAGCACGCTCTTGACGGCCTGGCGAAGCTCGCTCGGTGAGATCGGCTTTTCCAGGAAATCCAGCGCCCCCAGCCGCGTCGCCTTCACCGCCGCCGGAATCGAGCCGTAGGCCGTCAGGATGATCACTCGCGGCCGCGCTATCCCCGCCGCCAGCGTTTTCATCTGCTCCAGCACCGCCATTCCATCCAGCACCGGCATGTTCAGGTCCAGTACCATCAGGTCCGGCGTGTTGGTCTTGATCGCCTCCAGCGCCTCGCGGCCGTTGCTGGCTTCGGTGACGGCATAGCCGTCGGATTCCAGCGTGGTGCGGAGCATCAGGCGGATGCCGCTTTCGTCATCCGTGATTAGGATTGATGCTGGTCTCATATTTCACCTCGGATGGCGCGCCGCCGGATTCCCCGTCGGTTGGCTCGTCGGCGCGCTGTAGAGTAAAGCTGAATCGGCTGCCCTGCCCGGGTTTGCTCTCGACCGCGATCATTCCGCCGTGGGCATCGACGATCTCCTTGGCGATCGCCAATCCCAGGCCGGCGCCGCTCGGCTGGTTCTCACGCGGGATTCGATAGAACCGCTCGAAAACCCGAACCTGATATTCCGCCGGAATCCCGATCCCCGTGTCTTGGACCATGAACCGGACGTATTTGTCCATCGGCTCGGCGCTGATCCGCACCTTCCCGCCGGGCGGCGTGAATTTCAACGCGTTGTCCAGCAAATTGGAAAAAACGTGTCCGATGCGGGCCGGATCGGCCAATACCGGCGGAGTTTCCACCGGCACTTCCACTTCCAGGTCCAGGCCCTTGTCGTGAAACGCCGTCTCCAGCGGCGTCACCGCATCCGACACCAGCCGCTCCGACGGCTCCGACTGCAAATCCAGCTTCACCCGCCCGGATTCCAACCGCCCCATGTCCAGAAGGTCCTCGATGATCTTTTGAAGCCGATCGGCGTCGTCGCGCGCGGCCATCAGCAATTCGGTCTGCTTGCTGTTCAGTGAACCCACGCGCTCTTCCAGCAGGAGATGCGACGCCATGCGGATCGACGTCAGCGGCGTTTTCAATTCGTGCGAGACCACCGACAGCAGTCCGCTCTTCATTTCGTCCAGACGCCGCAGGTTGGTCACGTCGCCCAGCACCAGCGTCACGCCCAGTAGACGCTGGCCGGCATCCATGATCGGGACCGCCTGCGGCAGGAAAAACCGAAGCTGGCCCCCCGCGTCGTACACCTCGATGGCCGATTCGTAACCCTTCGGCTGCGACGGCTTGGCGTCCCGCGAAACCTGCTGGTACAGCTCGCCCAATCGCTGGTCCCGAAGCTGAAGCACCGACTGATCCGGATACAGCATGAACAACTTCTGCGCCGTCTGGTTGGAAAGCTCCACGATGCCGCTGGGATTCACCACCGCGATGGCATCCGGCAGGCTGTCGATCGCCAACTGCGTCGTGCGCTGGATGCGCAACAGTTTGGCGCGGTCGCTGACCACCTGATCGAGATTCCCCGCGGCGATTTCCTCCAGCGAACGCGTCAGCGTTCCCAGCGGCCGCAGGATCGCCCGGCTCATCAGCAGGATGAACACCACCGCCAGACCCACCCCGATTACCGCCAGGCGGATGATTAATTGTGTCGCGCTGTCGGACCTCGCCTTGATGCGCCCTTCCAGCGGCTGCATGTTTTGGAAGTTTAAGTCGATGATGTTTTGCGACAGGGATTTGACGATCGGCGAAAGACGCTCAATGGACGCCGTCGCCGCCCGGCGGTCGGCAAGGCTGGTCTTCCCATTGAGCAGGCGGGTCAGGGCTTCCCGATAACTATCATTCGTGGATTTGGCGGTCCGCTCGCCCGTGTGCGTGTCGATCTCGTATCCCGACCACCGGCGAGTCAATTCGGAGGCGTATTGATCCTCCTCCGGGTGCAGCGTGATGTTGTGGTTCTCGGCATCACAGTTGTCGTCGAAGGTCTTCAAAGGCTTTTCAGCCGCCGCGTTGGCGGCGGCCAGGTCAGCCGCCGTTGGCTGCCCGTTGTCGCCCGAGACGTTTTGGGCGATGCCGTTCAGCGACTGGAGCGAATTGATCATGTTCTGGCCGTATTCGACGCTGCGCCAGTTCTCCGTTAAGAAGGCGTCAAGCCAGATGCGGTGCTGCTGGAGCACGGCCACGCCGAGACTGCTGACCGCCAAAAGGATCACCAGCAAGCCACCGAAGCCGACGAAGAGCTTTTGCCGCAAGCCAAACATCGTTTATCTCCAAGCCGACTGAGCGAATGGAATGCCACCGCCACGGCGGCCCATTGCAGCCGGAAAATAGGGTTTTTGCAGGATTTGCGATAATAGGCCGTGCAAAATGCACTACCAGGACTCGGGTCATCCGCAAAATGCACGATGCGGCGGACTGCCTCGCATCGCGATCCGGCGACGGATCAGATGCCGTACTTCCGGCGTCTGCGGTACAAAGTGGCCAGGTCGATCCCCAACGTCTTTGCCGCCTCATCGAGTGATTTGCACCTGGCCAGCACCCGGCGAATGTGCATCTCTTCCAACTGGTCCAGAGAGATGGCATCGCCGATGCCCTCGGGCGACGGCGTCCCGCCGGCGAACTCCGAAGGCAGGTGCTGCATCGCCACCTGTTGGCCCTGGCATAAAAACGCGGCTCGCTCGACGACGTTGTGCAGCTCGCGCACGTTGCCCGGCCATCGGTAGCGCTTCAGGGCCTCGATCGCCTCGGGAGAAAATCCGCCGATTGATTTGCCCCGCGCCAATTCCCCCAGAAATCGCTCCGCCAGCATCACCGTGTCCTCCGGCCGATCGCGCAGCGGTGGAAGGTCCACCTGAATCACCTTGATGCGATAGAGCAAATCCTCGCGGAATCTCCCGGCGGCGACGGCGGATTCCAGATCGACGTGCGTCGCGGTGATCACGCGCACGTCCGCCCGGCGCGTCCGCGCCTCTCCCACCCGCTCGTATTCGTGGTCCTGAAGGAACCGCAGCAGCTTGGGCTGAAGCTCCAGCGGCAAATCGCCGATCTCGTCCAGCAGCAGCGTCCCCCCGTCCGACGCCCCGATCCGCCCCAGGTTGTCCCGGATGGCGCCGGTGAAGGCGCCCTTGGCATGGCCGAAAAGCTCGCTCTCCAGAAGCTGCGGCGAAAGCGTCGGGCAGGAAATCGTCGCCATCGGTTTGTTGGCGCGGTTGCTCCAGGCGTGGATCGCACGGGCCAGAATCCCCTTGCCCGTCCCGCTTTCGCCCCGGATCAGCACCGCCGTGTCGCTCGCCGCCACCTGCCGGCACAGACTGATCGCTCGCTGCATCGCCGGGGAATTGCTCTTGAGCGTGGGCTCGCCCTTGGATTGGCCGACGATCTCCTCCAGCCCCGCGACCTGCTGCTCCAAGGCCCGCAGCCGGCCCACGCGCTCAACCACAAGCTTCACCTGCCCCGGCGTGAACGGCTTGGTGAGATAATCCGCCGCTCCGCGCTTCATCGTTTCCACCGCTGTGTCGATCGAGCCATGCGCGGTAATGATCACCACCCGCATCCACGGACTTTGCGCCAGCAACTCCGGGATGAGATTCATACCCAGGTCCGCGCCCAGCCGAAGGTCCACGAACGCCAGGTCGAACGGCTTTTGCGTGGCCTCGGCAACCGCGTCGCGGGCATTGCTCACGGCCGTGACCCGGTGCCCGTCGATTTCCAGCCCGATCGCCAGCGTCTTGCGGATGTTGATCTCGTCATCCACGATGAGAATGTTCAGTGATTGGCGGGGAGCTTGTTCTTGCATGTGCCCGGATACTGGTCCGATGTGCAAAACATCATAAACTAAAAAGCCCCCGGATGGCCATCTCCGGGGGCATTCGAAGATGCAAAGCGGTTTCGACGCCATCGTCGTAGGGGCTGGACCGGCGGGCTGCGCCGCCGCTTACGATCTGGCCGCACAAGGACGAAAAGCCCTGCTCCTGGATAAATGCGAGTTTCCCCGGCTCAAGCCGTGCGCGGGGGCGCTGACCATCAAAACCCTGCGCGCCCTGCGATTTGACGTAGCCCCCGTGGTGCGCCGCGTTTGCCGGGAAATGAAACTCTCGCTGGGGGAAGCAGGCAAAATTCTCACCAATCATCGCCCCCTGGTCGCCATGACCGTCCGCGAGGAATTCGATCAGTTTTGTCTGAATCAATGTATCGCCCGAGGCGCGGATTTCCGGCCCGGCCACCGCGCCGTGGGGCTTGCCCGGGACGGTGAAGATTGGATCGTTTCCACCAATTACGGTTCTTTTCGCGGCAGATTCCTCATCGGCGCCGATGGCGCCAACAGCCAGGTGCGCAAGCTGCTGGTGAAAACAAATCCGCTTCGGTTTGGCCTGGCGCTGGAAGCGTGCGTGGCCGTCGATCGGCCCGGCGACTGGGCGATGGAATTTGATTTCGCCGCCGTCGATCGCGGATATGGCTGGGTCTTTCCCAAGGACGATCATCTGAACGTCGGCCTGTACAGCCTGAATCCGACCATTCCGCACGCGGCGGATAAGTTGGCCGCCTTCGTCGCCGCCAAAACCGGCCGCGCGATTTCCCGCCCGATCCACGGCCACAAGATTCCCCACGATGGACGCCGCGCCCGTTTTGCCTGGAGCAACGCCTGCCTGATCGGCGACGCGGCCGGGTTGATCGATCCCCTCCTGGGCGAGGGAATCTATAACGCCATCCGAAGCGGCCAACTCGCGGCACGCGCCATCCTCTCCGGGCACGCCGATTTCGCCAGGGAAACTGACGAGGTCAGACGCGATCTGGCCAGCTACGACTCGGACACTCGCCGTTTCTATTCAAACATCCACCGCGGTTATCGCCGGCTCCTGCGCTGGCCGGTGGGCCGCGTCCTGATCAACGGGTTTTCCCTCGGTTTGCCCATCTTCCGCATCAAACGCAAAACCCTCGCTCTCATGTTTTCTTAGGACCCATCGGCGGCCCGAACCGCGCGGACGAACGCTTCGATCTTGTCGGCCGACTTCTCGCGGCGCGCCGATTCCACGCCGCTGCTCACGTCCACGGCGAACGGATGCAGAAGGCGGACGACGTCCCCGACGTTGGCGGCCGTAAGCCCACCGGCCGCGATGATCGGGGGCAATCCCGCGAAATGGCCGGCCGTCTGCATCGCATGCAGCCCCGCGAAATCGTTGGCGATGCCGGTGCCGCCTCGCTCGGGACCGCCGCTTGGCGTTTCCAGCAAAATGCCGATCAGGTTCGTCAACTGAAGATCGGCCACGGCATCGCGCCAAGTCTGGAGCGTGGCGGCATCGCCGGCGGCCAGATGCACGGCCTTGATCACGCGAATCGGCTTGAGTTCCGCGACCAGCCGCGGCGATTCTTCGCCGTGCAATTGAACGACATCGAGGTGAACCGCGCCCAGAACGCGGCGAATCTCCCCGGCCGAGGCGTTGACGAAAAGCCCGACCGCCGTCACGAGCGGCCCAACCGCCGCCACAATCGCTCCCGCTTGGTCCACCGAAACAACTCGCCCGCTGTTGGGATCGAAAACCATTCCGATCGCGTCGGCCCCGGCGCTGGCCGCGGCGGCGGCATCCTGCGGCCGGCAAACCCCGCAAATTTTCACTCGCGTTCGCGCCACGGTAAGATGGTAATCGAGAAGCCCAAAACTAGGAACTTGGAGGATTCAACTCATGGCATTAGCGCATTTCCTGGCGTTCGATCTCGGCGCTGAAAGCGGAAGGGCCATTCTCGGCACGCTGGACGGCGGCAAGCTCTCCCTCGCTGAAAAGCACCGGTTTGCCAATCCCCATGGAAAAATGCTCGGCCGGTTTCAGTGGGATTTGCTCGGCCAGTGGGAGCACCTTAAGACCGGGCTGCGCAATGCCAGCGCCGACCTGGCCGGCGACTTGGCCGGCATCGGCGTGGATACCTGGGGAGTCGATTTCGGCCTCCTCGCCGCTGGCGGTGAAATCCTCGCCAATCCGACCATGTACCGCGATCCCTGCACCGATGGCGTCATGGAGCGCACGTTCGCCAAAGTCCCCCGCGAAGCCATCTTCCAGGCCACCGGCATTCAGTTCATGCAGATCAATACACTCTATCAACTAGCCGCCATGAGCCAGGCCAAAAGCGATTTGCTGAAGGCGGCCGAAACGCTGCTGTTCACTCCGGATTTGTTCAACTATCTCCTGTGCGGTTCGCGGCAAAGCGAGCTGTCGATCGCTTCGACGAGCCAGATGTACGATCCCCGCAAACGCCGCTGGGCCGCCCAAATCCTGGAAAAGCTGGGAATCCCCACGCGGATTCTGCCCCAGATCGTTCCCTCGGGGACGGTCTTGGGAAATCTGCGCCAAGACGTCGCCGCCGAATGCGGCGCGAAGATTTCGCCCGTGATCGCTCCGGGATGCCACGACACGGCCAGCGCCGTCGCCGCCGTGCCGGCCACCGAGGGCGAGGATTATTGCTACGTCAGTTCCGGCACCTGGTCGCTGATGGGCGTCGAACTGAAAGAACCCATCGTGTCTGACAAAGCGCTCAAATACAACTACACCAACGAAATGGGCGTGGGGCCGTGCGTCAGGTTCCTGAAGAACATCATGGGCCTGTGGCTGGTCCAGGAATGCCGGCGATATTGGCAAAAGCAGGGCCACGATCACGGCTACGCCGAGTTGACGGCCATGGCCGAACGGGCCGAGGCGTTCGGCCCGCTGATCGACCCCGCCCATCCGCCGTTCCTGAAACCCGACGAGATGGTCGAGAAAATCGACCGATTCTGCGCCAAGACCAAGCAGCGCGCCCCGACAACCCCCGGCGAGTATGTCCGCACCTGTCTGGAAAGTCTGGCGTTGGCCTATCGCCGCACGATGGAAGGACTTCAAGACATCCTGGGGAAGAAGATCGGCATCATTCACATCGTCGGCGGCGGATCTCAGAACGAGCTATTGAATCAGATGACCGCCGACGCCTGCGCCCGCCCGGTGATCGCCGGCCCGGTCGAGGCGACCGCCATCGGAAACATCCTGGTGCAGGCGATGGCGGCGGGGCGGGTGAAATCGCTCGCCCAAGCGCGAGCCATCGTTCGCGAGAACTTCAACGTACAGCGCTACGAGCCGCGCAACACCGCCAAATGGGACGCGGCATATCAGCGCTACATGGGGATTGTGGATAGGGAATGATCCTCTTGGAAAGATTACCGCGAAGGCGCGAAGGACGCGAAGTTGCGCGAAGCTAAAACCAACTCTTGTTTTCTTCTTCGCGCAACTTCGCGTCCTTCGCGTCTTCGCGGTAATGCATATGACGAGCGTGAATTTCACTTGCCCGTCATTATCTTGAATACGAAAGCATCGTCGCACGGTTTGTTCCGCATCGGCTCGATCGCCAGGGCATCCGCGCCCTGCGACCATTGAACCTTCTCGTCGCTCCCCAGCAACTGGACGTCCGCGATCGGTTGATCCAGGAGCTTCGCGTCTTTTCCCAATGACTTGACGCGCAACGTCTTGCTGGGCCAACCCATCGCGATGGCATACAGCACGTCGCCCTTGGTGGTGAAGCGCACGTCGTCGGCGGTGAAGGGCTTGCCTTTGCCTTCGTTAAAACCCTGGGCCCTGATCGGCGCGGCGTGTTCGGATGCCGGGCCTTCGCCGAACACCTTCCATGGCCGCGTGCCGAAAATCGCCTCCCGGTTCACGTCCATCCATTGGGCGATGCCTTCAACCACCGCCACTTCGTCCGAATCGATCGTCCCGTCGGCTCGCACCGGAACGCTCAGCAGCAGATTCCCGTTCTTGCTCACCACGTCCACAAGCGTCTGGATAACCGTCTTGGTGGTCTTGTATCCATGACGCTCGAAAATGCGGCGATCGTAATGCCAACTGCCGATGCAGGTGTCGGTCTGCCACGGCAGCGGTTCGATTCTGTTGCTTTGGCCGCGCTCGATGTCCCACACCATGCAATGGCGTTGCTGCTCGTCGAGAACCTTGGCGAACAGCACGCCCTCAAGCTTGCCGTCGTTCAATTGCATGCTCGTGTTGTAGAAATGTGCCGCGATCTTCAGGCCGGCATCGCTGATGGGATAAAGCGGCAGCACCGTGTCGTCAAAGTAGATCAGATCGGGGTGGTACTTGTTGATCAGATCGATCGTGCGGTTGTAGAACTTCTCGCAATAGGCCGCATCCGGAATACTGCTGCCATCGGCGGCACTCCAACTCCACACCAGCTTTTTCCCCGGCACGTGGTTTTGCGCATAAAGGTCCTGCGGATCGTATCCCTCCCACCATTTCCCCACGCCGTCCGCATTGGTGAGCTTCCCATCGTACGGCACGCCCGCCAGCGGTCCGGCCTTGTCCGCCCCCTGGGTCACCTCATACCAGCTCCAGGCATGCGCCGAGTGAACGCTGACGCCAAAACGAAGCCCGTTGTCCCGCGCCGCCTTGGCCCATCCCCCGATCAGGTCCTTCTTCGGACCCATGTTCACCGAATTCCACGGCTGATATTTGCTGTCGAAATTGTCGAAGTTGTCGTGATGATTCGCCAACGCGAAGAAATATTGCGCCCCCGCCCGCTTGTACAGCGCCAGCAACTTTTCCGGGTCCCAATTCTCCGCCTTCCATTCGTGAATGACGTCCTTGAATCCGAACTTGGACGGCGGCCCGTAATGCTCGACGTGGTATATATTGTCCTTGCTCCCCTCCTGATACATCTGACGGGCATACCAATCCCCCCGCTCCGGCTCGCACTGCGGGCCCCAATGCGCCCAGATGCCGAACTTGGCGTCGCGATACCACTCCGGAACCTGATATTGCGACAGCGATTCCCACGTCGGTTCGAATTTCCCGGTCTGCATCGGCTCAGCCGTGCCGCTGATCGTTGAACTAAACTTCGGCATCTCCTGCGCCTTCGCGCCGCATGCCGCAAACACGCCCGCCAAAGCGACGGCCGTCAAGATACGCCATTTCATCTTGTTTCTCATGAACGACTCTCCTTAGTTCTTCACCGTGTTCGCATATAAGGCACTGGACTTCGGCATGAACTCGACGTGTCCATCGCCGAAGAGCATATTGACCCCGTCGCCGGCGTGCGCGTCCTCGCCCCGTCAATTGGCCCCTGCTGTTGCCCGTTTTTGTGGTAAAACCAATCCGCCATCGCATCCATCCTTCCCAGGCAAAAACCCTCTGCCCCGAACCCGGAAATATGCGGATATTGTCAACCAAGGCCGCGCCAAAGTAAACGCCGGCATGTCGGCCCAGGCCTTCCAGGTTTCCCCCTCCCCATGTACTCAGGGGGAGGGTTGGGGTGGGGGTGGAGGGAGGGCTTGCCCTCCATCGTCGAACCTCGACTGACCCACGAAACCCTCACCCCGGCCTCTCGGCGCGCCGGGATACCCGGGGAGGTGAAGAAGAAGGATCGCAGAATGTGTCACGCCCCCACCTTCCAATCATGCGTTTAGCGGCCGCGTTTACGCGGCGTTTCTCCCGCGCATATCGCGCCGCCATACCGATTCCAAACGCCGGGCAAGCCCGGCCGCAAAAAATATGCGCTTCTCCCGACGGCAAATCTGCCTGGACTTCCGGCATACATTCGCCTCACAACTAGCAATGAAGGGCGAATCGCTGTACAAGATTAGCACGTTCATGGGCAACCCACCCGATATTTGTCGCAGGTACTACGCGGCCCTCTTGCCCGAATCGCTCACCGACACTGTGGAATTCCCCCTCCTGCACTCGTTGCCCACAGCGGCTCAACTGTCACGGGCTCAGCCGCACGACGCCCCTTTGTGCATCACCCACCAATAGCAGCATGAACAAGCTCACATCCGTTACTTCACCAAGAATCTCGCCGCCATCTCGGCAGGGGTTACACTTCGCAGCTCGAGCCGTTACCACCATCCAGACTATGAACTCGTGGAAACATTCTTCCTCAGCGTCCCCCACGTCCGCGTCAAGAGGTACATCGCCGTCCCCATTAAGTTGGGAGCGACCGCCAAAGAGGGCGACTTCATTGAGGAGGGCGAAGCGTACTACGTCCACCCTGGGGCCACCAAGAAGCAAGGTGTCATACCGCTTGACGACTGCTATCAAGTATCCGCCGAGTATTACGAAGAAAACCGCCGACGCGCCGGGCTAAAGCTGGGCGACGTCATTATTAACCGCTCGGGCGAGGCTCACGGCAAGGTCGCCTATTGGGACAGCTCCGAACCGGCGGTTGGGAGTGACTTCAACCTCGCTCCCAAAAGGAAGGGTTCGCGCGGAGGCGCGGTGGCGCGGAGAACTGAAGGGGAAAATTTAACCCGTGATTTCTCTTCTCCGCGCCACCGCGCCTCCGCGCGATATCTCTTTTTGGTTGCGGCTCCGCCGCGCTGGGATGAATAGTGGGAAAAGAAACTTGGCGAGTTTTCGTTTGTAATGCCACCGAAAAGCATGTTGTTGATAAATTGCACACTTTTCCCATGCACCAAACGCAATCATGGAAATCCAAAAATCATAAGTAACTGTTGATAAACCGATTATATGCGGAAAAGGAGTTATCATTCCCTCATTATCATCTCGAAAAGTGTGCAATGTGTGCAATGGCCCTTGAAAGAATGACCAATGACAAATGACAAATGACCAATGACTTACGATTAACTTTCCGCCGCGAGATTTTCCGCAAACAGCTTCAGAATCCTCTGCCAATGGCGTTCGGAGGCAGGGCGGTCGTACACGGGCGTATCATTCACGGCGAAGCCGTGTTTGACATCGGGATAGACCTCGACGGTATGCCGCACTCCGGCGGATTGGAGGGCGGATTCGAGGCGATTTCTTTCCTCGGACGAGAAGTGGGGATCGATGCCGGCGATGCCGACGTAAACTTCAGCGCGCATTTTGGGGGCCAGGAGATGGGGACTGTCGGGCTGATTAGTGGCTAGGCGCGCCCCGTGCAGGGAAGCGGCGGCGGCGATCCGGTCGGGAAATGTTCCCGCGGCCGACAGGGCGAATCCGCCGCCCATGCAGTAGCCCACGCATCCGGCCTTCCGGCCGGCGACGCAGGGCTGCGTTGTTAGAAAGTCCAGAAAGCTCGCGGTGTCTTCCATGACGATTTTATTGTTGAGCGATTGGAGAAGCTGCATCAGCCGGGTTCGTACCGCGCCGTCCGTGAACGCGGTCTTCGCATCGAACGGCGGCGGCGCCGAGCGATAGTAGAGATTGGGAAGCAGCACGCAGTACCCGTTGGACGCCAATCGTTCGGCCATATCGCACAGTCCCGGCCGGATGCCGATCGCATCCATGTAAAGGATCACGGCCGGATGTCGCCCGCTTTCCGGACTGAACCGATGACACGGGCACACGCCATCTTTCGTTTTGACGTCAATCGTTTGTGTGTTCATGGTGGAAATCCTATCGGGGCAGTCGTTCCAATTCTTCTTCGAGAGCGTCCATCAGGGGCCGAAGTGTTTTTTGGGAGAAATCAAACTCGATCCCGGCGGCGGCGAAGAGCCGGGGCAGGGGCCGGGTTCCGCCGAGGGCCAGGGCCGAGCGGTAATTGGCCAGCGCCTGGTGGGGGTCTTGCCTGGCCTTCATCCACAGTTGCAAAGCGCCGAGTTGGGCGATGCCGTATTCGACGTAATAGAACGGGGCGTGGAAGAGATGTCCCTGTCGTTGCCAGAGCGATTCGCGGGCCGGTTCCCAGCCGGTCCAGTCCACGACGCCGCTGAAGCGGTCGAGCAGGGACAGCCAGACGGACTTGCGCTCCTGCCGGTCATGGGCCGGATGGGTGTAGAGCCAATGCTGGAACGAATCGATGATCGCCATCCAGGGGAAGAAATAGATGATTCCCTCGATCAGTTTTCGTTTGGCGCGAGCGGTGTCGGCTTCGTTGTAGAAGACCGAGAGGTGTTCGCTGCCGAGCAATTCCATGCTCATGCTGGCGACCTCGCAGAATTCCATGGGCGCTGAGCGGAGGAAAACTAAATCCTGGCCCGAGGCGGCGAGGTGGTGGAACGCGTGTCCGCCCTCGTGCAGGAGCGTTTCGACGTCGCGTTGCAATCCGGCCGCATTCATGAAAATGAACGGCTGGCGCGATTCCTCCAGCGGCATGAGATAGCCGCCGGGCTGTTTTCCCTTGCGGCTTTGAAGATCCAGGTTTCCGCGTTGGCGAAGCTGATCGAAATCCGCCGCCAGCGCGGGCGACAGGCGGTTGAAGATTTCCCGCGTCTTGGCGACGAACTCGTCGATCTGGTTTTCGTCGAACGGCCGAAGCGGCGGGCGGCCCTTGGGATCGGCGGCCGAATCCCACGGCCGCAGGATTTGGAGGTTCATGTCGGCGGCGCGCTGGCGGTCGAGCCGGCGAACGATCGGCACGCACGTTTCGGCGATGGCGTCGGAGAACCGCAGGCAATCCTCGGGTGTGTAGTCGAACCGCTTGTTGGCCTTCCATTGAAAGGCGCGGTAATCGCTCAGCCCCGCGTTCAATGCGATCTTGTGCCTCAGCGGAAACAGCGCATCGAAAATCGCTTCGATCGGCTCGCGGTCCACCAGCCTGCGGCGCGCGCCGGCTTCCCAGGCCTCCTGGCGCGTGGGGCGGTCCGGGTCTTCGAGAAACCGAGCGATCTGCTGCATCGTCAGTTCCTTGCCGCGGAAATCGACCGTCATTTGCCCGTTGATCTGGTCGTACTCCGTCACTTTCCGCGTGATTTCGGTCTCAAGGGAGACGTTCTCATCGCGGAATATCTCCACCTCCGCCCGCCAGCGGCGATCCAGCACCTCGAACTGCTTGCCGTCCAGTTTTCGTCGCGCCGGCGATTGCAGATATTTCTTTTGCAGCGCGAAAGCCAGCGGTTTGACCATCGGTTCCACCTCTTCGACGAACTGGAGGAATCGCCGTTTGATGGCCTCGTCGTCGGTATGGCAACTCTTGTCGATGTATCGCCGGCTGCCGTACTCGTCGACGACCGATGCCAACTCCGAAAAATCCGCCAACCAACTCGCCAGTTGTTCGACGGTTTCAATCGGGCGGTCGAGAAGATTTTCGTAGAGGGTGCGCAACTGCGGGAAAACGGAGGGGTCCAGGTCGTCGGGCACGAATCGGCGAGGGTGGGCATTTGCGGTCATCGAACGATCCTTTACATTGAGGAGGTGAACACTAATAACTTGCCGGCGGCCGGGCAACAACGGGGCGCGAATGCGCCCGGCGCGAACGCGCCCGGCGCGAGCGCGATCGAGATGAGCGGGGTGGGCGTGATGCGCGACGGGCGGTGGATTCTTCGCGACGTGGACTGGCAAGTCGGTTACGGATCGCTGGCGGCGATTCTGGGTCCCAACGGCAGCGGCAAGAGCACGCTGGCGCGGATTGCCGCCTGCCATCTCTGGCCGACGGCGGGGCAATGCAGCGTGCTGGGGGCCCGATTCGGCGAGGCCAACTTGCCGGACCTTCGCCGGCGCATCCGCCTCGTCCAAGCCGCCGGGCCGTACGACGTCGATCCGACCCTGACCGCTCGCGAGGTGGTGCTGACCGGGTATTTCGGCAGCATCGGATTGTACGAGACGCCCGACGAGGAGATGACCTGCCAGGCGGAACAACTGCTGGAACTGCTAGGATTGAGCGCGGTGGTGGACCATCCGTATGCGTCGTTGAGCAGCGGCGAGCGCATGCGCAGCCTGATCGCCCGGGCGATGGCGACCCGGCCGGGACTGCTGATCCTCGACGAGCCGACCAGCGGGCTGGATCCCCTGGCGCGCGAGCAGGTCTTGGCGACGATCGAGACGTTGTTGGAAACCGGCGGGGGGCCGACAGTGCTGCTCATCACCCATCACATCGAGGAATTGCCGCCGCGCACGTCGCAGGTGCTGCTGCTGCAAGAGGGCCGGCCGGCGGCATCGGGGGCGATGGACGCGGTGCTTCGGCCCGAAATCCTTTCGCGGACGTTTGGGTTTCCGGTCCAGGTCCGCGCCAGCGGCGGAAGATATTATCTGGAGGTTCATCCCATGGCATGGAAGGGGCTTTTGCCGGATCGGAAAATCTGATGTCCGATAAAAAGAGGGATTCGAGCCGGCAGATGCGGAGCGAACGATTCACGCGATAGTTTTTCCCCACCCGGCAAAAATTGCCGGTGATCAGTTAAGCGAACGGGGTGTTGCGCCGATGAGAGGTCAGCAATCGGGTCTGTTCCCCGTTCCGCGGGTGCGGTGGGGGAGCAGGCTTGGAGGGGCTGTGCTGCATTTGGGCGGTGCGGTCTTCAGCGCAAAAGCGCTTGCGCGCGTTCGGTTCGGAACTGGCGGCCTAGCGGCCAAAGGTTTTGAACGCGACTGCCGGCCTTGAGGCTTGGTGGTGAGACGCGGAAGTCATGTCGCCTCTTTGGGAGATATATCATGAAGGCGATTTCGAATTTCGTAACCAGCCTGGTCAAGGACGAGCAGGGTGGTGAGGTGCTCGAGTACGCGTTGATCGCTGGTCTGATCGTCGTGGCGGCGATAGCCGTCATCGGATCGGTCGGCGGCAAGGTGCTCGCGCGGTGGAACTCGCTGAACAGCAGCATGTAACCCCAGGGCGTTGCCCGAGGTGTCGGCGGCACTAGGACCGATCGACAGGCGCGGCTTCCGGCCGGCGCCGTTCGTGTCGGGATTTGTCCTCGGTGTGCCCAACCGATTACCGAAGGCAATCGGAGCCTGAAGGGCTGTGCAGCAGAAGTTCCGTGAACTGTGGGCGGTGGGCACTCGGTCATTCGATCCCACCGCCCTTGTTTTGGACCTATGGGGCGGACTAAGAAGGGCATCATGCTCCAGTTCTTGAGGAGCCTGGGCCGGCTTTGTCGCGACGAGAGCGGAAGTGAAGTGCTGGAATATGCCGTGATTGCCGGCCTGATCGTAATCGCGGCAATCTCGGTGATCGGAAAGGTGGGAACGAAAGTTCTCGCTCGTTGGAACAGCCTCAATTCGTCCATGTAACTGGACGATAACGGGTCATATATGACTTGGTCCGTCCTGCTTGGGTGGGCTCCGTTGATTGGCTCGCTGGCCCTGGCCGCGGTCATCGACGCGCGGCAACGGCGAATTCCGAATTGGTTGACGTTCGGGCTGCTGTTGGGCGGACTGGGTCGCGCGCTGGCGTTCGGCGGAGGCGCCGGGTTCGGACATGCGGTGCTGGGAATGCTCGCCGGAGCGGCCATTCCGCTGGTGCTTTACTCGATTTCGGCGTTGGGCGGAGGAGACGTGAAACTCTTGGCGGCGATTGGGGCGTGGGTGGGCGCCGGACCGGCGATTTTGGTGTTTATGGTTGAGGCCTTGCTGGGGCTGGGGATCGTGCTGGTTCAGGCGGTGGCACAGCGAAAGACCCAAGCGCTGTTGCGGAACAGCGCGCTGATCGCGGTGAATTTCGCCGGGGTTTCAGAGCTCGGCCTGCAAAATGCGGTTGAGACGGGCAAATCCTGCCGCGCCATCAGCCGGCCGTTGCCGTTTGCGGTGCCGGCGTTTTTTGCGACCTTGATCGTCCTTTTGACGGGCCGACTCGTCGGGAGATAGAAATGTATTCCATTGACTCGCGGATTTGCGGCAATTTGAAGAGAGGCCTCTCAGTCGCCCGGCGGCGGTTTCGCGGCGCAGGCGGAGCCTTGCGCAGGGGCGGGGCGGTCACGCTGGAGATGGCGCTGACGTTGTCGATCCTCTTTTCGATCTGCTACGGCTTGATCGAGTTCGGGTATTACTTTTACGTGAAGAACACGATGGAAGGCGCGGCCCGCGAGGGATGCCGCGCCGCCATCGTCACCGGCGCCACCATCGCGGCGGCCAACAGCGCCGTCGAAAACCAATTGCAGGTCGCCAACCTTGTCCCCAGCGGTACCACCGCATCGGGGACCGGGACGTACACGATCGGCAATTACACGGTCACTTACACCGACAGCACGACCAGCACCACGCTGAACTCTTCGACGCTTCCCACCATGCCCATCGGCGACACTCTGACCACGACCATCACCGCGACGTGGGGAACCGTGGGCGCCGGCTTCCGGCCGATGGCTCTCATCGGGTCCAGCAAGACATTGACCACCGCCTCGGCGATGCGTAAGGAAGGCGACTAACGGCAACGGTCTTGGTATAGCGCAAGTCCCTATAGGACGTTTTATCGTGGCGGGACTTTCCGTCGTACCCGGCGACTTTCTTATATATAGAGAGCCATGGAAGATGAACGCCCATCGCGAGTCTTTGGCGCTGGTCAGATAACTAGCCAAAGTCTCAAAATTCAAAACTCTTCGCACCCTTCCTAAACCGAACAACCGATTCATCCGAGAACTAAGACAAAGGCAAACCGCCTACTTGGAGAACACTATGAACGTGAAAAAGATCGCACCGTTGATCGTCGCGCTGATTCTGGGCGGAATCGCCGCCAAGATGGCGTTCGATTTCGTGCAGAAGCGGCAAATCGGAAGTCTGACCGAGGCGAAGCGGCCGCAGGTGGTCGTCGCCAAGCACGGCATCGACGCCGGCGCGGTCTTGACGGAAGACGACTTGGCATTGGGCGAAGTGTCGCCCGACGCCGTGACGGACAACGTCTTCACCACGACGCAGCAGTTGCTGGGCCGGGTGACGGTCGTTCCGGTGATTCAGGGCCAGGTGATCGCCGCGACGCTATTGGCGCCGCGCGGCATGGGTCCGGGCCTCCAGGCGGCGGTGCCGATCGGCATGCGAGCGGCCACCTTTGAGATCAACGAAATGACGGGCGTCGCCGGGTATCTCGTTCCCGGTTGCCACGTCGACGTCGTCCAGACCTTAAAAGATGAGAAGACCGGTCTGCCGACGGCGCGCACCCTGGTGCAGAACGTGAAGGTCACGGCCGTCGGAATGCGGCACAACCCGCAGGACGGCGACGGCGGCGGCCGCAGCATCACCCTCATTGTGACTCCAGCGCAAGCGGAGCTGCTCGAGTTGGCCAGCAGCATCGGCCGGCCGCGCTTCGCGCTCCGCGGCGGTAACGACCTTTCCGTGGTCGAGAGCAAGGGCATCACCTTTGCCGAGTTGATCGGACACCACACAAACCGCGGCGAGGAGTACGCTGCCGCGATCTCCCCGCTGCCGACCACGCAGCCGGCGACCGTGCTCACCAGCTCGAACGTCACGACTCGCCCGAGCTCCGTCGATAGGGATGACGATCAGTGGATTATCGAGGTCATTCGCGGCGGGGCGACCTCGGAAGTCAAGTTCGCCCTTCACCAAGGCGACGAGCAGGTCAGCGGCTTGGATACCATTAAATGAAGGCGTCGAGCATCACAACATTGTTAATCAGGAAAAAAAAGTTCAGCCGAAACGATCACAGAGCAAGGAAGAACATCATGTCACAAACGAAAATGTGCAAGATCGGGCGTAAATCCGTACTGGCGTTGGGCTCGGCCCTGGCGATGTGGACGCTGGCCTGGCCGGCGACCGTCTCGACGCGGGCCGACGCCACGACGGAGCCATCGATGTCCACGACGGAGGACCAGTCCATCACGACGGTCGTTCTTCAGCCGGGCAAGGCGAAGAAGATGTCGTTCGATCAGCGGATCAAGCGGGCCAATATTCTAGCTCCCGACATCGCGGATGTCATCCCGCTGGGGCCGAACGAACTGTTGTTGACGGCCAAGAAGTCTGGTTCGACTCAACTGATCGTTTGGGACGAATCGGATCACACGCAGATCATGGACATCGAGGTTGCCACGCCCGTGGCCATTTTGCAGAAAAGGCTTCTGAACCTTTTCCCCCAGTCCAAGATCACCGTCGAGGATGCTAACGGCACGATCACGCTGACCGGGCAGGTTCACGATCTGGAAACCGCGCGGCGGGCCGAGTCGATCGCCCTGCCGTACAGCGGGGCCAATAAGCTGGTCGATCTGTTGGAAGTTGGAGGCGGACAGCAGGTCATGCTGAAAGTGAAATTCGCCGAGGTGAGCAAACAAGCTGAAAAAGAGCTTGGTTTCAACTTCGGCGGACAGGACGGCCACTCGGTCTGGGGTGGAAACGTCGGCGCTAATACGCTCGGCATTCTGCCTGGCGGATTAACCGAGCCGAATCTTCTGGACATTCCGTCCGGCGCCGTCAGCGCCGCCAGCACGTTCGGTTCGGGACAGTTCGCCGGCATCGCGTTTGCCTATTTCGTCGATGCCCTGGAGCAGAACAGTCTGCTGCGGACGCTCGCCGAGCCGAACCTCGTCACCACCAGCGGACAGCAGGCAACGTTCCTGGCCGGTGGTTTGTTCCCGTACCCCGTTCCACAATCCGGCGGCACGGGCGGGGCGGCGACGATTACCATTCAGTTCCAGCAATACGGGGTCTCGTTGAAGTTCACGCCGATCGTGCTGGGCAATGGGCGAATCCGTCTCAAGGTAAATCCGGACGTCAGTGAATTGGACTACAGCCATACGGTCTCGCTCGATGGGACCGAGGTGCCGGGCCTGACGGACCGCAACGTGGATACGACGGTTGAGCTGGCCGAGGGCCAGACTTACGCCCTGGCCGGATTGTTGCAGGACCAAGTGACCGCCAGCAACAATCAGTTCCCGATTCTGGGCGACATTCCGGTTCTGGGCGCACTGTTCCGCTCGGTCAAATATCAGAAGAACGAGACCGAGCTCGTGGTGCTCGTGACACCGGTGCTGGTGCACGGGATCGACCCCGGCGACGTGACGCCGGTTGCGGGCGAGAAGTGGCGTGATCCGAACAGTGCGCAGTTGTACTTCCTGCACGATCTGGGCGGCGAGGAACAGCCGGCGCCGCCGGCGCGGCCCGAGGGCGCGACGGATCAGACTCCGCAATTCCAAGGCCCCGCGGGATTCCAACCCCCGCCGGCCAGCGGCAAATGAAGCGGGGTGTTCCGTGGCGGCTGGAAGCGGATGAAACCCGCGAGTGGATGGAATCCACTCGAGTTCAACCCAGGGACGCTTTGCTATGTACGTGCAAATGAATTGCGTCATCGTCGACGCCGACAACACCAACCGGGAAGAGCTGGCAACGTTCCTGGTTCGCTTCGGGGCTTTGCCGGTCGCGCAGTTTCCCAACGTCGAGCCCCTGGTGCAGACCCTGGGGAAACCGGACGGGCCGTTGCTGGCGATCATCAACCTGGACCCCAATCCGGCTGAAACGCTGAAAAAAATCTCGACGTTTCCACGGCAGTTCCCCGCGGTGAACTTCTTCGTGATGAGCCAGACGGTCGACCCGAATCTGCTCATGGAAGCGATGCACCTGGGGATCAAGGAATTCATCCCCCTGCCGATGAGCGAGCAGAAATTCACCACCGCGCTGGAGCGGGTGGCGCAGGTTCACGGGATGGGCAAGAAGGCCCGGATCATCCACGTGATACCGACGATCGGCGGATGCGGATCGACCACGGTGGCGTGCAACGTCGCCGCCGCGCTGGCATCAATGGGCAAAACCGTCCTGATCGACATGGACCTGATCCGGGGCGGCGCGGCGAGTTATTTCGACATCCGCTGCCGCTACACCATCGCCGACGTCATGGATGCCGCAGAGAAACTCGACAAGCAGCTTCTGGACAACGCATTGACGGTTCACAAGAAGAGCGGCCTGGCGATTCTGTCGCGGCCCGATCTGCCGGAGGACACGCAGCGCGTCAACCAAAGCGGGTTGGTGCGCCTGGTCAACATGCTCAGCCGGGTGTTCGATTACGTGGTGATCGATTCCCTGATGAGCATTTCACCCATGTATTCCTCGATGATTCAGGGAGCGGACGTGAACGTGCTGGTGATGCAATTGAACGTGCCCAGCGCGAAAAACGCGGAGCGATTCGTGGGCGCCCTTCGGCGGATGGGGATCGAATCGTCCAAGATCTGCACGGTCGTGAACCGCTATGCCAAGAAGGGCAACGACATCGAACCGTCGGAAATCGAGCGGTCCCTGGGAATCAAACTTTCGTGGCTGATTCCCAACGACTTCAAGAACGCGATGGCGTCGATCAACTTTGGCGAGCCGGTGGTGCTTCGGGCACCCCGGAGTGAAGTCAGCGTGAGCCTAGTGCAGTTGGCCGGATTGTTGTCCGCCAAGGAGAACCAGGGAAGCGTTGCCGCGTGATTAACGCGGCCCCGCGTAAGTAACGCGGCCCCGCGTAAGTAACGCGGCCCCGCGTGAGTAGCGCGGCGTTGCGGATGAGTTGCACGGAGTGAATATGGCGCTGTTTTCGGCAAAACCGGGTCCTCAGGGCGCAGCGGCGACGGTCGAGTCGCCCACCGCGGAATCCGCGCCCGCGACGCCGAAGCCGATGCCCCAAATGCTGCGCAACATCGCGGCGTCTTCGCTGGGCGCGGAGCGCAGCTCGCAGTTCGATCAATTGAAGGTCAGGATCCACCAGCAACTGGTGCAGCGCCTGGACGTTCAGAACCTGCGGTCGTTGCCGCCGGATACCGTTCGCGCCGAAGTCCGCATCGTCATCCGCGAACTCTGCCAGAGCGAGCGCGGGCTGCTTTCCAGCCAGGACCAGGAACGCCTCATGGACGAGGTGATGGACGAGACGTTCGGTCTGGGGCCCCTGGAAACGCTGCTCAAGGACCCGACGATCACCGATATCCTGATCAACCGGTTCGACAAGATTTACGTGGAGCGCCGCGGTCGGCTGGAGCACGTCGACGTGCGATTCCGCGACAACCAGCATTTGCGGCAGATTATCGATCGGATCGTGGCGCTGGTGGGCCGGCGCGTGGACGAAACCAGCCCGATGGTGGACGCGCGCCTGGCGGATGGAAGCCGCGTGAACGCGATCATTCCGCCGCTGGCCCTGGACGGTCCGGCCATGAGCATTCGCCGCTTCGGCGCCAAGCCGTTGCAACTGGAAGACCTGATCCGCCACGGCGCCTTTCCGCCGCCGGTGATGGACTTTCTTTCCGCGTCCGTGCGGGCGCGTTTGAACGTGCTGATCAGCGGCGGCACCGGCTCGGGCAAAACGACGCTGCTGAACTGTCTGTCGCGATACATCCCGGCGGACGAACGCGTGGTGACGATCGAAGACGCCGCCGAGCTTCAGCTCCAGCAGCCGCATGTCGTGCGCCTGGAGACCCGCCCGCCGAACATCGAAGGCCGCGGCGAAATCACGCAACGGGACCTGGTCAAGAACTGTCTGCGCATGCGCCCCGATCGGATCATCATCGGCGAAGTGAGGGCGGGCGAAGCGCTGGACATGCTCCAGGCGATGAATACCGGCCACGAAGGGTCGATGACCACGATCCACGCCAATACCACCCGCGACGCCATCGCGCGCCTGGAAGTGATGATCGCCATGGCGGGGTACGACATTCCCATCCGGGCGTTGCGGCATCAGATCTCCAGCGCGTTGCAGATCGTGGTGCAGGCGGCGCGGCTGACGGGCGGCAAGCGAAAAATCACCCGGGTCACCGAAATCACCGGCATGGAAGGCGACGGAGTACAGATGCACGACATCTTCCTTTACGAGCAAACGGGCGTGGACGGGCAGGGCATGGCGACGGGCAATTTCACGGTGACCGGAATACGTCCGCGTTGTTGCGACCGGATCGAAAGCCGCGGCATCCCGCTGCCGGCCGAGTTGTTCCAACGCAGACGAATCGAGGTCGTGTAACGGATGAAACGCCCGTGCCCCGCGGGCCACAGCGCGGAAGGCGAAGCCTCCGCAGTCGAGGTACACAGTTATGAACGAAATGATACTTCCCTTCCTCGTGGCGATCACCGTGATCCTGCTGATCGTGGGACTCTACCAGATCGTCGGCGGCCTGAGCGACGAGCGCAAACGGATTCAGCAGCGCCTCAGCGGTGAAGGCAAAGCCGCCGAGGGATTCGATCCCGCGACCCTGACGGTCATGCGGCGCGAGCAGGTCATCGGCGGACTCTCCGGCACCCTGGCGCATTTGCCGTTCATGCGCGGCCTGGCCCACCGCATTACCCAGACCTGGCCGAGCTTCTCGCTGGCCAAGTTCGCCTTCATCACCCTAGGGATGGGTGCAATGGGCTTTTCAATCCTGTACGTGGTTACAAATTCGACGTTGCTCGGGAGCGTTGGCGGGCTGGTGTTTGCCGCGCTTCCCATGATATTTCTCAACAACGCGAGCAATCGCCGCCAGAGGGAATTCCTGGATCAGCTTCCCGAAGCGCTCGACTTTCTGTCCCGAATTCTGCGTGCCGGGCACAGCCTGAGCACCGGACTTCAAATGATGGCGGATGAATTGCCGCAACCGCTCTCGGGCGAGTTCCGCCGGTGCTACGACGCGCATAGCGTGGGCCAGCCCCTGGAGGAATCCCTGAAAGACACCGCCCTGCGCGTGGACAATCCGGACTTTGGGTTCTTCGTCACGGCGATTCTGATCCAGCGGCAAACGGGCGGCGACCTCTCGGAAGTGCTGACCAACATCAGCGACATGATCCGACAGCGCATCCGCCTGCAACAGCACGTCAAGGCAAAAACCGCCGAGGGACGGTTCACCGGGTACATCCTGGTCGTCTTCCCCGTCGTGCTGTTCTTCGTGTCTTATTACCTGAATCCCAAGTACGCCTCGGTTCTGCTGCACACGACCACCGGCTTGTGGCTGTTGGCGATTGCGGCGGCGATGCTTATCTCGGGCACCTGGGCGATCCGACGGATCACGACCATCAAGGTATGACCAACTGAGTGTTTAACGGCTGACAAGGCGCCATTATGAGTCAAGAAACTTTAATCATCCTCCTGGCATTCGCATCGATCTCGGTGCTGGTCTATTTCGTTTCGATGCTGCTGTTCAAGAGCGACGCAGGCGAAAAACTGCGCTCGCGCCTCCAGGGCAAGACCGAAGCCACCGTCGTCAAGAAGGAATCCTCCTCGGGCGTTAGTTCGATGCTGAAACAAATCGGCGAGGCGGCATCCCGGCCCTTCATGCCCAGCACGCGCGAGAAGCAATCCTCGCTCCAGCGCGAGTTGGCCAAGGCCGGCATCTACAGCCCCGCCGCGCTGCGAACCGTTCAGGGCGCCAAGGTCATCGGAATCGCCCTGGGTCTCATTTTGGGCTACGTCTCCGGCCTGTTTCTGGGGAGCATGCTCCTGTTCCTGGCCATCGGCGGACTGGTAGGATACGTGTTGCCGATTATCTGGCTCAAGTTAAAAGCCAAGGGCAATCAAAAGGCCCTGGAATATGGCCTGCCTGACGCGCTGGACCTGATGGTGGTGTGCGTGGAGGCGGGGATGACCGTGGATTCTTCCATGCAGCGCGTGGGAGACGAGCTGGCGCTGGTGCATCCGGTCATCAGCCGGGAGTTCGGCATCGCCCACATGCAGACGCGCGTCGGCATGCCGCGACAAGAGGCGCTGCGAAACCTTGGTACTCGGACCAACAATGCGGCGATGATGTCCCTGGCGGCGATGCTGAACCAGGCGGAGCGGTTCGGCACGAGCATCGCCCAGGCGCTGCGCGTTCACGCCGACAGTCTGCGAATTGCCCGCCAGCACAAGGCCGAGGAGCAGGCCGCCAAGAGCGTCGTCAAAATGAGCTTTCCACTGGTGTTGTTCATCTTCCCCGCCACGTTCATCGTCCTGCTGGGTCCGACCATGATCGAGCTCTTTAACAGCGAACTCATGAAATGAGGATTTTTATGCGAAGCTCAAACCCTTGCCGTAAAACGCCGATTTCCCATACGGAGAATAGAACCATGGTGATATTCAAGCATCTGAAAGCAACGTGCTTCCTGGCCGCGGCCTCAACCGTCCTTCTGGCCACCGGCTGCAGCTCGACGGAGACGGATACCGCCCATTCACAGGCGGAAATCACGGAAACCACCCGTTTGATGCACACTCAGGAGGCCAGCGGCGCCCGCGCCGAATGCACGCTCTATGCCGATCAATTTGACGGGCCCACCCTCAGCACGCTGGGAACCAACTCGCTCGATCTCATGTTGGCGGACTCCCACACTTGCAACCCGCTGGTGATTTACATGGCCGTCCCCGAAGACCAATACGCACAGGACCGCCGCCTGGCTATCGGACGTTATCTGGAAGACCGCGGCGGGCTGAAGGCCGAACAGATCGAATTCCGTTCCGGGCCGAATCCGGACACCTTCCATGCAGTCGACACGCAGCTTGGATACTACCCCAAGACCGACACCGCTATGGACAGCACGAGCGGGTCATCGTCCGCTTCGGGTTCCAGTTCCAGCAGTTCGGCAAGTCATTGACGGGTCTTCCGGATGGGAGATGTCCGGTTCATTCCCGTGCGAGGCGAGCTTCGGCTCGCCTCGCTTTGTTTGGCGAGGCGGATTTATTTTTTGATCGGCGTCAGCGCCCGCAATACTTGCCAATGCCGCTCGATGTCCGGACCGATCTTGACCTCGAGCGCATCGGGCATTTGACAAATCACGCAGGCCTGGCCGGATTTCACCAATTCTTCGATCCGATCCGCACGCTCGGGCGCAACGTCGCCGGCATCCTCCGGCAAGCCGACCAGGGAAATCGGTTCGGCGCTCACCGATTCGTCCAAATCAATCGTTGCCCCGGCGGCCAGCGGTTGGGCGAGGCGGAAATTTCCCCGGGACGTCACGATCTGAATGTCCGACATCACTGCCCCGGATTTGTTGCTCACCCTTCCCGTCAGATGCGCGATCCCCGGTTCGTTGTCTCGCAGGGCTAATTCGGCGTTCAGCAACGCCGGTCCGAGATTGGCCGCTTCGCCATGCCAGGCCTGCGCCTCGCTGCCGTCCAGGCGGACCCATTCCGGCCGGCAGCCGGTCTTGTCCTGGCGGCAATTGGCATCGACGAAGCGGTTCGACCCGAATTCGCGCGCGGCCTGGTTGGCCGGCTCCCACCATTCGTTCCTATCCAACGACAACCCAACCCTCATCGGTTCGTCGGCGTTGACGGCGATCACGTCGGTCGCGGCGACGACCGAATCATCCGCCTGGTCCACCAGCCGGAAGCTGGCGGCCGATGGCGATGAATGGATTGGCCGGGCGACGGCATAAACCGCCAGGGCCGCGATCAGCCCGATCCATCCGAGGAGCGTCAGCCCACTCCGCGGCGGCTGGCCCAGCCGCATCAGGATCACCGAATCGACCGGACCGAAAAGGAAAAATATTCCGGCCAACCCGATCAGCGTGGCCCGCCAATCGATTCGCCCGGCCGTTCCCGTTGCTCCGAGCAATTCCAGAACGTGCCGGATCGCCGCGGATTCGCGCTGCCCCCGCCCGAAACTTTCGGCGGCGTTGGGGCCGGGAACCAACGCCTCATCCGCGTCGCCCACGTTGATCTCGGTCGGCTCCTTGAGGGCTGACGCCTTGACCATCGGCCCCAAAAGCGATCTCCAAAACGCATTGGCGCCGGCGGGGTCGGCAAACTCCAGCGGCGAAAGGTCCACCGGAAGCACCGCGATCTTGCCCAGCCCGAGCCGCCCAAGGTATCCGGTCTGATTCAGAACCGTGAGATTTGCCGCTCCGGGGCGCGGCGAAAGCTCGCGGCCGTCGAGGGATGCGGGCCGGGTCGTGGAAGGCTTCGCCTCCACGGCGGGCGCGCCAATCGGAAGGGGGATCGCTCGGTTGACGCCGATCGTGCATGGCAGCGCATCCATCAGCGTGTCTCTCGGCGGCAGGGGGGTGGTTCCCGGAATCACCACCAGGTTGCCGCCACGCCGGACCCATTCGACGATCGCCTGGTCCTGTGCGCCCGTTAGCTGGGCCAGATCGGCCGCCGCAAGGATCAGAACGCTCACGCCATCGTATCCCGCGAAATTTGTCGGCAACCGCATCGGATCGAGAATCCCCGCCCAGATTCCGGCACGATCGAGTTGCCCTTGCAAACGCAGGCAATCGTCGATGTCCCCGCTGATGCCGATGAGCAAATCCTCGGGCGCCAGCACGCGCATCGGCACGCGCCCGGCCGGGGAAAACGAAGCGTTGTTCTGCAACGCCTGGGTTCCCAGCGTCTGGCCGGTTTGGAGATCGGAAACAATCACCTCCACCCGCGAAAGCTGGGCGTTGATCGGGAACAGCAGGGCATAAGTATCGGGCCGAGGCTCGGCCACCGCGGTTTGATGGAGCCAAAGGGCCGCCGATTTTTCGCCGTAGGACCCGTGGATTTGCAGATCGACTTCCCGCGCCTGGGAATCCTCGACGGTCACGAAGACCGGCGTCCATCGGCCCAGGCGAAGATCGTCGCCCCAACCGACGCTGACCTTCCGGATTTCCTGTCCCCGGGCCGCGGAGACCAGAATCAGCGGAAGCAGCATCGCCAAACGCTTTACTACCGGCCCAACCGTCATGCCGCCATTTTATTCCGTCGTCCGCCGTCTGGCACGCCGAGCCGCGAGAAATCCGATGGAGGCCATCACCAGGATGGACGCGCTCCCCGGCTCCGGCACACTGGACGTCGGCAGGGATAATCCATTGGCCACGGCGAAGGTGTCCAGCGCCGCAATGTCGCCAGCCGAGGCTGCGCCGCTGACGCCCTGGTTGAAGTTCGCCGCCAACTCGTTGAAGTCGGCGGAGTTCACCACGCCGTCGTAGTTAAAATCGCCCTGGTCCCAGCCGGTGATGCTTTGGTTGAAGTTCGCCGCCAGGATGTTGAAGTCCGCGCCGTTGACCAGGCCGTCCAGATTGGCATCGCCGAGCAAGGTGTACTTCACTTCGATTTGGCCCGACGTGAGACCGGCGACGACGCCATCGGCCCCGTCGGCGTAGCCCACGCCATAGAGCAGGCCGTTGGTGGATACTTCTGCCGCCGAGGAAATGATCCCGGGGCCGTTCCATCGGCCGCCGTTGTAGCCGGAGGCAATGTACCCGGCGATCGTGGTGATCGGATCGCTGGAGCCGTAGGTGATGATGACGTGATTGTTGTTCACATCCAATACGCCATTACCGGTGATTGTCATTGAAGTCATCTGCGCCAAACCGGTGTTGGTTTCCAGTTGGAGGACTCCGCCGGTAATATTGACCGGGCCGTTCGATAATGCTCCGTTGGCCCCCACGAGCAAATTACCGGCGCTGACGGAAGTGCCGAGGGTGTAGGTATTTGCCCAAGATAACTCTAAGGCGCCCGCGCCCGATTTACTGATGCCGCCGTCGGTGATGGGGGCGGAAATGACAACCTGCTGTGGAGCAATCCCGGAGCCGATCGAGAACATTTCGACTTTTCCGCCGAGGTCAACAAAACCTGGCGTCTGGCCCGATCCAACGATGCCCGACGCGATAGTGGCCGTCGCGGAAGTGCCGCTGAAAGTGAACGACCCCAATTTCAGCTCTGCCGGCGCGCCAGGTGGGCCGGCAGCAAGGGACATGGTGCCGCCAGAGAGATTCAGTTGACCGTTTGAAATATCGAAGACCCCTGCCCCCGCCACGTTGATCACGCCGGTATTTTGCAGGGAACCGGGGAAGTTGAACGATAACGTCTGGCCGCTGGCGATGTTGAAGATGCCTCCGTTCGTGATGGAACTGGTCGTGTGCGTTGAGGCGTCAATGTTTACGGTTCCCGTGGAATTGTACAAATGTCCGGAAATAAAATAAGTCACGCTTGTCGGGCTGTTCGCTGCGGACATTGTCAGCGTACCGGTGTTCGTCAGAGTCCCACCCCCCGTCGTCAGGGTTGCCGTCGAGGTACCGCTCCCGATGATATTAATGTTTCCATCGTTGGTGACGTTGGTCATCTCGATGGTCCCCGACGTGAACGAGGTGGGCTGAAAGATAACCGTCGCTCCGCTGGGGATTGTACCCGTCAAATATCCCCAGGAGCTTTGGAACAAGAACGTGCCGGAATTGCCGGCCCCCGCGCCAAAGCTCAAGACCGACTTGGATAGGCCACCTTCGAAGATCACAGTACCTGAGATTGTCCCACCTTCGTCATAAAACGGTGTGTTTATCATGGCCAGTGTTCCGTTGATCGCCAATGTCCCCCCATTTTGCGAGAAACTGCCGCCGGAGTTGCATGACAGGGTTTGGCCGCCGGCGATATTGAATGCCCCGTTATAGTTAATACAGGTATCATCCAGTTCGGTGGGGGCGTTGACATTCACCGTTCCCGTGTTGAGCAATGTGATGTCGAGAAAGTCGGTGGCGCTGGAAGGGCTGCCCGTCGTGGAGGTGGTGATTAAACCTGCGTTCGTGAACGAGAGCGCGGGATCAGCATACAATTCCGCAGTCCACGTGCCGTTGCTGATGATGTTTAGCGTCCCGGCGTTAGTGGTTTGAGAAACAAGGCCAAGCAAATCGGAGCCGCCGCTGATGGCCTGAACGGTGATTGTGACTCCGCTGGGAATCGCAGTAGAGTAAGGGTACTTGTCCTCGCCCAAGTTTTCGACATAACCCGAAAAGTCGAAGGAGCCAGAATTGCCAGCCCCCGCGTCCAAGTAAAGACGTGATCCGTTTCCCAGATTCACTGTGCCATTGATCGTCCCGCCGCTGTATCGGAACGAAGCTCCGCCCACGGCGAGTGTTCCGTTAACCGCCAAAGTCCCGGAATTCTGATTGAAAGTATCGCTGGCGTTGGCCACGGTCGCGGTCACGTTGTTTTCGACCGTGAGATTGCCGTTCTGGGTGATGACTCCGCCCAGGGTTGTATTGGCGGCAAGCATCAAGTTTGCGCCCGCTCCGACGGAAATGCTTACAGTGGCAAGTGAGGACGGTCCGGCCGCGATGAGTGTTCCGCCGTTGATGTTGGTGCCGCCCGTGTATGAATTCGATCCGGAAATGGTCAATGTTCCCGGTCCGGCGAAGTTGAAGCCGTTTGAGCCGGCGATGATGGCGTTGACGGTCGAGGAAACGGAAGAGCCGACGCTGACGGTCCCGGTGCTGATTGTCAGGCTGTCGGTGCTCAAAGGAGAATCAAGGGTGAAGCCGGCGTTGAAGGTAGTGGAGTTGGCCAGTTCGTTGCCTTGAAGTTGAATGGTGCCGACCGTGCCCCCGGCAAAGGTCAGGTCGTCGCCCGGCGAGGTGTTGGGGGGAAGGGTGTCCCAGTTGTTGGGATCGGTCCAACTGGTACCGTCACCCGCGCCGGTCCATGTCGCGGACTGGGCGTGGACTTGAGCAGCCCACCCGAGTGTCGCCGCCGAGATAGGCAACACGCTGTGGCTCAGTTGGACGAGCACGCGCCTGCAATAACGCGAACGGCAAGGTCGACGATGTGACATTTTTCACCCTGCTTCGCCGAGAGGCCAGAATTCCGGATTGCGGGGAATCGACTCGGCTGTCATGGTCCTACATCCGCTCGATTTGTCTATCGGGGAATTACCTAATTTTGTGCAAATGACGTGGCAAATTGCCGCAGGGGGGATCGCCGGGTCGCCGGGGTCGGCAAATGTCTGCCGCCGCTTGAAACATTTAACGTGGATAACCCGGCTTCCGCCACAGCCGTGTTCGTTGCTGAAGCGCCGCCGGTAATCAAACAGGCTCGGACTACGGCTGCGTGGTCGGTTGAGTCGTCGAGGCTTCGTCCGCTCCGCGCTTGGCTTCCCAATCGTTCTTCGTGGGATCCTGGTCGCCGAACTTCACCTCCAGCGTTCCTTTGATCGTGTCGCCGCTCAGCTTGCCGTCGTAGTTCACCGTAATGGTCGTGTCGTTGAGCGGCCGAGTGACCGTGAAGGAGACTTCGCCATCCTTCACCTTGCCATCCTTGATGTCGAACGACTTCTGATCGAAGCCGTCCAGAAACACGCCGGTCAGCTTCTGGCCGTCCTGCGTGAGCTTGGCCGACATGTCGATGGAATTGCCGTCGGGGGTTTGGATCGTCCACTTCCACGAGCCCGTGGCGTCGGTGGCCGGCAAATCCCCCGCCAGGGCCGGCCCCAGTCGCGCCAGCCAAATCCCGACCATTGCCATCACCGCCAGACAAACCGTATTATTGCGCATGGGGTCCTCCGTCGGTTGCAGTGAATGAAACTGTATTCATTCGGCCGCGGCGATGCAATTCTTTGCTTCTCAACCGCGCTGAAATATCCGTCCACGGCGCACGAAACCTGTCCCCCAATGGAATTACACCATATCACCGCCTTCGGGCGGCCATTTCTGCAATTGCCGTTCCACCGCAAACAGTACCCCGATTGCCACGACATAGCAGACCAAATTGTGCACCGAAAACGTCGTCCCCAAAAGGACTCGCAGAAGCGCATTGCCATCCCATCGCGCCGGCAGCCCGGTCAATTTGAAACATTCAATGGCGATGCAATACACCAGCGCAGCAACGGCGATCGTTGCGGGCCGCAGGCGCGGCGCGATCACGCCGATCAACAAGAAGGCGCCCGCGGCATAGCACAAATCCCCCACGCTCTTGTCCCAAAAATAACGCCCGACCGGATGACGCCGGGAATAAAACCCAATCCCGGCGACGATCGCCAGGAGGATGACCCGCCGGAGAAGAACGCGCAACATGATAAAACGGAGACTAACCACCGATTTCACGGATTGCACGGATTGTGATTTCCCCTTCTCCCACGCAAAATATTTTTGCTCTCGTCGTCGCCATGCCGCGACAACACCGGGTCCCCGCGATTTTGCCGACCCGCATTTGAGGGCAAATTATTCCTTGGCTATCTCGGATCGGGCAAGCGCGACAATCGTCGGCGCCGCTGGAGAATTCCCAATCCAGCCATCACCATCATCCCCGCACTCGCCGGCTCGGGCACATTGGAAGTCGGCATCGACAATCCGTTGGCCGCGGCGAAGGCGTCCAGCGCCGCAACGTCGCCGGCCGACACGTCGGCGCTGCTGACGCCCTGGTTGAAGTTCGCCGCTAGCTCATTGAAGTCGGACGCGTTCACCAGGCCGTCGTAGTTGAAGTCGCCCTGGTCCCAGCCGGTGATGCTCTGGTTGAAGTTCGCGGCCAGGATGTTGAAGTCCGAGCCGTTGACCAGGCCGTCAAGGTTGGCATCGCCGAGAAGCGTGTACTTCACCTCGATTTGGCCCGAGGTCAGGCCGGCAACGACGTGGTCAATTCCATCGGCGTAGCCGACGCTGTAGAGCAGGCCATTGGTCGGCGTTTGCGCCGTCGTGGAAATGATGCCCGGGCCGTTCCAGTTGCCGTAGTTGTAGCCGGAGGCAATATACCCGGCGATGTTCGTGATCGGATCGGGGCCGCTGCCGTAATCAATGAACAGGTGGTTATTGGTGATGTCCAGCGTCGATCCGGTGTTGATCGTCAAGCTGCCTTGCGCGCTGCCTCCGCTGCCGCTGGCCAGTTGCAACGTGGCTGCATTGGCGCCATCACCAACGGTAAGGGCGCCGCTGCCGGAGAGATTGCCAATCGTGTTGCTGGTGGCGCCGATCACTTGCAATGACCCGTTGTTCACGACGGCGCCGCCGGTCGGCAGCGCGCCGCTGGCGCTGGCTGTCAGGCTGGCGATGCTGGCGATGGTGGTTCCGCCGGAGTAGGCATTGGCGGTTCCAGAGAGGGTCGAGCTTCCGCTGGTGAACTTGACGGCGAGCTTCCCCGCCCCATCCGCCAGCGTGCCGCTGTAGTTGATGCTCGCGTTCACATTCAGAGTGCCGACGGCGCTGCTGTTGTTGTTGGTGACCAGCGCCGTCCCGGTGGTGTTGGCGACCAGATTGCTGTCGATGGTCTGCTGGTGTCCATTGAGGTCAAGGGTCGCGTTGGTTCCGTCGCCGATGCCCAGCAGCAATTGGGAATTAACCGGCAGAGCATTATCGACTCCCAGGACGATCGTCCCGCCGCCGCTGATGGTGGTAGCGCCTGAATAAGTATTGGTGTTGCTCAAGGTCAGCGATCCGCCGGCGACATCGAGGGAAACCGGACCATCATCTTGAATAGTCCCGCCAAAATTGCTTGAGCTCCCGGTGAAAACGAGCGTGGCGGGGTTGGGGCTGGTATTGGTGACGATGTTGCCGGGGCCTCCGGTCAGGCCGCCGATCGCGTTGGTGTTGGTGCCGTCCAAGTCCAGCACGCCGGTGGTCGTTCCGTTGCCGAGGTTCACCACCGGGATGGCTCCAAGAACGTAATCAGCCGCCAGTTGCAGGGTGCCGCTGGTGACATTGAACGTCGGGCTGTCGTTTTCGCCGTTGAGGGAGACCAAACCACCGCCGTTGATGGTCGTGATGCCGGTGTAGTAATTGTTGTTATTCAGCGTAACGGTCTTGGAGCCGCTGAAGGTTACGCCGCCCGGGCCGGAGATGGCGCTATAGCCGTTCACCGTATAAGCGTTGAGCGAGTTATTGAACGTGACGGAGCCGGCAGTCACGATGCCGCTGTTCAGGTCCACGATGAAGTTCGAAGCCGTATCGTCAAACGTGACATTATCCCCGGTGTAGAAGACATCGGGAGTTAGGCTTTCGTTGCTGTGGTTTTCCCAGTTATGCGTGGTTTGGGTGTCCCAGGCTCCGCCCCCGTCAAAGCTGACGTTGCTATTGCCGATCCAGCTCAGGTTTGCCGGGCCGCCCGTGGTGGTGACGATGAGGTTGTTTCCGCTGATGGAGGGCGTGAGGGTATCACGGCCGATGACGGTCGGGGTAAGGTCGAGCGAGCCGGCGCCGCTCAGGCCCGTGCTGGTGAGAATCGTAAACACCGAGTCAGCGGCAGGCGTTCCCGAGAGCGTGAAGGCGAAATCCACGCCGCCTGAGAAACTGGCGGTTCCGCCGAGGGTGAGTTCACTGGCGGTGGTTGTGCCGACGTCGAACTGCAATGTGCCTCCGCTGGCGGTGAGGCCCCGATCGGCGCTGAGCGTGGAGCCGGCCGGGCCTGGGGCGATGGTTCCGTAGTTCAGGGTAATGCCGGAATGAATTGTGCCGGTGCCGGCCAGCGTGCCGCCGCTGACGTTGACGTTGGGAGCCGAGCCGACGCCATGATAAATCTCTCCGTTGACGGCGAGCGTTCCAAGAAAAACGTTGGTTTGGCCGGAGTAGGTGTTGATCCCGCTCAGCGTGGTGGTGCCGCTGCCGGCTTCGAGGACGGCACCCGCGCCGCTGATCACGCCGCTGAGTGTAATGTTGTTGGATTGGGAGAATTGAAGCGATCCCTCATCATCGATATTGCCCGTTGCGGGAATGCTGCCATAGGTGCTGTAGATTCCGCCGAAGCCGCCGACCTGAATCGTGCTGCCGCTGGCGATGGTGGTTCCGCCGCTGTAGAAGTTGTTGGTCCCGATCAGGAGCAGGGTTCCGCCGCCGTTCATGTTAAGGCCCGCGCCGTTGATGCCAGCGCCGCCGAGGCTTTGGATTCCGGCGGTCTGGCCGGGGGCGGGGAGTCTGACGGTGCTGATGGGGTTGGCGGCGGAGGCGATCCCGTTGTTTTCGACGTTAAGGAGTCCGCCGGATAAGACCAGCGTGGAGTTGGCTGCTCCAGCGAGGCCTTCACTAATATTAACGACGCCGATACCGCTGATGGCGAGGGTTCCTATTCCGGTGAAGCCGCTGCCTACGCCGAGAATGACGTAAGGCGTATTAAGCGTTCCGCCACTGATCGTGTAATTGCCGATGGAGCCCGAACTGTAGCCGACAATCACCTCTTCGCTGACGGTATTCGTCCCACCGGTTTGAGTGAACGTTCCATTGCCGCCCAGCGTGCTAGGGGAACCGATTAAAATACCTCCGATCACCTCTTGGGCCGCGTTGAGCGTCGCGCCGGCGGCCAGGATGTAACTGCCTGTGCTACCGGCTTCCACGCCCAGTGCAAGACCTTGGTCTTCGCCGACTCCGCTGACTGTGTTGGTGCCGCCCGTCTGGTTCACGGTCCCGTTGTTCAAGTTCAGGGAATTGCCGATTTGGACGACGCCGTTACCGCTGATGTTGAGGGTTCCTGTTCCAATGCCGCCGCTTTGGCCGAGATAGAGGCTAGATGTGGTAAGCGTTCCGCCGCTGACGGTAAGAGTCCCTGAGCCGCTGGCCCCGTCCTCGATGGAAGCGACAGAGATGACTGGAGCGCTGAGCGAGCCGCCATTGAGGGTATAGCTGCCAGTGGAGCCAGAGACGGCCGCGATCTGGAGCTGTGCGGCGACCGTGTTCGTGCCGCCGCTTTGGATAAAAGTGCCGCTGCCCTGTAATCCGATGTCTTCGCCGATCGTCACCGAAAGGGTGGCGCCATTGGCCAAGGTGTAATTGCCGTTGCTCCCGGATTCTTGGCCGAGAATGAGGGATTGGGTTATATTCGACCCGCCATTCTGGTCGAAGGTGCCGTTTCCAGCATTTCCGACATACTCGACGGGGGAATTGAGCACGGCGCCCGTCGCTAAAGCGTAAATGCCGGTGCTTCCGGAGTTGGTGCCGACGTTAAGGCCTTGAGTGACCATGTTCGTGCCGCCGGTCTGGTTGAATGTGCCAACGCCACCGTCTCCGATAGACTCGTCCCCCGCAGAGAGGGTGCCATTGGCCAAATTGTACGCGCCGGTGCTCCCAGAAAAGTAGCTGAGACTCAAAAGTACGCTGACCGTATTCGACCCGCCATTTTGGTTGAATGTACCGCTGCCTGCAGCTCCAATGTACTCAATAGGCGAGGAAAGGCTGGCGCCGGTGGACAAGGCATAAGTGCCGCTGCCGCTAGCGTCGTTGCCGAGGTAAAACCCGAGGGTCGCTGTCGATGGTATGGTATTCGATCCGCCGGTTTGGTTGAACGTGCCGACGCCGTTATTTCCGATGACCTCGTAGTCGCTGACGTTGAGGTTGTTGGCCGGCATCGAGAATGTGTTGGTCCCGCCGCCGGAGGTATCGACCGTCAAGGTATTGTAAGTCAGCCCCAGAGTGCTGTTGAACGTGATCGTCTGCATGCCGGCGAAGGAAGAGGTGATATAGACATCCTGCCCGGCGGTGGGCGCGGCGTGTGAACTCCAATCCCCGATGGTGGTCCAGTTGCCGCCCGCCGTGCTGGTCCAGGTATCCGGGGTGGCCTGCGCCGAGCGAATCGGCCAGAGGGCCGCGGCAGCCGCTGCCAGCAAAAGCCCGGAACTCCGACGCATCCGCCTCGCAGAATTTCCCTGTTTCATTTTCCCATCTCCCAAATTATTGCCCGGTCAGAATTGCGCGGCGGAGCGAGCCGCTCCGCTCGAAGCTGACCGGAGTCTATCAACGCCGGAGCAAGAAGAACAGGAACCGCGACGCGAGCGCTTTCGGTTGCTTGGTCAAGCGCTCACTTCAGGGTTCCATTCCCCCGGCTGGCCTATACGCAAAAAGGGAGACAATACGATACTTGGCGCGATAGGAACACCCCCCCCTATTTCAGGGGGGGTACGCATTGGGCGAGATGCACAAAGGGCTTACGACGCGAAAGTTTCTAAATAGGGAAAGAGAAAACGAGATTCGCTTTGCGCCCAAGTGGAGAATCAATCTTCTGGACGGCCGGATTTGCCCTGTGGCTTACTTCCCACAGGGTAGCCACCGGAGATGAATTGCGCCAAGAAAGGGATCGCTGCGCCGCCGGCGGGCGAGAATTCCCAATCCCGCCACCACCAACATCACCGCGCTCGCCGGCTCGGGTACGCTGGAAGTCGGTAAGGACAATCCATTGGCCACTGCGAAGGCGTCCAACGCCGCAACGTCGCCAGCCGAGGCCGCGCCGCTGACGCCCTGGTTGAAGTTCGCGGCCAACTCGTTGAAGTCGGCGGCGTTTACCAGGCCGTCGTAGTTGAAATCGCCTTGGTCCCAGCCGGTGATGCTCTGGTTGAAATTCGCGGCCAGGATGTTGAAGTCCGAGCCGTTCACCAAACCGTCCAGATTGGCGTCGCCGAGCAGCGTGTAGGCCACTTCGATCTGCCCGGAGGTCAGGCCGGCAACGACATGGTCATTTCCGTCGGCATAGCCGACGCCGTAGAACAGGCCAGCGGTCTTGGTTTGTGCCGCCGAGGAAATGATGCCCGAGCCGTTCCAGTTGCCGCCGTTGTAGCCAGACTTGATGTACCCGGCGATGGTCGTGATCGGATCGCTGGAGGTGTAGGTGATGATGACGTGGTCGTTGTTGATGTCCAGCACGCTGCTGCCGGTGATCGACAGCGACGTGAGGTCGATGGCGCTGGTCACGGCCGGGCCGGAGCCGGAGACGCCGGTGGCCAGCTTCAGGGTTCCACCGGTAATGCTCATGCTGCCGACGCTCAGGGCGGTGCCGATGGTCAGCATATCGCTGCCGGATTTTGTGAACGCCCCGGCATCGGCGATCTTGCCGCCGGCGCCGCTGATGGTGTAGTTGCCGGAACTGTTGTTGACTGTCACCGAACCGGGGCTGACGGTGGTGGTCAACGTCACCGCGTAATGGTTGTTGTTGGAGTCGTTGAAGGTCACCTGGGCGCCGTTGGCGTAAAGGGCGGCGGCGATTTGGTTGTTCCAGTTGTTGTTGGTGGTATCCCAGGTATGGCCGTTGGTGGGGGAGCCTGCGCCAGCGTTGTTCCAGGTGAGCACAGTGTCCAGGCTCGAGGTAATGAAATTCATCGTACTGGTGACGTCAATGCGCGTATAGTAGTCGTAATCGCCGTACAATCCGTCCACCAGGGTATTGCCGCTTCCGGTGGAGGGTCCGCCGATCAAATCGGTGACGCCGGCGAGGTAGGTCGTGCTCCCCTCGGTGAAGAATAATCCGCCGCCACTGTCGCCTTGAGTCGAGCAGCCTTCCAAGGGCAACGGGGTGGTGTCGCCCATGACGCTCGCCGAAGGGTTGTTCGGCTGGTCGAAGTCGGTGAGCATGAGGTTGGAGCTGAAGCTCGCAAACGAGGTTCGTGTGTAACTTGGCGGTCCGCCGGTCGTGGTGTCGCCGCCGAAAGCGTCGACGACGTTCTGGACTGCCCGCCGGGTGCCGTATGCGCCGGTGTTACCGGTCAAACCCGTGCCGGTTGTTCCATAGCCGACGATGGTCGCCGTTTGTCCCAGTTCCGTTCCCAGAGAGCTGTTGTAGAGCGTCGCCGGCGTCACGCTGGTGATAGGCGTGCTCAATTGAATCAAGGCCAGATCGTTGCCTTGAGCCCCGTCGTTTGACCAGCCGGGTTCCACGTAGACCGCGGAAACGGAACTGGACCCGGGATATGAGGCGGTGGAGCCTTGGCCAAAGCTGATCACGGACGGCGAATAGCTTGAGTAGGGCGCGGTCTGGTTGGCAACGACGTGCGCGGCCGTCAAAACCCAATCGGGAGCGATCAGAGTTCCCGATCCGGCGTTCGCCTCACCGTTGCCGGTATATACAAAAACGAAACCCGACGCGGCGTACTGGGATTCCGCACCGAGGCTGGTGTAGTTGGAATCGCTCACATCATCGCGGATCGTCGCGGCGCGAGAATCGCAAATCCAAACGGCCGCCGCCGCCGCTGCCGCCAACGCGCGTATCCGGCGATCGATACAAATTTTGCCGCCGCGTCCGCTGGCAGACATCTCGTTTTCTCCTCGCAGTCCACGCTTCAAGCGTCGTCCCTCGCCGACAAAAACATAACCTATTTCCCATCACAAACAATGAAGAAATGGCAAAGAATCGACCAAAATAGCGGCTTTTCCAGCCGTCTGCCTTCCAAGCAGCGTTCACGGGGAGGTTTATGCGGTTGAGTCCGTTGAAAGGCAACGGTCTTACGCCAGCGTTCCCAATTCCATTTCGTGCAGGCCCTTGCCGCTGGGCACCATGGGGTAGACGTGCTCGTTGGGCTCGACGTAGAAATCGACCACGATCGGGCCTTTATGGTCGAGCATTTCCTTGACCACCTTGGGCACTTCGGACTTGTGGTCGCAGCGAATCCCGCGGATGCCGAAGGACTCCGCCAACTTCGCGAAGTTCGGGTTCTTCATCTCCGTCTGGCTGTAGCGCTTCTCGTAGAACATGTCCTGCCACTGCTTGACCATGCCCTGGAAATCGTTGTTGAGGATGGCGACCTTCACGGGGATGTTGTACTGGGCGATCGTGGCCAACTCGGAGAGGGTCATCATGAAGCTGGCGTCGCCGTCGATGTCGATGACGATTTTGCCGGGGCTTCCGAGCTGCGCTCCGATGGCGCTGGGCAGGCCGTAGCCCATCGTGCCCAGTCCGCCGCTGGTGATCATCTGCCGCGGATAGCGCCAGCGGTAAAACTGGGCGGCCCACATCTGGTGCTGGCCGACGCCCGTGGTAATGATCGCGTCGCCGCGGGTCTGGGCGTTGATCTGCTCGATCACGTACTGGGGCTTGGAGTTTTTCGAGTCATCGAGATATTTGAACGGATACTTCGCCCGCCAGGCGTTGATCTGGTTCCACCAGGCGTGGCGGTCCCGGTGCTCGATTAGGGGCAACATCGCTTCCAGCGATGCCTTGGCATCGCCGACCACCGGCACGTCCACGTCGACGATCTTGCTGATGCTGCTGGGGTCGATGTCGATGTGGATGATCTTCGCCCTGGGCGCGAACTTGGTGAGGTTGCCGGTCACGCGGTCGTCGAATCGGGCGCCGATGCTGATGAGGCAATCGCAATCCTGCACCGCGTAGTTCGCCGTGGCCGAGCCGTGCATGCCCAGCATGTACAGGGCGCGCGGGTCCAATTCGTCGAATGCCCCCAGACCCAGAAGAGTCGTGGTACAGGGGATGTTTCCCTTTTGGGCGACCTTTCGCAGGACGGCCGAGGCGCCGCTCATGATCACGCCGCCGCCGACGTAGAGCAGCGGCTTCTCGCTGCGGTTGATCAGTTCCGCGGCCTCCTGGACTTGGCGCGCGTTGGCGGCCATGTAGGCGGTCTTGCGCTTCTGGATGTGCGGCCGCGGAGCATCGTCCACCTCGCGCGTGCACAGGCCGGTGGTCACGTCCTTGGGCAGATCGATGAGCACGGGACCCGGCCGGCCGCTGGTGGCGACCAGAAACGCCTCGTTGATGATCCGGGGAAGATCGTGCACGTCCTTGATCAGGTAATTCCATTTCGTGCAGTGCCGCGAGATTCCGGTGACGTCCGCCTCCTGGAACGCGTCGTTGCCGATAACCTTCGTTGCCACCTGCCCGCTGAACACCAGGATGGGAATGGAATCCAACTGCGCCGTGGCCAGCGGCGTAATGGTATTGGTCGCGCCAGGCCCGCTGGTGACCACGCAGACGCCCGGCTTGCCCGTCACCCGCGCGTAGCCATCGGCGCAGTGGCCGCTGCCCTGCTCGTGCCGGTTGAGAATGAATTTGGCGCTGGTCCGATAAAGCTGATCGAACACCGGCAGGATCGCGCCGCCGGGATATCCGAACATCACCTCGACCTTATGTTGGCCGACCAGCATCTCGTGGAATATCTGCGCCCCGCTCTTGCCTTGGTACTTGGGCTTGGATCCGGCGGCGGTTGAAATCGTGGTCACTTTTGCGTCGGTTTGAAGCGTAGCCATGTTTGTCTCTCACAGTTGTAACTATTTGTCGGAAGAAGAAATACAATCTGAGGTGGGCCGGTGTCGCCAGGGAGTTTTTGTACCCCTGGCCGCATCGCCGGCCTATCGTACGGCGACCGTAAGGTGCAGGAGCATGAGAACGGAAACGGCCATTGGGAGCGAATCCTACGATGTTTAAGCGTTATCGTCAATCTAAAAGGCGTTACTTATTAAACCGGGTCTGCCCAAACTTCCGGGAGCAAAGACGATGGAACCGCCATGACGCCAAGACGCTAAGCTAAAATCATGGTGGTGTGCCAATCCCGTTCGGCTGTGTCGAACGGGATTGGACCTGTCCCGTTTTCAATGTCCGTTTTCAATGTATGGTCATACCGAGGTCTGCATTCGCCTGATTTCGTCGCGGAGTTTGGCGGCTTCCTCGTACTGCTCGGTTTTGATCGCCTTGTCCAGTTGCTGTTGCAGGCGGGTCATCGGGTCCATCGGGATTTTCCGCCGGATCTCCCGCGCGAATTTCTTCAGGACGCGCACTTCGTTCGATTTGTCGAAGGCCTCGTCCTGCCCGAACCGCGCGAAGAACTCGCGGATGTTGTCCAATCCTTTTTCAACCACCGACAGCGCCGGCTTGTAATCCTTGTCGTTGTAGTGGATCGACGCCTCGGCCCGGCAGTTCATCATGATGATGTAGGGTCGGTATTGTTCGAGGATGAGCTGGTCGTGTTCGTCGGTGGCGAATTTGCCGCAGAAATCCAGCACCCGCAGATTCCGGGCCGTGTCGCGCATCACCGCCACGAAATCCTCCAGCACGAACAGGCCCAGATAGCGCTGGTAGTACATGACCGCTTCTTCCCGAAGCGCCTGGCATTGATCGCCGGTGATCTGGAATCCCGATTCGGTTCCGTGCCGCTGGCGGTATTCCTCCAGTTCCCGTTCGTGATAGTCCAGCAGCGATTCGCAGCCATGCGGGCGCGTCCCGTCCGGCCGGCCGGTCATTTCCATCTGCAACAGCCCAAGGTCCACGCGCATCTGGAGTTTGGGCTGTCCGTCCATGCCGCTGATTTTGCGGACGTTGATCGTGCCCGGCTCGTAATCCCAACCCTTGAGAACCGGGGTGATATCCCTGCTGGGCATGCGCCCCTCGTCGCGCGAAGGGGTGTCTGGCCGATTCATGTCGATTCTCCGAACGCTCCGTGACCGATAGGCGAGGCCCTTTGCCTTCCGTATTTGGCCGTCGGGATTTTGCCCCAACGTTTTGCCATCGTCGGCAAACCTCACCGCCACAAGTATAGCACGTCCTGCCCCTAAGTTTGGTAAACTATCGCCTGGTTCGACAGCGCCTTATCCGGCAATTGCGGTTTCCTCCATGTTTCCCCGGCGGCTAGGTTTGCGCGACCGGCAGAGTTTGCCCATCTCACTTTGACTGCGGCCCGATCACGAGGCAGAATAAGAAGATGCAATCCGCCGTGAAATGCGCCTGTCCCAGATGCCAATGCACGGTGGAACCCGCCAAGGGCGTCATGCGTGACGGCAAGCTCTATTGCAGCCGGGCCTGCGCCTACGAATGCACCCCCACCACCTGCGTCTGCGTCCACGATCGATGCGAGGACAAGCCCCGGTAACGGGCTCATCAATTCCGCTGTTCCATCGTGAACTGATTTGCCTTGAGGGGATCGGGCGCGTCGATGGGATGATGCTTCTGCTCCCAAGCTGCTGCTAACCTCACCAGAATGTCCAACCGGTCGCCGGCGGCGGTTCTCACCTTGGCGTCCATCAGCGTGTCGATCTCCTTCAGCGCCCGGCGGTAGTCGCGCTCGCTATCAATCGATTTGATTTCCATCGTCTGGTCTGCTTTATGGGGACCACAGGTTGACCCCGGTTTTCGGAGCGGCGGCGATGAGTTGCTGATCGAGGGTGCATAGCCCCAGGTTTCGGCGGGCGGCCAGCTCAAGGTAGGCCGCATCATACGCGGTCAGTTGGTGTGAACGCGCCAGCTTCATCAACGCCGCACCGTCTGGCTCGTCGTCAATGTGCGCGATCAGCTTCGGCAGTTCACGGATAAACCGGTCCACATTGGCGACGTCAATTCGACCTCGACGTTCGTTCACAATGAGAATATTGCGGATCTCGAACCAGAACAGCCATGGAATCACCATGCCGTCACGCTCGACGGCAGCGCGCGCCGAATGGGCCCAATCCCCGGACTCATCCGCCAAGGCCCACGCTGCGGCGACTGAGCAATCCACCACCATCATTAGTAACGATGTCCTTCGTGCTTGGACGAAATGATTTCCTGAATCGTCAGCTTGCCATGGACATTGGCGCGAACCTTATCCATTTCGATTCCCGCTGCGGCGCGTTCCGCAGCTGTCGTCTGGTGAAATTGCGCCCATGACTTCCACCGGGGAACCAGATCAAGAACCGGCTTGCCCTGCTCGACGATCGTTACGGGCTCGCCACGCTTGATCACATCGCGCACGATCATCGCCATTCCTTGGTCGCTTTGAGGCAGACTGATTTCTCGCATATCTGGACTCCTGGGGAACCATTCTATCCATCTCCCGGTTTTTGCGCAACCCCGTCAATTACTTGGGGGACGATAAAGCCTTACTTCGCCGTCGCCTGCGGCTGTCGGAACGGGTCGAACGCCGCCGCCTCCGTTGACGCGCCCGCCATCGAAGCGCCGGCCGCCAGAATCATATCGAAGCCGTCCGCCAACCACCGTCACATGGCTGATACTGTTCTCATCGTTTCGCTCCGTTTGCAGGCCTTTACTCATTGGCATCCGATGACGCCGATTATTCATGGGCTGCTTCGGCGCCCAAGTGCATGGAGTCAAAACCGCTGAACCTGGACCAGAAAAAGCCATAGAAGGCAACGATTGCGAAGCAGGCCATGGGGACGACGTACCCGGCGGACATGCCGTGCTTATCGGCGACGTAACCCATGAGCTTGGGCAGGAGGGCGCCGCCCATGATGGCCATGACGATGAACGACGAAGCTTTCTTGGCTCGGATGCCAAGCCCGAAAATCCCCAGGGCGAAAATGGTCGGGAACATGATCGACATGAAGAAGTAACTCAGAAAAACGGCGGCCACGGAGATCCACCCCAGCTTAGCCATGATCAACCCGCAGATGACCACGTTGATCAAGGCGTACGTCCCCAGCATCTTATGGGCGGGAACTCTTCGGAGCAGCGCTGCTCCACTGAACCGCCCGGCCAGGAAGAAACCGAATCCGACCGACGCCAAGGCGGACGCGAATGCGTCGCTGAAATGCCGAATACCCCCGCCACCCGCTTCCGTCCAACTGGGGCGCAGCATGGTCTTGACGTGGTCCGAGATCGCCGGGGTTTCTTTGGTCATATAGTTAATGAAAAAGGCAAAGATGCCCGATTGCGCGGCGACGTAAAAGAACTGCGCGACAACCGCCATGACAAAATGCGGGTGCGCCCAGATCGAATGCGACGCCGTTTTCGCCTCCGAACCCGCAGTGTCATCCAGGTGATAATCATCTTCCATCTTCACGTCTGGCACGTTGGCGAAGAAGAAGATGATGGCCAGGACAAGCACGACCACGGCGACGCCAAAGTAAGGGATCCACAGCATGGCGCTGCCGGTGTCGGTGCCGTTTGAATCCTTACCGTAGAAGAAGAGGCTTCCCGCGATGGGACCGAATATCCAACCGATGCCATTGCAAGATTGTGCCAGATTGATGCGCGTGGCCGCGTACTTGGTTGGCCCCAGCACCGTGGTGTAGGGGTTGGCGATGGTTTCAAGAAACGTAAGTCCGGCCGCGATGGAACAGACACCGATCAGAAACGCCCAGAACTGCCCGATGTGCGTGGCGGGAATAAACCAGAAACCACCCACGGCAACCATCAACAACCCGCAGATGATACCGCCTTTATACCCGGTCTTGGTTGCCAGCCAACCAGCGGGAAGCGCCATCAAGAAGTAACCCAGGTAATGCGCCCATTGCACGTTGGCGGATTGGGCCAGGCTGAGATGGAGCACTTTCTGAAAGTGCTTGTCCATCGTATCGATCATGCCGTTGCAGAACCCCCAGAGGAGAAACAGCGAACTGACCAAGGCAAACGTGAAAGCCACGTTTTGCCCGGTTGCAAGAGTGAACATTCCATTTTTCTTTGATTCCAGTTCCACGGTTGCCATTTGTTTCGTGCTCCTGCCAGGTGAGAAATGCGAGGGAAGAAGAATGTATCATCCGTTACTGACGCGGCAACAGATTGAGGCGCGGACGATTCTCGAAACGCGCCACGCCGTGTCTGCTGCACTCCACGTATTCATCCCCGGAGCGCGATT
>JBEKKC010000015.1:0-42380 GCA_050010915.1 Tepidisphaeraceae bacterium | reverse complement strand
GCCCGGATCAAGGAACAGACGGCGGCAAGAAACTCTGTAGGGGCGCCGAAGCGATAATTGTTCGAAGCGGGGACCAACTGCAGGCGTTGCGTCGCTCTGGTAAGCGTGAAACATGGCTATAGAGCCGTTACGTTGTCCCACAACGCTGACGGCCAGTTTGGGGCCGCTTTCGCAAATCGCGGGTTTCGACATGCGGAGATTCACGCCGGCGCCAGCATTGCAGGATTAGGTGAGGGGGTGAACTATGCGGCGTGGCATCCTTCGGAACAGCTATTCGGTAGCGTGTAGTCTACACGTTTCAACCGTGTAGTGTACCCGTAACGCCGCGAAAACGCGTGTAGTCAGGCGCAACGATTGCAAAACCATCTTTCCCGTTGTATATTGCCCGCTAAAGAGTTACGGCAAAGTCGAGTGGGCGCCGGGGTGGTATCACACCCGTAAGGTCACAGGTTCGAGCCCTGTATCGCCCATTGAATCTTCTTCGCGAGGTTTCGCATCATCTCGCACCACGTCGTTACTCGTTGCAACCTCTGAGCTTGAAGATTTATCGTCGGAAGATGCTGCGACGCCTTGCGACGTGCCGCGTGCAGATGCCGCACCGGATTCTGCACCGCCTTGATGTTCCGACGCTTCCGACGCTTACGCGAAGTGCTTTTCAATGACCAATTCTGACAATTGATAGTCATATTGAGTCGTTTCGGATCGAGCGAGTTCGATCAGCTCTTAGCCCAGAATTGGCTCAGAGCCGAGCGATGGCTGCGATGTCTTCGGCTTCGTATTCCAAATCGATTGAGAATGTAACGCCAGCGAATGTTGGATCGTGCGACCAAATGTCTAATCCAGTGTTTTTACCCAAATTATCGTGCAGCGTGCCACTAAATTGCGACAATAGTAAGACTGATTGCGACCGATCCGGGGTGCAGGTGGTTCCAGATATGACGACCTGTTATGGAATGACTATTCTCGCCGATTCGCTCGCCGCGCAAATTCCTCATTTTTCGTCAAATAATTCCCGGATTGCGATGGAAAGCGATACCCCTGTTTGATAAGAAGGTGCGGCACGCTCGGGCACGATGAAATGTGGCAGGAGGCGCGGTCGCAGGTCCCGGCTAGACCGCGCGGGGCGAAGAGTGCTGATTGCATATTACGGCCATGTTTTTTGTAGCCACGGGAGAACAAGACTGGTGGATGGGGGAACAGGAGTGGCAAAGATGCGATGGATTATCAGTGCGGCAATCGCTGGTATTGCTCTGCTTCTTGCGGCTGGCATGGCGCAAGCCCAGGACACGACGTATATCACGCAGGATACCACCATCGACGGCACCATCGGCAGCGGCGGGGTAGTTATCGGCTTTGCCGATCAGTTCGCCCAGATCTTCAAATCCAATCCGACCAGTCCGACGGTCACGATCATCGACGGCGCCTACGTCATCGGCAGCGTCGCGGCTTTTAACGGGAGCGTCGTCAACATGGAGGGCGGCTCCGTCGGCGCGCTGGGCGCCAACGACAACTCGCAGGTCGCTATCTCCGCTGGGCAGATGGACCAGATTCTCGCCGACGACAACGGCACGATGACGATGAGCGGCGGCTCCACGTACTTCGGATTTACCCTGAGCGATAACTCCACGTTCACCATGACCGACGGCCTGATCGGTCAGGAGGAACTGATCACTCCCGGCAGCACCTCTGGCGACTCCAATCTCTCCGGCAATGCCAGCGCCATCCTCAACGGGGGAACGATCGGCAACAACACCACGCTCAACCAGAGTTCCACGCTGTTTGCCAACAACATAATGGGTTACGGCAACTTCACGTTGAACGACACGTCTCAAGTCACCCTGAGCAGTGGAACGGCCCTTGGACTTAATGCCTATGGTAATAGCACCGCGATCATCAACTCGGCCACCCTGTCCGGCGAGGTTTTCTCCGGTGGATCGAGCGACTCGGTGATTGTCAACACCTCGACCATCGGCTTGGCCTTCTGCCACGGCGGCACCCTCATCATCAATCAAACGCAGAACATGGGAGTCGCCGACACCGACGGCGGCACGCTCACGGTCAATGGCGGACAGATCGCCGGTGAGGCGTCCGCCGACGATTTTTATCCCAATAGCACCGGCCCTGACCTGACCCTTAAGGGCGGAGTCGTCGTCAACGGCCAGGTTCAAGCCAGCCTGGCCGGCACCGTTGAGATCGACATCGCCCAGATCAATGGAGGCATTCAAACCAATCAAAATGGGACGGTCATCGACAATGGCGACACAATTGCTACTCCCGTCGATACTTACGACACCAGTTTGTTTGTGATGAACGGCGGCCAGTACACGGGCCAGATGACCACCCACGATGGGAGCTTCATCCAGATTAATTCCGGAACTGCCAGTTCCGTCACAGCCGCCGGATATGGCAGCACTGACACTCCCAACTCCGGCGTGCAGATTTACGGCGGAACCGTCACCACGCTCAATGCGCAGGAAACCGGGCTTGCCACTTTGTACGACGGCACAGTACAGACCGCGAACGTCAGCAGCTCCGGCGAGCTCAATTTGGCCGGTGGTCAGGTCCTCGGCACGACCACCGTCACCGATAACGGTGTTGTAAATATGTATGGCTCGACGATCGCCTCAGTCGCCGGCAATAGTCAAGGACGCTTCTTCATCTACTCCGGAACGATTACCCAGGACGTCATAATGGACGACTCTTCGCAATTTGTAATGTTCGGAGGAGAGGTTCAGGGCACAGTCTATGCCGACGACGATTCTTACGTGGAGATTGATGACGGAACCCTCGATAAAGATGTGACCGCCAATGATTTCGGCATCGTGGTGTTCGAAAACGGCAATATCACTCTTAAGGGAACTTTGACCGTCAGCGATTCAGGTCAGGCGGTACTGCGTGGCGGCAACATTGCCGGAGATGTGGATTTGCACGGCGATGCCTACGTCCAGTGCTTTGCCGGGGATATCACCGGTAACGTTTCCATCCCCGATGACACGGAAGTGGACCTTAAAGGGGCCAGCATCAACGGGAATGTCTCTCTTTCGGACAATGGAATATTCGACGTCAAAGTCGCACGTGGTGGCACCACAACCCTTTTTGGAACGCTGGATGCCAAGGACACGTCGCAGGTCAACGTCAGCCGCGGGACGCTCAGCAACAACGTGACGCTCGAGGATAAATCGCAGCTGAATATGACGGGTGGAACGATCACGGGAACCGTCACGATGTCGTTCAAGAGCTCAATGAGCATCAGCGGCGGCGCGGTCAACGGCGGGGTCATACTAAACGATGGGTCTTCACTAACCGCCACTGGCGGAACGCTTTTGTCGATTCAGGCCAACGATTCGTCGGCCGTTCAGATCAGCGGCGCACAAACGACGGCCGGCGTATCCCTTTCAGATAACGCCCAATTATCCGTGAACAGCGGCACCCTCGGCGCAGGTCTGACTGTCTCCGATTCGGCCCAGGCGCTGCTCAATGGGGGCCAGGTGGACGCAAATGTCTACGGCAATGGCAGCGGCTCGATCGACGTTGAGGGGGCAACCGTTACCGGCGACATCTTCATGAACGACAGCAGCTCGCTGATCGCCAATTCGGGAAACCTTGTCGACCTGGAAGCCGACGGAAATTCGACTGTACAGCTTGGTGGCGCGCAATTCAGCGGGTCTGCGGCAATCAACGATAATGCCCACTTTACGATGTCGGGGAATACCGAGATCAAGGGCAGCGTGAGCATTGGCGACGATGCCGTCGCAACGCTTGGAGTGGGAAAAATCGACGGAAACCTGATGTTCAATGGAGACCCCGCGGCTACTCTTCAGACCGTCATCATCGCTGGATCGATGAGCTTGAGCGACGGCGCCATGGTGACGACGACGCACGATACGACGGTGTTGAAAGATCTCGCGGTGCACGACAACTCGGAACTTACATTGGAAGGCGAGGTGGAAGGAAACCTGCTCGTCGATGGCGACGGAGACTGCAAACTCGTGGGCGGACAAATCGACGGCAGCGCGACGGTGCTCTTATCGGGCATCATCGAGGTCCGTGACGGCGGCGTGATCGGTGGGCCGCTCAACGTCGATAACAATGGATCACTCCAAATGACCGGCGGGCAAATCTCAGGACTGGTCACCCTTCAGGACAACTCCGTCAGCACGTGGGACGGCGGCCAGATCGACAATAAGATTCAACTGTTCGGCAACGCCAAGCTCTATTGGAACGGCGCGCTGCTCACTTCGGGCAGCAATTCAAACTCGGCAATGGACCCTGCCGGCCTGCTGCCCGCCGACGGCGATGACGATTCTTCGCCGATTTCCATTTATCTTTACGATAACAGTTCGTTGACGATCGGCGGCCAGAATCTTTCGGCCGAACTGATCGATGGCAATTCCGACGGCGGATTCAGCGAATATTCCCTTTCGGGGATTTTGGGGGACGGTGTCAGCTTGCCGAGCAACCTGCAGCTGTACGTGGAGAACGGAGCGACGGCGAGTTTCAATTTCGTCACCGAGGTGCCCGAACCGACCGCTTCGATGCTGATTCCACTGGCAATCGGATGTCTCTTCTGGCAACCCCGACATCTTAGCCGCCTCGCTCGTTCCCCACGAATTGAGAGTTTTTTCGATCAAGGCGGTTTTGACGCCCAAATCATGGCGACGATGCCCGCTGCGGGAAGCGTACACCATGCGCTGATAACTTCGCGCTGTTCGGTTCCGCGCCACAGAATGCAGATGTCTTGACCTGCAACTGCACCGGATTCTGCACCGAGTTACCTATCGGGTCTGGGCTTTTCGAGGCTTTTCGTATTGCTTTCGTGCCCTGTATCGCCCATTGAAATCAAACCTAGCCGAATCCTTCGAATAGGACACCTGCCCGCGTGGGATACAGCGGCCGAAAACACCCGGAGAAAACGGAATCTTCCATTTTTGCATTTTCGGAGACTCAACCATGCCCGGGCTTTCACCCGATGCGGTTGTCACGAAGATCGCCGCCGCCGGGATGGCAACAGCCGGTTTCAATCGGCCTTGCGGCAGGTCTGCTGCCGATTGCCTCGGTCGTATACAATCCGGCCGGATTCATTAATCCGGTGGAGAAGATACGCAATGGAAAACAGACAGCAGAGCGCCGAGGAAATCAATGAACTGGTGCGGGGATATCAGGCGGCGTGCGTCATCATGGCCGCCGCGGAGTTGGAGTTGTTCGATCGCATGGGCGGCCGGCCATTCACCGCCGCGCAGGCCGCGGAAAATCTGAGGACCGATTTGCGGGGAATAACGGTCCTGTTGGATGCCCTGGCCGCATTACAACTGCTTGGCAAACAGGGCGAGCGGTATGAGTTGGCGGCGAACGTGGCGGACGTTTTGACCGCCCGCGGCTCGCGCAGCATGTTGGCGATGGTGCAGCACCAGGCCACGTGCCTGCGTCGCTGGTCGCACCTGGCGGAGGTTGTCAAAACCGGCCGACCCGCGCCGCGCCAGCCCGGCATCCGCGGCGCCGACGCCGATTACGCCTCCTTTATCGAAGCCATGGACAACATCGCCCGTCCCGCGGCCGCCAAACTTATCGCCCAGCTTCCGGCGCTGAAATACCAGCATCTCCTCGACGTTGGCGGGGCTTCGGGAACGTACACGATCGCGTTTCTCCGTGCCAATCCCGCGGCACGGGCAACGATTTTCGATCTGTCCGAGGTTTTGCCCCAGGCGAAAGAACGATTGAAGAACGAAGAATTATCCGACCGCGTGGACCTGGTCGCCGGCGACTTTTATTCCGACCCGCTGCCTGGCGGTGCGGACCTGGTGTGGCTGAGCGCCATCGTGCATCAGAATTCCCGCCGGCAGAACCGGGAGTTGTTTGCCCGCATTTTCGAGGCTCTGCTGAGCGGCGGTCATGTCCTGGTTCGCGACTTCCTCATGGAACCTTCGCGGACCGCTCCCGTGGGTGGAGCGTTGTTCGCCGTGAACATGCTCGTGGCGACCGAAAAGGGCGGCACGTACACGTTCGAGGAACTCCGTGACGATTTGGCCGCGGCGGGCTTCGCCGATTTACGGATTCTGCGGCGCGACGACACCATGCATTCCATCATTGCCGCGCGAAAACCCTGAAATACCGCCCATGATCGGGCGCGATTCAGGGTCCTCCCCTCGAATCGGAGACATCCGGATGCGAACTCATGTCTGGGCATCGAGAACCGATGCGGCGGCTTGAAGACGCTGAAGAATCTGAGGGAGCCAATCCTCGTGCTCGCTCTTCATGAGGCAGGCACGCAAGCAGGTGATCTGATCGGCATCCCAATCGCGTACCGGCGCTGCCGGCTCAACCATTGCGCGGGGGAAGGTTGCCAGGGCCAGGTGCAGGTCTTGCCGCGCCGCGGCGTCGAAGAGTCGGCGGGCGCGGGTGGAGGAAATTGTCGCCGACGGTGCGCGGACAGCCCATGTTACGATGTCCAGTTCGGGCTGGAACAATGGGGCGAATCTATCCTGATTCTCAAGAGCTTGATGCAACGTCTTGGCCGCATTGCGGCAGGTTTCCAAGCCGCGCGCAAACTCGCCGCCGATTTCCAATGGAAACATCTGTAAGGTGGCCCAAAGTGCCACCGCGGCGGCGCCGGGGCGAGAGCATTCCAACGAGATTTCCCCCAAATGCAGTTGCGATGAACTGAAATACGTATAGGGTGAATCGTGGCAATAGAACCGGCCGACGGCCGGGTCGCGGAACAGCACGCATCCGCAGCCATAGGGCTGGAGGCCATGCTTGTGCGGATCGACGACGATGGAATCGGCTTGGCCGAGCAGGTCGAACGCGCGGCGCGCATGGTGATCGAGATTGCGGGCCAGAGTGAAGTAGCCGCCATAGGCGCAGTCCGCGTGGATGCGAAAATCGTTTCGCTCCCGCAATGCCAGGATTTCTGGAAGCGGATCGACGGCGCCGGCCGCGGTTGTGCCCAACGTTACAACCACAGTCCCCACCTCGCCCGATGCGATGGCTGGTTCCAGCGCCGCCATGCTCATCCGACCGCGGGCGTCGACCGGGATGCTGCGGAACGGCACGCCCAACACCGCCGATAGGCGAGCGTGGGTGTAATGCGCCTGGGCGGATGCCGCGATCGCCTTATCCGGACGCAACTGGCGCGAGATCCATAGGCCCTCAAAATTTGCCATTGTGCCGCCGCCGCACAAATGGCCTAAATGAGTATCCCAGCCAAACATTCGCGAGATCTGCGCTACCGCTTCCTTCTCCATGACCGAACTGGCTCGCCCGCCATCGAAGGCATGGTTATTCGGATTGAGCCACATCGCTAGGGCATAGGCGAGCCGGGCCACGGGATGCGGGGGTTTGAGCATCTGCCCGGCGTACAGGGGGTGATGGTAAGGATAATTGTCGCGCAGGCGCTGGGCCGTTGCCAGCAGGACTTGCCGCATCTTTTCCTGGTCGGCCGAACCATGGATCGGCGGCAAATTGGCGAAGCCTTCGTCGAGCGAAGCCAGGGCCTGCTCGAGCAGCGCGATGCTCTCATGATCAAAAGCCATGTCGTGTCGGGCCGTGATATAGGCCGTTGCCGCTTAGGTCAAGCCGGCGAACAGATCAGCACTGGGAACGGCATGGATGTGATGGCTGGCCAGCACTTGCACGGCGCGATCGGGCTCGTCGAAGCGGAAGATCATGGCCGCGTGCTTGTCCTGCCGGCCATGCACGAAGGCGTACACGTAAGCGATGCCGAGGTTCTCGCTGTCGAGCACGTCGAGCACGTCGGCCAAGCCGCCCGGGCGGTCGGGAACGTCGATGGCGATGACCTCCGCCACGTTGACGACGCACCCCGCGTCGGTCAGCACCTGCCGGGCCCGCTGCCAGTCCTTGACGATCAGGCGGAGGATTCCGTATTCGGCGGTGTCGGCGAGGTTGAGCGTGAGGATGTTGATGCCCGCGCCCGCCAACAGCCGGCAGGGCACCTTCAGCGCGCCCGGACGATTCTCAAGGAACAGCGAGAGTTGATGGAGCTTCATAAGCGTTCCCTAGACGTTAGTTCGCTGATCGAGCACGCGCTTGGCTTTGCCTTCGCTTCGCTGCAACGTGCGGAGTTGCACGAGGCGGACGGCGGCGTGAATGCCGATGGTATGTTCAATGGATTCCGCCAACTGCCGCTGGAGGGCCTCAAGCGTGCCCACCTTGTCGGAGAAAACTTCGGGCGTCACTTCGACTTGCACCTCGAGGTGATCAAGCCCCTTGTGGCGCGTCAGCACGATCTGGTAGTGGGGCAGGGTGCCCCGCGCCCCCAGCAGCGCCGCCTCGATTTGCGACGGGAAGACGTTAACTCCGCGCACGATGATCATGTCGTCGCTGCGCCGGCCGATGCGTTGGATTCGCCGGAGGGTCCTGCCGCACGGACACGGGCCGGCGATCATGCGCGTGATGTCGCGCGTGCGGTAGCGGATCATCGGCATCGCCTCCTTGCTGAGCGTGGTCAGCACCAGTTCCCCCTCCTGGCCTTCTTCCAGCACCCGGCAAGTCTGGGGGTCGATGATCTCGGGGTAGAAGTGATCCTCAAGGACGTGCAGGCCGTTCTGGCAGGCGCATTCGATGCCGACGCCTGGACCGATGATCTCCGTGAGCCCATAGATATCGAAGGCGCGGATGCCGGAATCCTCCTGGATGCGCTGCCGCATGGCATCCGACCAGGGCTCGGCGCCGAAGATGCCGGCCCGCAGTGCGCGGGGGTTGACGCCCAACTCGCGCGCCCGCTCCAGCAGATGGACGAAATAGCTGGGCGTGCAGCAGATGACGGTGACGCCGAAATCATTCATCACCATGATCTGCCGTTCGGTGTTGCCGCCGGAGATCGGGATGACGGTGGCGCCCAACGTCTCGGCGCCGTAGTGCACGCCGAGGCCGCCGGTAAACAGGCCGTAGCCATACGCGTTCTGGATGACGTCGCCGCGGTGAACGCCGCAGGCTGCGAAGCAGCGCACGATCGCCTCGGTCCAGACGTCCAGGTCCTGGCGTGTATAGGCCACGACGATCGGCTTGCCCGTCGTGCCGCTGGAGGCGTGCAGGCGCACCACGTCTTCCATGGGCGAGGCAAAAAGACCAAACGGATAGCTGTCGCGCAGGTCCGACTTGACCGTGAACGGTAACTGGGCCAGGTGTTCCAGGCTGCGCAGGTCTTCCGGCATCAGCCCGCGATCCTGCATTCGTTGTCGAAACAGGGACATGCGCTGGTACGAGCGGTTCACGCTGGCGCGCAGCCGACTCAACTGGAGCTCGCGCAAGCGGTCGACCGGCAAATAGTCGGGCGCGCTGGCCGTGTGAAACCCTCCCGCGCAATCGTTCCAGAGCCGTTGCATTTTGTGCGTATCCTATCTTGCGGCCTGCCCGTCCGCCTCGGCGCGCTGCCGCGCCAGGCGAATTCCTGTTTCGAAGGCCTGCGCATTAGCCTTATGCCACTTGGCGTCGAGGTTGGCCTCGATCGCTTCCCGCCAGTGGCGCGGCTCGATGGGCAGTCGCCAACTGAGCGCGCCCAGCAGGGCCATGTTAACGTTCTTGCCTGGCGCCGGCGCCGCCTCGCCCACCAGCGACGGCTCGATCAGCACGCCGCCATCACGCAGCAGCGGCATCACGTTGGCCACCTGGTCGGACGCCAACACGACCAGGTAATCGGCTTCGCCCGCGGGCACCATCGGGCTGAGCACTTCCTTGCCGAACCGCACGTCGCTGGAGACGGAGCCACCGCGTTGGCTCATGCCGTGGATCTCCGCTTTTTTCACGTCAAACCCGGCTCGGCATGCCGCGTCCGCCAGGATGTCGGACGCCTTGATCACGCCCTGGCCGCCCAGCCCGCAAACGATCACGTTGGTCACCTCGCTACGCCGGCTCATGCGCGCACTCCTGGCAGGCTTGGGCTTCCTGCTCGTACCTGCGGATTTTCCCCGCCGCCAGGATGCACGGCCTGCGGGAAATGATCACCGACAGCTCGTTGCGCGAGAGCCGATCCATCAGCAGCTTCTCGAATCCCGCCGGGTCGGCGCTGGCGTCCATCACGTCCACGTGATGCACGCCCACCGCTTTGCAGACGTCTTCGATTTTCACGCGGTTGGTCGGCTCGTGCCCCAGCTTTCGGCCGGTGGCGGGATGCTCCTGCTGCCCGGTCATCGCCGTCGTGCCGTTATCGAGGATCAGCAGCACATGGCCGGTGACAGGCGGATTGTACACCATTTCCACCAGCCCGGTGATCCCGCTGTGCATGAACGTCGAATCGCCGATGACGCTGACCACCCGCCGAGCCTCGGCCTCCGGCAGCACGTGCCGCAGCCCCAACCCCACCCCTAGACTCGCCCCCATGCACAGTTGGGTGTCCATCGCCTCCAGCGGCGGCAAGGCTCCCAGCGTATAGCAGCCGATGTCGCCCGCCACAATGCAGTTGAGCTTGCGCAGCACGCAAAACGGAGCGCGATACGGGCAGGCGGCGCACAACTCCGGCGGCTTGCCCTTCAGCGGCGCGGCTTCGGGCGAGACATCGCCCGCCACGATCCGCCGAACCCGCGTGACGTTGAGTTCCCCAAAGCGGTACATCTCCGGTTTGGATTCGACGCGAACCCCGGCGGCGCGGATCGCGTCGGCCAGGTATGGATCGCCTTCCTCTATCACCAGACATCGATCCACCCCCGCGACGAACTGCCGGATCAACCTGATCGACAGCGGATAGGTCACCCCGAGCTTGAGCATGCTCGCCGCGGGGCTGGCCTCGCGAGCGTGCAGGAACGTCACACCCGAGGCAATGATTCCCAGGCCGCGCTCGCCCTCGATCACCTGGTTGAGCGAACACTCCTCGCTCCACTGTTCAATCTCCGCCAGCTTTTGCCGCAGCCGGCGATGCGCTGGCCGCGCGTGCGCCGGGATCATGACCCGCCAGGGAATGTTGCGCTCGAAGTGGGTCGGGGAACCGTTCCGCTTTGCCTGGCGATGACGCAGGATCGACTTGCCATGGCAGACTCGCGTCGTCATCCGCAACATGACCGGGATGCGCCATTTCTGCGAAAGCTCGAACCCCGCCAACGTCAGGTCATAGGCCTCCTGCGAGTCGGCCGGCTCGAGCATCGGTACGCCGGCCGCGACCGCGTAGCGCCGGTTGTCCTGCTCGTTCTGGCTGGAACTCATCCCCGGATCATCCGCCGACACCAGTAGCAGCGCCCCGTCGATGCCGCTGTAAGCAACCGTGAACAGAATGTCGGCGGCGACGTTGACGCCGACGTGCTTCATCGTCACCAGCGCCCGCGCCCCCGCGAATGCCACGCCGACCGCCACCTCCAGAGCCACCTTTTCATTGGGCGCCCACTGCGCCCTTCCGCCCTGTGCATCCATCACTTCAAGGATTTCAGTGCTGGGCGTGCCGGGATATCCCGTGCCCAGCGCCACGCCGGCATCCAGCGCCGCCATGGCGACCGCTTCGTTGCCGCTCACCAGCGTGCCTGTCCGCAAGCTCATGATCCTTCCTTCTCGCTCTGTGGGTCGGCGCCCGCGACGGCGGCGCTCAACCAAGCCGGAGGACGCATGGGCTTGCCCGCGCCATCGGTGATCGCGTGAACGGTGTAGCCCTCCACGACCGGCTGCCCGCCGTGCGCGTGGGCAATGCTCACGTTGAACCGCAGCCGAGCCTTGCCGCTGAATTGCGCCGTCGTGCGTAAACAGAGCAGATCATCATATCTCGCCCTGCCCAGGTATTTCACGTACGCCTCCACCAGCGGCAGCAGCACTCCCCGCTGTTCCATCTGTGCATAGGACACGCGGCAGGCGCGCAGCGATTCCGTCCGCGCGCACTCGAACCACTCCAAGGCGCGGGAGTTATAGAAAGTGCCCATCTGGTCCGTCTCGCTGTATCGGACCCGCAAGTTCATCTCATGCCGCAACATCCGCCGACCTCGCCCTCTCATCCTTCGATGGAATGATAGATAGTGGAATCATACGGAAATACAAGGACAAATGCGCGTCCGCCGTCTTCAGGGGCGACGACTTCGATTCATCGGGGGGGTGAACTTATGCCTGGATGAGAGATACGGCAGGACGTCTACAGCTTTTCCGCTTTTTCGTACACGACCATTTCGTCCTTTCCGCGAAGATCGGCGGGATGATAGCGGGGGATGGGAAGCTTCAACTGCTCGAACCTCACCGGCGCGACCTTTTTGTCAACGAGCCCAACGGCAACCGCCACCCCATAGATGATGGCCTCCGGGCGCGGCGGACAACCGGGGATGTAAAAGTTCACGGGCAGCACCGTCTCCACGGGGCCGAGAACGGCATAGGTGTCGTGCCAGATTCCGCCACCACACGCGCATGAGCCGATCGCGAAGACCAGCTTGGGCGCCGGCATCGCCTCGTAAGCGCGGCGCAACGCTTGCGCGGTGGATCGCAACGCGGGGCCCTGGCAGAGCATGACATCGGCATGCCTTGGCGAGCCGACGAGCTTGATGCCGAAACGCTCGACGTCGTAGTAGGGCGTGAGAACATTGAGCACTTCGATGTCGCACCCATTGCACCCGCCGCTGTTCGCGTGGTAGACCCACAAGGATCGGCCGAACATTTTCTGACAGAGGCTCTTGAACATGACGATCAGTCCAGTTCGATGTTGATGTCGTCCACGATCGGCTCATCTTTCAGATAAGCGTCCGAATGGAAGATCACGCGCTCGGTTTCCAGATCGTCGGAGCGATAGCCTTTCAGCTTCAACTGCTCCAGGGGCGACGGTTCCGTGAAGCACCGGCCGCAACGTTGACACGTGCTCATGAACAACTCGATGTGCTGCTGAAGATCGCCGATCTGATCGGTGGCGGTTTCGAAATCCTGGCTCATGGTGATGGCTTTTTCGGGGCAGACATCCGCGCAGCGTCCGCAATAGGTGCAGCGGCGGCCGAGATAATGCAGGACGCGAATTTCCTGGCAAACGTCGAAGATGAGGATTTCGCGTGCGGGACAATTGTTGGCGCATCCGGCGCAGCCGATGCACTTGGTCGCGTCGAAAATCGGTCGGCCGCGGAAGTTCGCCGGCGCGGGGCGCGCCTCCGCCGGATAGGGAAGCGTCACCCGGCCCGCTTTCAGGCAGATGATCGCCTCTTTTGCTTTGCTCAATAGTGACATGGCATTTACCTCCATCTCACATTCCGAAACCGGCCAAGACCAACGCCCCGAGCGCCAGGACGATCATCGCGGCGAAATAGCGGATGGCCTGGTCGATGCGATAGCGTGCGTGCGTGGCGGCGACGAGCGTCACCGCCAAGATCAGGACGAGTATCTTCGTCCAGAAGAACAGCCAGCCGAACGGGAACGGCAGCGTCGATCCGAACGGAACAAACAGCGACACAAACACGGCGCCATAGATTACAAGACGGCACATCTGGGCATACTTGAAAAGCGCGAGCTTCGGCCCGGAATACTCCATTAGCGGGCCGTCCATGATTTCCGTTTCGGCTTCGGCGATGTCGAACGGAACGCGCTGCACGAATGCCTGAAAGGCAAAAGCCATCACGATAAGAATGATCAGCCCCGACCAGGGAACGCCGTCCATCGCGTAGACGGAACCCCCAAGCACGCGATCGAGGCGCAAGGATTGGGTGTGAATCGCGCCGATGACCAGGGCGATGACAAGCAGCGGCTCAAGCGCGATCATCGTCATCATTTCGCGGCTGATGCCGATCAGCGAATAGGTCGATCCGGCGGCCAAACCGGCAAACAAGGTGCAGATTCCGCACAACGCGAGCAGGTAGATCAGCACGATGACATCCGCCGCGCGGCTCATGGGCGAGGCGAAACCCATCGGCACGAGACAGGCCACGACGAGCACGCTCGACAGCGCCAGGTATGCCGCCAGCCTCTGCATGACGGGCGATTCACCCGACTCGACGTCCTCTTTGCCGAGCAACTTGAGCAGGTCCATATACGGCTGGAGCAGCGGCGGACCCTGGCGAGATTGAATTCGCGCGGTGATTCGGCGCATCACGCCCTGGCAGAGCGGCGCGACGAGCAACACGAACGCCGCATTGCCGAAGCATTTCAAGAGCATCCAAAGGACGTCGCGAGCCATATCGCTCTACCCTTTCTCACGGCCGATCAAGTTCTCGATGCCGGGTGACCACACGCTCTTCACGCCCGATTTCAAGTCGATCGTCTCCAGGCGATCGGTGCAGGAAAAACACGGGTCGATGCTGGCCAGCGTAATCGTCATATCCGCGAGGCACTGATCTTTGATCATCATCGGGACGCCCTGCAGGTTCTGGTACGTCGGCGCCCGGACTCGCCACCGTCGCGGATGATTATTCTCGCCGGTGATCAGGAAGTGATGGCATTCGCCGCGCGGGGCTTCGACGGACGACAATCCAATCCGGCCGACCGGCAGATCGTCGGCGACTTTTTCCTCGATCGGCCCGCGCTCCATCTTCTCCAGGCATTGGCGGATGATCCTGACCGATTCGAAGACCTCTTTGGCGCGGACGACCAGACGTGACCAGACATCCCCGCCGCGCTCCGTGATGACGTCGAAATCAATCCTGCCGTATGCGGCGTACGGATGATCGCGCCGGCAGTCGATCTCAACGCCGGCGGCGCGCGCCATGGGACCGATCAAGCCCGCCTCCCTGACAAGCGCCGCATTCGCGATACCCACGCCGCTGGTTCGCTTCTGGATGTTCCTATCCCCCAGCACGGCTCCGACCACGGCTCGCCATTCCGCTTGGAGCGTGTCAAGCACGTCCACCAGTTCGTCCTTCAGGTCCGGTGTAATGTCTCGCCGCACTCCACCGACAACGCACAGACCATAGGTCTTACGATTTCCGGTGATTTTCTCGGCCATCCACATGACCCGTTCGCGAATTCGAAAGGCCTGCATGAAGAGGGTATCGAAGCCCAAGACGTGGCCGGCCAGTCCAACCCAAAGCAGATGGCTGTGAAGGCGTTCGATCTCCAACATGATGGTGCGGATGTATTGCGCGCGCGGCGGCGCTTCCAAGCCGATGGCGCTCTCGACCGCCTGCGCGTAGGTGACGCTGTGAACGCATCCACAGATGCCGCAGATGCGCTCGGCCATCACGGGAATGTCGTTGTAGCTGAGGACGGTCTCGGCAAGTTTCTCGATGCCGCGATGCACCATGAACCCGCGATACTCGCAGCCGCGAACCATCTCGCCTTCGACATACAGCCGGAAATGCGCCGGTTCATCAAGGGTTGGATGGAAAGGTCCGAAGGGCACAACGACACAGCCTTCCGGCGGATCGTCGAACTTGAACTCCCGCTGGTCGTCGAATCCTTGCGGGGCCTGGTTCCACGCAAAATCCTTCCGCAGCGGATATACGCCGTCCGGCCAGCCATCCGGAACAACCAGGCGTTTGGGATAGGGATGCCCTTGCATCTTTACGCCGACCATGTCCATGATCTCGCGCTCGGCCCAATTTGCCGCGGGAACGACGTCGGAAATGCTGTCCACCATTGGATCTTCCGGTGGGACATAAGCAAGGACGCTGCACAGGAGATCGACACGATCGAACGCGAAATCGTGCGCGATCAGAAACTTGCCGCTGTAGGGGCGATCGTCGGCGCCGATACTGATGACATATCGGGCGCCCAGCTCGCGGAAAACGTGTTGACAGATCGGCTTGAGCGCCGAGGGGCGCACAAAAATGAACAAGCGGTTTTCGCCCGTCAGATCGGCGCGCTCGATGGCGTCACCGAATTGTTCCCTGAATCGATTGAGTCTCTCGCGGGCGATCATGTGCTTTCCTTCACGTCAGGTGCTTGTTGGACGGCGCGCGGCATGCCGCCCAGCCAACGGAAGTAACGTTTGATTTCGCCGTAGAAGTTGTGGGCGACGTAGCGATGACAGTCGGCCTCACGGGCGTATCCGCAGAGCCACGGCTCGGCGGCGCGACGTTTGGCGCCGCCGAGGCGGGCGACCAACCACGTCACCAGAAACATCCCGCCCAGCACGACCAGAAGCGCCAGCGGCACAAACAGTGCGGCGCCGCCCGGACCTTCGATCCCCTTCAAAGCGCCGCCCTTGATCGCTTCGGCGCCTGTCGCCAGAGAAATGCCGTAGCCCTGTCGGCTCATCTGCATCGCCGTTTGGAAAAATCGAAGGCCGATGACCGGAAAGACGCCGAGCAGGATGCAGGTGACGGCGAGAAAGATCTGCGGCAGTTGCATGGTGAAGCCCACTTCGAGCCGCTTGTGCGCCAGCGACCGCTGACGCACCAGTTCGCTCGTGCGCGACAGGAAGCTGGTACCGAAGAATTTGATGAATGAGGCGAGTGTCAGCGCGCTGGTCAGGATCGCGACGACCGCGCAGGCCGGCAGATATCTCGCGCCGCTGCCACCCAGGATGGCGGCGACGAAAATCGCCCACTTGCTGGCAAATCCGTTGAACGGCGGCACGCCCGAGATGGACAAGGATGCAACCAGCGCGGTCACGGCGGTGAGCGGCATGAACTTCATCAGTCCGCCGAGCTTGTTCAGGTCCTGCGTGCCGGTGGCGTGCAGCATCGACCCGGCGTTGAGGAACAGCAGCCCTTTGAACACGCCGTGATTCATCACGTGGAACAGCGCCCCGAAGAGGGCGAAGGCCGCCAGCGAGGGCGTGCGGAGCAGCGCCATGCACGCGCCGGTGCCCAGCAGGATATAGCCGATTTGCCCGATGCTGTGGAACGCCAGCAGCCGTTTGGATTGTTCCTGTTTAAGGGCCTGCATCGTTCCGGTGAAGAGGGTGATGGCGCCCAGCACGGCGATGAGGGCGCCCCAATTGGCCAGCGGATAATGCGCCCACGCCGCCGGCGGCAAGAGCCAGAGGAAGTAGCGAAGGAGCCCGTAAACGCCGGTCTTGATCATCACGCCCGAGAGCATGGCGCTGACCGGCGATGGCGCGGCGGGGTGCGCGTCCGGGAGCCAGATTTGACCGAACGGCCACATGCCCATCTTGATGCCGAACCCGATCAGGAACAACGCGAACGCGATCGACGTCGCAATGGGCTTGGCGCTCAGCATCATGGGCAGATTCGCGCTGACCGTTTCGAAGTCGTATTTGACCGTGCCGCCGCTGACCGCGAGCAATTCCGCGCCGATCATCGTTGCGGCGCACGCGATCTGCATCATGATGAGGAATTTGTTGGCGGCGCGGACGTTCTCTCGTTTGCGACGTTCAAAGCGAATCAGCGCGTACCCGGAAAGCGTCATCATCTGCCAGAACATGAAGAAGAACCACATCATGTCAGTGGTGCTGACCAGCCCATACATGGCGGCGAGAAAGATCAGGAAATGTGGGTAATATCGCGCCACGCCGTAGTTCGCATAGTGCCGCATGTAGACGATGGAATAGAGAGCCGCCGGCATCGCGATCGTTGCCGCCAGCGAGAGGAAGACGGCGGTCAAGCCATCGACGTGGAGCCGCAGTGCAAATCCGAACTGTGGCATCGCCCAGAAGGCGGCGGAATGGGGTGAAGGGCCGAAGCGGAGCACTCGAACCACGGCCCGGAAGATCATCGTTGCCGACGCCACCGTCACCCCAAACGCAAGCATGCCGGCCAGGGTTTTGCCGCGCGCACAAACCAGCGTCAGGACCGCTCCGCCGAGGCAGGTGAGAATGGCGGCGACGATCAGTTGTTCCGGGGTCAGCATACGCCCACTCCAGCGTTGAACGAACGCTTCAACAACTCGCCGAGTGACGCCATGGTTGCTTGCACGCTTGGCGACAGCTCGCGTCGAGGTTCGAGCGATTCCGGTTGCACGCCCAGCAGCCAGGCTTTGGTCGTGCCCCTGGCCTCGGTCCACCGGGCGAGCAATCCAAGCGACAAGCGGTGTGTTGAAACCTGTGGAAATCGGCCCGTCATTTCATCGGCATTCAGGAATACGACCGATCCTGGCGCGGCGCCGAAATCCACGGCATCGATGAATATGAGATGGTCAAAGCCGTCGCTCGCGCCCCGAAACAGGAATCTCTCGGGATCATTCCCGGCGATGACCACGTCGGGCATTCCCTGGCCGGCCAACTCTTCTCCCAGCCGCACGCCAAACGCATCGTCACCCCCGTCGGGATTGCCGACGCACATCAGGCAAACGTGCCCGTGGAGGCGATTCAGTTGTTCGCTCAGGCTCGGCATTAGATGTCCTCGCCAAGTTTCTTGATCTGCTCGTACGTGAAGACCGGCCCATCAACGCAGATGTAGGCAACGCCGATGCAACAATGCCCGCATTTTCCGACGCCGCACTTCATGTAGCGCTCCAGCGTTGAGACGATATTGCCTTGCTTGAATCCCATCTCCAGCAAATCACGAATGACAAACCGGAACATGACGGGCGGCCCGCACACGAAGGCGATGGCGTTGTCCACCGGCACGCGCACGCCCGGGCGCTTGAACAAGCTGCCGACGACCCCGACGTGACCCGCCCATCCGCTTTCCGAGCGGTCCACCGCCACGTGGCACTGCACATCGGCGGTGTTTTGCCATTCGTCGAGGTTCTTCAGATACATCAGCTCGTGAGGCGTTTTAGCGCCGTAGAAAATCTGAATGCTTTGGTACTGCTTTCGATGGGCGATCGCGTAGACGATGCAGGAGCGCAGCGGGATGATGCCAATCCCGCCGGCAACGAACACCAGGTTCTTGCCGTAATAATTCTCCATCGGGAATCCATTCCCATAGGGTCCGCGCACGGCAAACTTGTCGCCGGGACGCAGTTGATGGAGCGCTGCGGTGCAACTGCCGACTTGGCGAATCGTAAAGAACGTTTCGCTCTCCGTCGGACTCGGCGGGAGGGACGCGGGGAATTCGCCGATGCCGAAGACCGAAACCTGCGCGAATTGTCCCGGGCGGAATTGCTTGAATTCGCTCTGTGCCGCGGGATCTTCGAAGCGCCAGTAGAACGTCTTCACCTCGGGGATGTCATCCACGATGCGCTCCAGGACCGCCGTCTTGGGCAGGTAGACGTTGTCACTGCTTGACGGGTTCATTCTTATCCACCTCCGTAGCGGCGGGCGAAGCCCTGTCCGCGGTAGCGCGGCGAAGCATCTCCACCACGCTGGGCATGCCGATGTCCCCATGACAGACGCTCACGCATCTCCCGCAGCCGACGCACGCCATGGCAAGTTCGCGCTGGATGAAGTAGTGCGCGAGTTTTCGGAAGAATCGGCGATTGCGGCGATCGTGCACCGCGCGGCGTGGGTTGAAACCGCCGGCCATGCGCGTGAAACCGGCCAGCGCGCACGAATCCCAGATCCGCACGCGCTCGGCTTCGTTTGGCCCGGTCTGGCGGTCGCTCACGGTAAAGCAGGTGCACGCCGGGCAGACGTAGGTGCATCCGCCGCATTCCATGCAGCGCTTGCCGATTTCCTCCCAGGTGGCATCCAGGATCTTGTCCTGCGAAACATATCGCACGGTGGCGGGGAACCAACTGGTCGTGGTCTTGAATCGCTTGCGCGCCTCGCCAAGGATTTCCCGCCGCCGCTCGATATGCGCCGGCGTCCCCTTCCGGAAAATCGGCTCGCAAAACAACTTTTCCCCCGCGGCCGTTCCGGCCACCGCGATGAATTCGCCCGCTCCCAGGTCCATCAATTGCAAGTCGAAGTGCTCGCGCGCGGCCGGGCCGGTGTCGGCGCACACGCAAAAGCAATTCTCGCCAATGTCCCGCGCGGGATCCGTGCAGACGATATTGACCAGAAATAGATTCTGCCGCCGCTTGTCATAGTAAACGTCCCGAACGTCCCGATTGAGGTAGAAGCGGTCGAGATGCCAGATCCCCGCCACGTCGCACGAGCGGATTCCGAAGATCGCGCGGGGCGGATGCTCGTAAACCGGTTCGATATCGATCCCCGCGTCGCTTCGATGGAACTTCATCATCGGTTCGATGTGCGGCAACAGGAATCGTTTGGGCGGGTAAAAAGGATTGGCAAAGTGGATCTGAACGTCGTCGCGATTCTCGTTGGTGACCGCGTCGAAATAGGTGTCGCTTCCGCGGCCGCGAAACGGCGCGATCACTTCACGTCCCTGCGCTCGCAGCAGGTCCACGATCTTGAGCACGTCAACGCCGTCGATGATTCGGGCTTTCATGCGGGATTCCTTTCCACGCGCACGGGAATCAGCGAATTGCCGTTGACGTTTTCCCGGATCAGTTGTGACCGAAGCTGCTGAACGAAATATGGAACGAAGATTGCTCCACTCCTGACTTCGGCGGTCACGCGCGCCGTGGAGATCGCCGATCCCGTCGCCGCGCGGAGGCGAATCTTCTCGCCATCGCGAATGTGAAGCCGTTTTGCATCGTCGGTGTTGATCTCCACAAATCCGTCGGGGTAATCCATCAGCAGCAGGCGGTGCTCGCGCTTCAGCGTCTCGCTGTGATCGATCAGGGCGTTCTGATGCCAGTAGTAGAGCGAATGTCCGAACACCAGGGTCAGCGGATACTCGCTGCTTGCGGCGCTGACCGGCGGCCCGTGGCGCAACGGCGCGAAGTTGAACTTCTTGCCGTCCGGCCCGTTCTCAAAGAGCCGCGGCGTGCCCAGGGGGAGTTCCTTGGTGCACGGCCATTGTCGGCCGTATTCGCGCGCCAGGCTTTCGTAGCTCACGCCGCCGTAGAACGGGATCACGCTGGCAATTTCGTCCATGATCTGTTCGGAAGATGTGTACTTCCAATCAGCGCCCATGGCCTGCGCCAGCCGGACCAACTGCTCCCACGCAGGCATCGGTCCCGCCGCTGGATCGATCACCTTTTCCGCCAACTGAATGCGCCGTTCCGTGCTGGTAAAGGAAACGCGTTCTTCGCCGAAGGCGGTCGTCGGCAGTACGACGTGGGCGAGTTGGGTCAAGCCCGTCTTGAACAAGTGCTGGGTCACAACCAACTCGCATTCGCCGAGGCGGCGCGAATCGCCGAACATTGCCGCGCCCATGGGGTCATAGCGGTCAAACCACACCGCCTTGACCCGTCCGTGGCCGCGATGATTGAGGACCTCGTCGGCGCCCAATCCCGGCGCCGCGGGAATCGGAGCCTTCCATGCCTTCGTAAACGCCCCCCGCGCGGCGGAATCCGTGACCGGCAGATATCCGGGCAATCGATCCGGAAGCATCCCCATGTCGCAGACGCCTTGAAGGTTGTTTTGCTCCGTGAGTGGAAACAACCCGGCGCCTTTCTTGCCGATCTGGCCCGTCAACAGCAACAGGTTGACCATCGCCTGGATACTCGCCTTGCCGCGAGACTCGACGCCGGTGGAATAGAGCAGCGCCGCGGAACCCGCTTTGGCAAAACTGATCGCCGCGGCCTCGATCGATTCCGCCGGTACGTCGCATGCCCGCGCCGACTTCTGAAGATCGCCGCTCAGCGCGCACTCGAGAAATCCCTCGTATTCGTTGCAATGCGCTTTGATGAACGGAAGATTGGCAAGTCCACGATCGACGATCACCTTGGCCATGCCGCCGTATAACGCCACCTCGGTGCCGGGCTTGATTTGCAGAAAGAGATCGGCGTTTTCCGCAACGCGATGGCGGCGCATATCGACCACGATCAGCCGCGCGCCCTTCAGCTTGGCCCGGACTACCCAGCCGGCAATGGTCGGCAACTGACTCTTCAGATCCACCCCATCCACCATGATCACTTCACTGTTTGCCAGGTCGTTGATCGAGTTCGTACTGGCCGCGATACCAAGCATATCGAGGAGCACGTTGATCGAATTGTTGCAGTAAACACCGGCGCCGTGACCCACGTTGTTTGTGCCGATGATCGTGCGGGCGAGCTTTTGCAACAGGTACGATTCCTCGTTCGAGCAGCGGGGGGAACTCAGGAACGCAATGGCGTCCGGTCCGTGCCGTCGACGAATCTCCAACAGGCGCGCCGCAACAAAATCGATCGCCTCGTCCCAGGTCACTTCGTGAAGCTCGCCGTTCTGCCTGAGCAGCGGCCTTTTCAGTCGATCCGGAGAACTGGCGACTTCGTGAACGTGCCACCCGCGCAGGCAGAGTCTTCCGGCGTTGGTTGGGTGCGACAGGCTTGGGTAGGCGCCGATCACGCGGTTGTCATGGGTTTCCAGATAGATACCGCAACCGGCTCCACAGAACGTACAGGTAGTGAGCTTCTGTGCCATGACGCCTTGCCTCGCGGATCGCTATGACCGAGGGTCGCGCTGATTGCCGCGAACTGAATCGGCCATTCGGAAGTCCATCGCAGCGCCGCTCAAGGCACGCGATTTAGCACTTGCTTTGCGCGCTCGGCGTCGGCGGCGGTATCAAACGCCAGATACATAATCAGTTCGTCGCGGATGCCGGTCGCGACGACGCCGGCGAGATTGATGCCTTGCGCGCTGATCGCCCGAACGATGAGATATCCTTTCCCCGGCTCGTCCGGACAGGAAACGCGCAGGTGCACCAGGCCGCTGCGCTCAAATCCCAATTTCTTGGCGGCGCTGATCTGCGCCTCGCTGGTCAGCGGAGCGGAGCCAGGAACGTCACGCCTTGATCCGGGTTTTCCCGCGATCGGCGGGCATCGAGAATTTCCAGATCGGCGCCGGCCTTGGCCAGACCTTCGAGTTTTTCCAATAGTCCGCCGGGCCGATTCGGTATCGGCGCCGACCAAACGTCAACAATCTTTGTGCTCAACATCGTGGCTTCCCGATGCCTATAATTTCAAGATTTAACGCTACGATTCGGCGAAGGAAGATTGAATTGGTGGATTCTCCTATTCCTGAATAGGCAAACACCCGCATACGTTCGGGGTCTTCAGCCTGTCGGCGGGTTCCGATTCGCAGGAAATTGCCCGGTCGACGAATAAAGACGATTTCACCGCCGAGTGGGCGTTCACGCGCGCACCGCTGGAATATCGTCGAAACGGCGACTCGCCGGACGTGAGAAAGCGGCTGGACGAGGCCCAGGAGCGCAACGAGTTTGTGGTACCGCTGCTGACGGGCAGGAACGCGATGCCACCGATGTTTCAGCAATCGTTCAGTCCAGGCAGCGAGGACGAAGCGATCGTTTGCGTTGACCAGATCGCCGGCGGCTGGCACGAAACGCCCGGCGCCGTTGAGTGGTTGGAAACGGCCGCCAAGCCCGCAAGGCGCGCACGGCAAGGGCAGCGCGCGCGGGACGAGAAGCGCAAGCACCCGTAGTTGGGGTTGAGTGTCGCCGGCTTAATACTGATAAGGCGATATGCGGACCCGTTGCAGATCTCCAAAACCCAGCGATTCGACGTGCCCGTCGCAGAAGGCGATGTTGATGTAACCGCCCACATGCCGGTCTTGCGTGCCCTTGGGCGCCTGCGGGGCCTTAGCCAGGGGAATGCGATTGCCGAGCCATGAAACCTGTGCGACGTTCGACATATATCCGCCGATCATGGACTTGCTCGGCGCATCGACGATGTAATTGGTGGTGTAATAGAGGCAGTCATTGTGATCCAGTTGGCTGGTAATGGGCCCAACCTGAGGGCGCGTGCCGCAGTCGGCGAAAAGCAGCGTCTCAGCGGACTTATACACGCGATTCATCTTGCAGCCCAAGGGCTTGAGAGTGCCATTGGGTGCGGTGGGGCCGCCGTAGACCGAGACGGTCCAGCTACCGTTGGGTTCGCCAAGTTGGCCGCCGTGGCTATCACACAGAATAGTTATATCGGCGTTGATGCCATAGGAAATCGGCACGTAATCGCTAGGGTCGTTCGCAATGACGATATTGTTGATCATGTCGTAACCGGGGTTTGTATCGATCGTCACCCAAACGTCGCTGGGACACTGGAAGACCTTGGTTTGTTGCTTGGGAGCGTTCTCGAACGTGCTGTCGGCGCCGCCCTTGCCGAGATAGGGGATCAACTGGCTCGCCCAGTCCATGAGAACGTAGTTATAGGGGGGCCAGTTCGCGGTGCCGGTGGGATTATAGCGGTAGCCAAAATGCGTGGCCGGCATTGTGTCGTTTATCTTTGCCGTACCGTCCGAGGAACTGGTGGGCATATATCCCTGATGGTCTTGAGAGCACATCAAGGATGCGGTCACAAGTTGGCGAAGGTTGGATTGGCACTGGATCAGTTGCGCCTCGGCCCGCGCCCTGCTCAGCGCCGGCAAGAGGATCCCGATCAACACCGCGATGATCCCGATTACAACGAGGAGCTCGACAAGCGTGAAAGCCATTCTTCGATTCATTGCTGACTCCCGTTAGATCCCCTCCAAGGAATCCTTCGCCGCCGCGACGACAGCACCGCCGCCACGCTCACGGCAACAAACAACCCCGTCCCGGGCTCGGGGACATTGATCGGCAATCCGTTGGCCGCGGCAAAGGCGTCCAGGGCCGCAACGTCGCCGGCCGAGGCTCCGCCGCTGACGCCCTGGTTGAAGTTCGCCGCCAACTCGTTGAAGTCGGACGCGTTTACCAAGCCGTCGTAGTTGAAGTCGCCCTGGTCCCAGCCGGTGACGCTCTGGTTGAAGTTCGCGGCCAGGATGTTGAAATCCGAGCCGTTTACTAGGCCGTCCAGATTGGCGTCGCCGAGCAGCGTGTACATCACTTCGATCTGGCCGGAGGACAGGCCGGCGACCACGTTATCAGCCCCATCGGCGTAGCCCACGCCATAGAGAAGGCCGTTCGTCGGCGTTTGCGCCGCGGTGGAAATGATTCCCCGGCCGTTCCATCCGCCGCCGTTGTAGCCGGACTTGATGTACGCGGCGATGGTCGTGATCGGATCGCTGGAGCCGTAGTTGACGATGAAGAAATTATTGTTGAGATCGAAGGCCGCGTTGCCGTTAATGGTCAGTGCGGACATCGAACTCTCGCCGGGGCCGGCCGCAAGCTTCAGCGTATTGGAGGTCGCGCCGTTGCCGACCGTCACCGCGCCGATTCCGTTGATTGCGCCGATGGTCTGGTTGGCGTTGACGGCGAATAGGCCGTTGTCGGTAACCGCGATGCCGGCGCTGCCCAGGGCCGAGTTGGCATTGACGGCGACGGTGGTGCCGGGATCGATCGTCAAGGAAGACGAGGCGACCAAAGTGCCGGCGGCATTCAGGTTGACCGTTCCGCCGCTGGTGAAATGTATCACGCTGCTCGCGCCGCCGTCGTTCAGCGCGCCGAGATTCAGGGTGGCGGGGCCGGTTCCGTTGTTGGCGACGCTGAAAGCGGCATTCCCATTCAACGCGACAGTGCCAAGCGTAAGGGAGTACGGGGTGTTCGATCCTGAGCCGGCGCCCGTGACCGTCAACGTCGAACCCGCGTTCATGGTCACGGGGCCGAGCGTGGCGGATGATGCGGGGACTTGCAGGCTGTAGTTTGTCGCCGTCGCCACGGGGACCGGAATGCTCGGCGACAGCGTGTTGTAATAGGGGATGGTGCCGCTCACCACATAGGGGCTTTGTTGCAATTCCTGCCCGAAAAGCAGCCAATCCTGGGCGTCGTTGAATCCCAGGCCGTCCATGTCCGCCGCCGGATTAAACGCCTGGCCGTTGCTGCTGGCGTTCAGATAAAAGTCGAAGACGTCGGTCGTATTGATTTTCCCGTCTTCGTTCAGGTCGCCGAGACCGACGCCGTTGAGCGTGGAATGGCCAAGGTCCGGAACCTGGCTGGCGGTGAACCGCTGGACCGAGTAATTGCCGTCGGGCCGATAGCTCACGACCGTCGCCACATTGTTGCCGTTTTGAATGTTGTCGAAGCCGTAGGCGAATTCGGTCTGGTCGATCTGGCCGGCCGATCCGCCGACGTAGGTGACGCCGTTGATCGTGTTGTCGCCGGTGGTCACCATGTTGGTGATTTGAGCGTTGGTGATGCCGGACGGAAGGTTCAGGTAGACGTATTCACTGGTGGTCGTGCCGTCGCCGATGATGTCCATCTGGCGGTTCTCATAGGTGTTCGGCGCCGAGGCGAACGGTCCAAAGCTCTGGATGGTGGACGTCGGCGTGCCGCGATCGACGTAAATCGTCTGATACCAATCGTTGTAAAGCGGCGGCGCACTGGGGTCGCCGTTGTGCCGGAAGGCAATTACCTCGATGTAGTGATATCCGATCGACAATCCACTGGTATCGATGGTTTGGGAGAACGATCCATTGCCGTTGGCGTTGTAATACCCGGGCGAAGAGTTGGCGAAATTCTGATAGCCATAGGAAACATTGCCGGGCGTGGTGGTTTCGCCGTTGCTGCCGGGCGTGGTGGAGGTTTGGCCATTGGCGGCAACGGTGATCGAGCCGCCGTCGATTGTGAACTGGGCGCTGTCGCCGTCGGCGTCCTGGTCGTGATAGGTTGAGGTCGGGGTGACCTGAAGGAGGGCCTCGTTGGTATTGAGCGAAAGGGTGAAGGACGAGGCGGTGACGACGTTGACGGCCACGTTTCGGCTCACGCCGTTGCTGTAGTTCGCGTTGGGCTCCCAGCCGCCGGGGGTGGTGGCGGTTCCAGTCTGGCTGGCCATGACGGAGGCGGTGTTGGTCATGCTCAAGGCGCCGGTGGGGGTGGGAAGGGCGTAGATGAGGATGCCATCGTTGGTGGCGTAGGTGCTGCCGCCGCCCTTGGCGTAAGTGCCGTTGTTGAGGAAGCGGGCGTTGACGACGCCGCCGCCGGGAATCACGCCTCCGGATTGGACCTGGATAAACTGCGAGATGTCGCCGTTGGGATCGGCATAAGAACTGATCGCGTTGCCGGTCATCTCTTCAAGCCACGTGCCCGGTGCGAAGGTGACGTCAAATGAGCGGCTCTCGTAGCCGGGAGTGGTGGAGTTGCTGAGCATGACCAAGCATGAATCGGTGCGCTCGAACGCGAGCAGGTTTTGCTCGATCCAATCCTGGCGGTAATTTCCGCGGCCGTAGCGGTTGCGGAGATCGACGAGATTGGTGATGTCGAGATTGGAATAAGCCGAATTCTGGACGTTGGTGTCGTAGGCGCCGCCCAAGGCGCCCATGGCGGAGTCCTTGGGGTCGTTGGCGCCGCCCTCGGGGAAATAGCCGCTGCTGCCGCTGCCGCTCTCGTTGTTGATGGTCTGGCCGTTGTAATAGACGACCGCCTGCCCGGGGAGCATGAGGATGTAGGCATAAGCCACCTGCTCGAGCCCCGGGGCGGGCACGCCGCCATCCTGATCGTTGACGAACTTGACGCCCTCGCTGCCGTTGATAATGCCGTCGTCGGAATAGTCCAGACTGGAGGTCACGACGTTGTACCAGTTGTTTCCACCCGATGCGCCGAAAGCGCCGTTAAACGCGTTGAGATTGTTGTACATCGCCTGGTACAGGGGGAAATCCATCGCGTCGCGGTTGCCCTCGACGGTGTTGCCGGCGCCGCCGTTGGTGTCGCTGAGATTGATGTATTGCTGGGTGGTTGAAGTGTTCTGGTAGTAGACTTCGGAGTAGCCAAAAATCTGCTGCTGCTGGCCATTGAGCAAGTAGCGATTGGACTCGTCGTAAACGGCCGCATCGTAATAATTGAGCACCCACTGGGGCATGTTGAGCGCCGCGTCGATGCGGAACCCATCCACGCCCATGTCCTGGATCAGCCACTGGGTGTATCTCATCAGGTAGCCGGTCGCGTTCTCAGCCACGGGGGTCCCCGCCATCGGATTGGTCGTGTTGTACGGGTAAATCGTGAAGGCCTGATTATTCAACGCCGCGTCATGGACGGTCTTCGGCGTCATGGACAAATCGGGGTAATACTGCGCGTTGGAGGCCGTCGGAACATTGGCCAGGTATCCATTCCACGGCGTCGTGCCCGCCGGGACGTTCAGCGGATTGCCTGCGGTAGTGGGCTGGCGAATGAGAACGTTGTTTTCCTCCTGGGCGATGTCGTCCAAGCCGGCGACGGTGCCGTCGATGCCGTTGGCGGGTTCGGCGGGGTCGTGAAAATCGCCGTAGTACCAATAGGAATTGCCGTTGCTGGGGTCCGTGTACTTGGTGCCGCTCGGATATCCGGCGCTGTTGTAGCCGGCGGTGTTGTACCCGGGGGCGCTGGGGTTGGTGTTTTGCAATACGACGGCCAGACCGGGGTATCCGCCCGAGGCGGCAAAGCCCGGCGTGCTGGCGTTCATGCTCGCGGTGTCGTTCCAGAGCAGGTCCACGAACGCGCTGCCGCCATAAGAGTGGATTCCCTGCACCACGGATTGAAATTCAGCTTGCGTGCCGTAAGTCGTGGGCTGCTGCGCGGTGCCCAGGTCGAACCGGTTGTAGACGTCGTAGCCGACCGAATTGGTGGTCGTGCTGTATCCCGGCGGCGGCAGATAGACCGTGCCGTAGCCGCTTGCGAAAATGTCCGGCATTTTGTTTTCGATCGCGACGTAGCTGCTATCGAAGTCCTGAAGAATCACCGGATCGGAAACGTTGTATTGTGCGTGCGCGGATTGCGCGAACGCCCAAACGGCGCCGGCAGCCAACGCCTGAAACCGGCGCGATGGAATACGACGACTCGGCGCTTGCAGCACGGTCTTCCTTGTACGGAAGCGAAGGTTAAACATGGTGAACCGCTTCAACATGCCAACAAACCCTCCTCGCGGAACGCAAATAATATAACCAAGGTGTTAACAAAATTGAAAGTCTTAAATTTCAAAAAACTTTGACTCAGCGGCGCAGCTGAGTCAAAGTTTCGGAGGTTAAACTGGCGCAACTGGTTTTAGATTCATGCTTTACGCCTTCGGAAGGTCAGCAACGTCGCCAGGCCGCCCAGCATGGCCAAGGATGCCGGCTCGGGGACGGGAGTCGTGGTGTAGGTGTCCCAGCCCGAGAAATCCAATTCACCAGTGAATCCCAGGTTGCCGCCGGGGGCGTTGCTAGGCCCGATGGCTTCGTTGGAGCGATAGGCGGAGCTGGCGTCCAAAGTTCCAACGAAGTTGAAACTTTGGCCGGCGGTAATTCCCAGAGCCGTGATGGGAAACGTAATGGTGAAAGTTGGGGCGTTGTTGTTGCCGCTCTGCCCCTGGCCGGTGATGTAATTCAATGAGTTGTTTCCACCGCTGGCGAGTCCAAAAAGGCCGATGAAGCTGTTCTCGATCGACAGCGCATAATCGGCTTCAAATCCAGAGGGGAAGGTCACGAGCGTGCGAGAAGGGTTTCCGCCGTTAAAGCCGGAAATCGCGGTTCGGCCGCCATCGCCGTTGTCGAAGAACGTGCTGGTGTCCGGAAATCCGCCGGCGACGCTGTCGATGTAGATTACCAGATCGTCGTTCAGGGATCCGGGGCCCCTATTCAGCGTGAGGGTAATGTTGGTGCCGTCATCGGAGATGTCGACATTGCCGGGACCAACCGGGCCACCGAAGCCCGTCATTCCGTTGCCGTTGTAAATTACGTCTGCGTGACCCAGACTGCCAAGGCCCAAAACCGCGAAACCCAAGCTGCCGCCAATTAGGATGGCCGCTTTCGAAGATCTGCTAAACATGTTTCTCCCTTTCTGCCGAGCCGGATAATTCCGCCGGCGCTTTTGTAAAGAATGACCCAAATTTCATGTCGCGAAAAGATCAGTTTTCTGCTCCATGCTTCCTTGCCGATTAGACATTCAGTTAACCGATTAATCTTCGATTGCAAAAAAAACGCCGCCTCGACAAGTTCACTCTTCGCTCAAAAAACACCAAAAATCCGTAGCCGCCTGAAGAAAGGATCGATTCCGCTAAAAACGACAATCGTCACTGATTTTGCGTTAGAATAATACTTTCTGATCCAATGTCAAACAAAAAAATACGATTTTTCTGGCCGTTAAATTGGAGAGAGGTGGGCGCAAGCGGCCGCCGCGCGGGTGCCGCGCTCCAGGGCCGTAACGGGTTATTTTGACGCTAAATATCCCCGTCCAATCGCTCGTAACAGGTTTTTCTCGATTTGCTCTTGAATTTGTTTATCTAACTGTTAAACTGATTTAACCTCTTGCTGATCGCAAGCGATCTTCGAGCCAGGGGTGGTCGGATGGACCAACGTATGATCTATGGTCAAGCCCCATCAGGATCAGCAGTTGAAACCGAAAGCCCGGAGGCAGGCAAGGTTGGCCGGCCCGTCAATTTGCGCGATGTTGCCAAGCGAGCCAAGGTTTCCGTGGCGACCGTTTCGATGGTTCTCAACGAGAATCCGCGCATCAGCCGCGCCACCCAGATGCGCGTTCAGCAGATTATCGATCTGATGGGCTATCGGCCCAATCGGCTGGCGCAGGGCCTTTCCAGCCGATACACCAGTGTTCTGGCCATCATGCTTCCGGCGTTGCGTCACGGGTTCGGCGATGCTTATTTCGGCGAATTGATCAGCGGAATATGCGACCGCGCCGGAAAACTCGGCTACAAAGTGATGCTCGAGCAGGCCAAACCCGATTTCGTTAAGAGCCGCGAGCACATTTCCATCTATGAACGCCGGTACGTGGATGGAATTCTTTGCCTGGGCGTCAACGATCGGCACCATTTCCTGGCCGATTTCACCGACCGCCGCTATCCGCTGGTGGTCGTCGACAACTATCTTCAGCAATGGGGTCTGGACTCGGTCGTCTGCGATTATCGCGCGGGAACCGAGCAGGTCATGAATTACCTGCTTCAGCTTGGTCACCGGAAGATCGGCTTCATCAACGCGGCGCCGGAAGTGCGGACCGCGCGAGATCGCCAGGAAGTGTTCGAACGGCGGCTCGGCGCCGCCGGCGTTCAGATCATGCCGGAATGGATCGACGACGGCCAGTTCACCGAGCAGGGCGGGGCGGCGGCGGCACAACGGATCCTCGATGCCGCCCCCGATGTCACCGCGCTGTTTGCCGGCAATGACAAGATGGCGCTGGGCGTCATGCATTACTGTAGTCGCCGCGGAATTAAAATCCCCACCGACTTGTCCGTCGTCGGCTTCGACGACATGCAGCAGGCCGCGTTCGTCAATCCCTCCCTGACCAGCGTTCACCTTCCTCTGTACGAGGCCGGCGCGCTGGCGTGCGAGCGGCTGATTGAACGCATTCGAGGAAAGGTTGATCGCATCGCCGAGGTTCTCCCCACGCATCTGGTCGTGCGCGAGTCCACCGCGATGGCGCCGCAACGATGAGAGGGCATTTTTAGAACCCCGGCCGCAGGCCATAAACTCACGGCCCCACGGCGCCGCCATCGGCGTTGGTGGGAAATTCCAATGAACGCACAACCTGATTCGACCACTGTGTGCCGGATGGTGTTGATCGTGCTGCTGGCATGTGCGGCCTGGGCAACCCACGCCGCCCTGGCTCCGGCCGCCGATCCCGCCGCGGCGCCGGCCAGCCAACTGAAGCTCTATCCCCACGTCTTTTTCTATAACGCCGGCGACGCTTCACCCGATCACGTCGCCGTGGCCGGAGATTTCAACGGCTGGTCGCAGGAAGCCACGCCCATGTCTCGCCAAAGCAACGGCGTCTTCAGCGTCTCCGTCGACATGAGCGAAGGCGTGCATCTCTATAAGTTCCTGGTCGATGGCAAATGGATCAACGATCCACACAGCGATGCCGAATTGGAACAATCCGACGGATTTGGCGGGAAGAATTCGGCGGTGCTGATCGGCCCGGATGCCCGGCGATATCCCCCTCCGCCGCCGGGGCAGATCGTTGCTTCGCTGCTCCGTCACGATCTGTCCGACGTGCGCCACCTCAACGTCGTCTCGCCGCACCAGTTGCGGCTTGGATTCCGCGCCCAGGCGGGAAATATCCAGAATGCCGCCATCCTTTGGTCGATTGATGACAGGACCTGGCAATCGCAGGACGAGTACCTGGTCTCCCAGCACTTCGGCTTCGATGATTTCACCGGGTTGATCTACGTCGACCACGGGCCGGTTTCGTATCTGATCCAGTTGGTGGACGGTCCAACGACCGCCTATCTCGCCGATGGAACGCTTTATTCGTCTTTGACCGAGGCGCAAGCGCATGCCTATCAATGCGACATGCAGCCGGCGTTTCAAACTCCCGATTGGGCCAAGCACGCCGTGTGGTACCAGATCTTCCCCGAGCGGTTCCGCAACGGCGATCCCAGCAACGATCCGCCCAACACCCAGCGCTGGACCAGCAAGTGGTTTTCCAAGCTGGACGGCGAATCAGGCGAGTTCTATCACGACGTGTGGAAGCGGCGATACGGCGGCGATCTCCAGGGCATCCTCTCCGAGTTGCCGTACCTTCGCACTCTCGGCGTCAACTGCATCTATCTCAACCCGATCTTCAAAGCCGAGGATTTGCACAAGTACGACACCACCGACTACCGGCACGTCGACGATCACTTCGGCTTCGCCGGCGATATCGATCAGCTCCGCGGCGAAACCGACGATCCGGCCACCTGGCAGTGGACCAAGACCGACAAGCTGTTCCTGGATTTTCTGGCCGAGGCGCATCGGCAGGGGTTCAAGGTCATCATCGACGGCGTGTTCAATCACGTCGGGACGGCGAATTACGCGTTTCAGGACGTGAAGAAGAACGGGCGAAATTCCGCATACGCCGGCTGGTTTGAGATCACGAGTTGGCAACCGCTGCACTGGACGGGCTGGGGCGGGTCGCCGGACGGCGCGTTGCCGGAATTCCGCAAGGACCCCCAGCTTGGCCTGGTGCACGGCCCTCGCGAACTGGTGATGAACGTCACTCGCCGCTGGCTGGCGCCCGACGGCGATGCGTCGCGCGGCGTCGATGGCTTCCGGCTGGATGCCTGCGAGAACATTCCGCGGCCCTTCTGGGTCGATTGGCGGAGACTCGTCAAATCCATCAAGCCCCAGGCCTATCTCACCGGCGAAATCTGGTCCATCGCTCCAAACTGGCTCGACGGCGAAACCTTCGACGCCACCATGCAGTATCCGTTCGCCCAGGCCATGGAGTCGTTCTTCGTCGATCAGTCCACGGGCATTTCCCCATCCGTTTTCGCCGGCCGCCTCCAGCAGTTTACGTTCGTCTATCCGTTTCAGATTTCGCAGGTGCAGATGAATCTTCTCGACAGCCACGACACCGATCGGTGGGCGTCCCGGTTTGTGAATCCCGATTTGCCGTTCAATACCAAGAGCCGGATCGAGGACAACAATCCCGATTACAAGATTGACAAACCGACCGAAGAGCAATGGACCCGCATGAAACAGTCGCTGGTGGTGCAGATGACTTATGTCGGCGGCCCGATGATTTACTACGGAGATGAAACCGGCATGTGGGGTCCGGCGGATCCCTCCGACCGCCAGCCCATGACCTGGAAGGACCTGGAGCCCTATGACGATCCGCAGGTCACGTTCAAACAGGACGTGTTCGATCAATATCAGCGGCTGATCGCGATCCATCGGCGGCTGACGGCGCTGCAACTGGGTTTCGCGCACACGTTGGCGGCGGACGACGCGCAAGGCGTCTACGCCTTCAGCCGCGACCTGGACCACGACCATGTTTGCGTCGTGGTGAATCGCAGCCCGTCCGTGCGCACCGAGCGCCTGGCGTTTGGTCCATCGGACAAAGACGTGCCGCTGGTCGATTGGCTCGATCCCGCGGAAGCGAGTCTGAACGAAGCGGCGTCCCAGCAGCCGGATGGCAGGCCGAAGATTACCGCAATCGACGGCGCGCCACCGGCGGCAACGGCCCGGCACGGAACCGTCGCCGTCACCCTCCAGCCGTGGGGCGCAATGATCCTCTCGACGCCGGACGTGATGACCAATTGAAACGCGGGAAGCGATGACGATTACAAAGGCCATCCGCTGGCTCCTGGCCTGGGCGGCCGCCCTGGTGGTGGCATGGTCATTCTTTGAAGTGGGCCTGCGTCTTTGGCGCGAGCACGATCCGCGCGATCACCGCACTCCGCTGGTCATTTTGCAATGGGGAGACGCTTCGGAGGAGAGGATCGTCACCGATCTGGTCGCCCAATACGAGAGCGAACATCCCGACACCAAGATCATGCGCATTCATGCCGGCGATTTCGGCTCCAAGCTGAATACGATGATGGCCGCGGGCACGCCGCCGGATTTGTTTTACATGAATTACGGGGACGTGCCGTCGTTTGTGCGGCTCAAATTGCTGGCGAATTTGGATCCTTACATCGCGAAATTGCCGGATGGGAAGCAATGGCTCGACGGGTATTATCCGGTGCTGCTCGATGCCTTCCGTTACGACGGCCAGATGGCCGGGCGCGGGCCGCTGTACGGCATCCCCAAGGACTGGACGACGATGCTCATGTACGTCAACTGCGATTTGTTCAAGCGGGCGGCCATCGCCGTGCCGTACAACGGCTGGACGTGGGATGAATTCGAAGCCGACTGCAAAAAGATCTCGGCCCTGCCGCCGGATGCATCGGGAAGGTTTTACGGCGCCGCGCTGAACACATGGCCCGGCGTGCTTCAAAACATGCTGCAATGTTACGGGGGCGACTTTTTTAACGGGGCGGACTTTCGCGACGTGACGGTCGATTCGCCCGGCTCCATCGCCGCGCTGTCGATGATCCAGCGCACGCGATTTATCGACAAGTCGGTCTATCAGGCGAGCGGCCCCATGGCCAGCAACAACGGCGTGCAGCTTTTTTACACTGGCAAGGTGGCGGCGATCGGTCCGGTCGGCCGGTGGGAAACCCCCCATTTTCGCGGCACGGGGCCGGGTGATCCGGGAATCACCGAATTCCGTTGGGACGTCGTCCCCTTGCCGCATGAAAAACGCACGGTTTCCGATATCGCGGTCGTCGCCTGGTCGATGTCGGCGGCCACCAAACACCCCCAGCAAGCCTTCGACCTGCTTCATTTTCTGACCGGCCCGGAAGGCCAGAAGATCATGGCCCGGCTGGGAATGGCGATTCCATCGCTCAAGGCGGTTGCGCACAGTGACGCGTTTTTATCCGGCAAGCCGGACCACGCGCAAATCTTCCTCGACGAACTTGAGCATGCCCAAATTTCCCAAATCCCGGCCGAACGCGAGTTCACCCAGTACGTGAACGACGAACTGGGCGCGTGCATTGAGTTGAACCAGCAATCGCCGGCCGACGCGGCGAAGCATCTGAAAGAAAGATGGCTCGGAGAAATGCAATCGCCGCTAAGAAACAAGGATTTCCCGCCAATGAACTGGCGGCTGGTGGGCGAGGTGGCGCTGGCTGCGGTGCTCCTCTTCGCTGCTGTGGCGTGGGCTGTGAGCCGGCGTCAGAAGCTGGGGCATCTCGACCAGAAGATGGAGCGCACGGGTTGGCTCTTCATCTCGCCGTGGGTCATCGGATTTCTGTTTCTGACCTTGGGGCCGATGGTGATGTCACTGCTGCTCTCGACGACGCAGTGGACGGCGATGTCGCCGATGACGACGGCTCGTTTCGTCGGGCTGGACAATTTCAGACAACTGATTGCATACGATAAGGAAACGGTGCCCTCGCTGCGGGTCACGGCATATTACGCCGCGCTGGCGGTGCCGCTGGGACAGATCGCCGCCTTGGCGGTCGCCATGCTGATGAACACCAAAGTGCGGGGCATCAGCACATTTCGCACGATTTATTATCTGCCCACGCTGGTCGGCGGCGTCACCATGGCGGCAATCTGGGAATGGTTGCTCGATAAAGATTATGGCCTTATCAATCATCTTTTAGCTCCCCTGGCGCATCGGCTGCATACCACACCACCCGATTGGCTCCACCAGGACGCGGCACGCTGGGCCATCCCCGCCTTCGTGCTCATGAGCCTCTGGACCGTCGGTGGCGGGATGTTGACCTACCTCGCGGCCCTGAAAAACGTGCCCGCTTCCCTCTACGAAGCCGCCCGCATTGACGGCGCCAGCGCCATCCGCCAGTTCCTCGCCGTCACCGTACCCATGATTTCACCGCTGATTTTCTTCAATCTCATCATGGCCATCATCGGCAGCTTCCAGATCTTCGCGCAGGTTTATGTCATGACCGGCGGCGGGCCGGGCGACACCACGCTCGTCTACGTCCTGTATCTCTACCGCCAGGCGTTTGAGTTCCACAACATGGGATACGCCAGCGCCATGGCCTGGGTCCTGTTCATCCTCGTGCTGTTGCTCACCGGATTCGTCATCCGCGGCAGCCGTAGGTGGGTCTATTACGAAGGCCTCAAGGCATGACCGGCTCGACCACCAATATCTCGCAGACGCCGATGCGGATGCGTTCGCCGCGCCGGTTTGGGAATTTGCTGACCTACGCACTGCTGATCCTTGGGGCGATTGCAATGCTCGTCCCATTCGTCTTCATGCTCAGCAGCAGCCTCAAAACCGATCCGGAGATTCAGCACGTCCCGCCGTCCATCCTGCCGAAAACGATCGAGTGGCACAACTACCCCGACGCCCTCGGCAAAGAAAAGATGGACCTGGGCCGGACGCTGCCCAACACGGTGGTGGTGACGGTCTGTTGCGTGCTGGGACAGATCATCTCCAGCAGCCTGGTTGGGTTCGGCTTCGCGCGCTTCCGCTTCCGCGGGCGCAACGCGCTCTTCCTGCTCATGCTCAGCACCATGATGCTGCCCGCCCAGGTGACGATGATCCCGCTGTTCGTCCTCTTCCGCGGGCTGGGATGGATCGACACGTTCCTGCCGCTGATCGTCCCCTCCTGGCTGGCCGGGCCGTTCTTCGTCTTCATGTTCCGCCAATTCTTCGCGGCCATCCCGGAGGAGTTGATGGAAGCCGCCCGCATCGACGGCGCCAGCACCGCGCGGATTTACTGGCAAATCATGATGCCCCTGTGCGGCCCGGTCGTGGCCATCACCGCCATCTACACCTTCATGAACACCTGGAACGACTTTCTGAATCCGCTGATCTATCTGAATTCCCCCGAGAACCGCACGCTGTCGTTGGCCCTGGCCTCGTTCAACGGCCAATACGGCGTCACTCACGTCAACCAACTCATGGCCGCCAGCTTCATCACGATGATCCCCTGCCTGCTGCTGTTCGCCGCCGCTCAACGGTACTTCGTCGAGAACATCGCGATGACGGGGGGGAAGAGCTGAGGAGTGGCATGGGCGTCCCGCCAATGTTGAACCCCACAACCAGCGGAAAGACCTGAGCGGCGGCGAACTGCCGCTGGCCGATCTGACAGAATCTGACAAAATCTGACAGTTTTTCGATGTCGGCTAGCCGATGAGACAGAATGCGACAGAATGAGACACTTTTTCGAGTTTGATTAGCATTTGCTAGCTTTTTGTTGGAATCATATTCCATTATTCCATAAGTGCTTATCACCAATTCGCTCACAATTCCGCTTTTGCATGGTGGAATATGTGTCTCACCGGACTCAACAAGGATGCGGGGGTACCTTGGTGGGTGGAAGCCCATCCGACAATATCGTCGCGTCACCGCCAACAGCGGCCACCCATGCGATCAGGTCGTCAAGTTTGCTCACTTGACCGGCCAGAACACCTGTTCCGTTGTCCCCCGGCGTGTACGTAAAACCGCCTGGCCAAATGCGCTCGCCCGCGGTCCGGGCTGCGCGACCCGAGAGGAGGACTCGAACAGAACGAGGCGGACCGCCGACGGTCACGCCCACCGCGTGGCGGAAATATTCGGCCGCAGAGAATTTCTTGCGGTGGTAGGTCTCCTGAGTCACTTCCAATGTGCGCACGCGGGCAAGGTTGAAGACGGGGAAATGCTTTGTCAGGTGATCGTAGCCAACCATGTACCACGCCCCGGCGAAGAATCGCAGACAGTAAGGATCGACCCGGCGGCGATCCTCCCTGTCCCTGCGCAACGTGCGATACGTCATTTCGATGGTGCGCTCATCACGGATTGCCTCAACCAGTGGTTCAACCAATTCCTGGCCTTTTGAACTGACTGGCGATGGCACAAAGTCAACCCGCTCCTGAAGCAACCGAAGTTCCTCGCGCTGCGCCTGTGGCAACGCATCGAGCAACTTGGCCAGCAATCCCTCCAGCCGCTCGGTGAATGGAGCCGGCATGGCGGCAGCCATCGACCGGGTGGCCACCGCCAGCGCCACAAGCTCGGCTTCGGCCAGATGCACATTGGGCATCGTCCAGGTGTGATCGGTCAGTGCATACGTTTCCTCAATCGGATCGTATTCAATTGGAGCGTCCATTTCGTCCCGCATGAAGGCGATGTATCTGCGAACGGTACGCGGATCGACCTCCAGGTCGCGGGACAGTGAGCGGCACGTACAGGCCCGGCCACGGCGGATTTGGCGGTCGATCTCGCATAAGGACCACCATTTGCTGCGGAATTTGCTGAATGTTCGCTTTTTCTTCGCCATCTCCCTGAAAGTGTAACCACCCGGACATTGGGTTGGAAAAAATGTTGCAGGTACCGGACAAGAACTGTCCGGGGGGTCTGGTATTTAATGATGTATTGAAAATCGCCGCAAATTTGGAGATTCAATGCTCGCCCTTGCTGAGACATCATCCGTCGCCTGCCAGTCCGATCTCGCTTCATTACCGTCGCCGCGGCGTAGTTCTGACATCGAAACGCAGGCTCTGGCCAAGCTCCTGAAACTGAGCACGATCCCGGTGCCTTCCTGTCGCATGGTTGCGGTCTTCCTCGGCGAAGAACTTGATGGAAATCGCTTTGAGCCGGGCTGCATGGTGACGCGGCTGATGTCGCAATGTCTGGAGGGATTTGTGCATGAATCCGGCGGTGAAGTAGTTTACACCACCGATTACGAAGCAGGGGGTGAAGGGAAAGAGGTGACACCTAAGTATCGGGTTGTGGCAACTGAGGCCGGCACGTTTCGGCATCTCGATGATGGTTTCGTGTTCATCCAACTTCCCGATCAACGGGTGGCCGTTGAATTTCGACTGACGCACTTTGGCGGCGGCGAATTGGAACGCCTCATCCAAGTGTACATGGCTGGAGAATCGCAGCTATTCTTTCGGCGCTGGTCTGCGTATACCCGCCAGCACCACTATCTCAAGGGCCGCGCAGCATTCGCGGACGGTGAACCTATCATTCATTCCCGACGTTACACATGGGACGACGTGGTGTTGCCGGAGCGGGTTCGGGCGATGCTCCGGACCCACATCGAGACTTTCCTGGCCCACACTCCTCAATTAAGGGCGGTGGGAATGAAGGGCCGGCGGGGACTGATCCTCTCCGGGCCGCCAGGAACGGGAAAGACGTTGGTTGGCAAGGTGCTGGCCGATACGCTGGGCGTGACGTTTCTATGGGTTTTGCCCCGCCACGTGCGATCACAAGCCCAAGTCGTCGAAATTCTAAACGCAGGACGATTCTTGTCGCCGGCAGTGATACTTTTCGAGGATCTGGACCTATTCGGTGAGGACCGTGACACGAGCAGGTCGTATGTGTTGGGTGAATTGATGAACCAACTGGATGGCGTTAGCGAAAACGACGGCCTTGTGGCGATCGCGACGACCAATCGGCTGGAAGTAGTGGAGCGTGCGCTGCGCAACCGCCCTGGCCGCTTTGACCGGGTGATTGAACTTGGCCTTCCGAACCTGAACGCACGGCGAAGGTTGCTTCAAAGGCTGCTGACAGGCGCGGAGGAATCAGAGCTTACGCAACTCGCCACCGCCACGGATGGATACTCGCCGGCCCAACTGGAGGAAGTCGTGAACACGATGCACCTGTTGGCCGCGGAATCGGGCGAAAAAATAAATGGAAATGGGGTGTTGAGGATTACGCCAGATTTGGTCGAACGAACGGTCGGTGAAATCGGAGGACAAAGGAAGCCGAGGATTGGCTTCGGGCTGAAATGACGTGGGGAAAGGCCATAGCTGATGTCAGGGCAAATCTTCATGCTGATCGAATGTCCCCACTGTTTCGCTCTGATGCGCGGCCGGGCAAATTACTGCCGACGTTGCGGGCAAGCATTGGCGACCGCGGTCGTCTCCGCCAACAAGTCGAATCCAACGTCGGCCGACGTGAAGAAGCATGTGCGTCTTGCCAGATTCTTTTGTGTGGTTGGAATAGGGTTGCTAATCTGGGGCATCAGTGATGGGTCGATCGATCGCGGTGTTTTGGGCGCGTTCCTGCTGATTTTGGGCATTGCGGGATATGTCCAGGAGAAGAAAAACGGTTAAAGGTGTGAGATGGCGGCGGGCGCGCAAGCAATCCGGGAATTTCGAACAAACCAATTGCAGGAGATGAAACATGAGTAATGTCATAATGCCAGAGGAATTTCTGATAGGGTACATCCGGGAATTTCAGGAAAAACGTGAACCAGCGTGGCCTAATGGACTGAAGGACCGGACGGAATTTGCGACGAAGGCGGCGCAGGCCGTGATGGAGGGCAAACACCTTATCACGTCTCTGGAATATTTTCGCATCGATGTCATTGGGGAAGAAAAAGCCGGTGACTGCGATTGCAATTGGCTGTTACGAGTTGCGTTTGAACATGAAAACCCGGACTGGCACTGTCCCGACATGACGTGGGGCGCTCCCAAACGCAGACCTACTTGGATTCAGGAGCTTTGCAAACTAACGCATGTGGTTGCCGACTTGCGCGTGCTTGCCGCATATTACGATGCCAATAAGGACGACGAAGAATTGACGCACTTGCTTCAGCGGAATGTGAACCGCATGCAAGAGCATAACCGAATGACGCGGGTTCCAGATGGTAAATGGCTGTTTATCTTTGGGATAAAGCCTCCATCGGACGGCTTGTTCCGTGCCTTCAAGTTGGGCGGCGACAATGGCACAACGACGACGGAATTGGAAATTCCATCGTAGATCCGGATCGTTTTCGTCGTTCACGGCATTGCCCCTCATTGCACACCTACGGTCCCGCGATAGTTGACCCAATGAAATTCATCGTCCGAGACCGGGAATCCGTGGAGCAAGGCATCCTCGTCCGGTCGAGCTATATCCTGATCTCGATTCGGGACCCGGACAAGCGGAAGGTGCGGGTTCCCAAGCAATCGGGCCTTCGTGGCGTCCTGCATTTGGCCTTCCACGACGCCGAACCGGCGGGCAACATGGCTGTTCCCGAAAACATCACGCTTATGACCGAGAAACACGCCCGGCGGGTCTGGTCATTCGTGAAGAAATGGGAGAAACAGGTCGGGACAGTGGTAGTCCAATGCGAGCAGGGAATGAGCCGTAGCCCCGCCGTGGCGGCGGCTTTGTGCAAACGCCTTGGCGGCGATGAATCGCGTTTCTTCAAGCGGTATCAGCCGAACCACCACGTCTATCGGTTGATGGTGGAGGCCACAAAATTGTGAGGAAGCCAAAGGTCGCCATTCACCCGCCAACGAGATGCGCGGGGCCGATGTGCTCGACTGCGGATTCGTTCCTGGCTAACCGTTGGCAGGGGCTCAGTCCTGCACGCGATCGGTTTCGATGGGTGCTTGATCCGGCACGGTGGCCAGAAACCGGTCGAAGTCTTCGCGGCGGCCATTGGCCGCCTCGTTACGCAGATAATCGAGCGTGCGCAGGGCAGCCATCTTCTCCGCGGCGGCGCTGGCGAGAAACTGGTCGATGGAATAGCCCTCGCGATCGGCAAGCGCCTGGATGCTGCGATGGAGCGATTCGGGAAGTTGTACGGTCAGTTTGTTCATGGAGTTGGACGCTTCAACAGTTTGATCCGCAGGTTGGAGACGCTGGCGATCTTTTGAAAATCGTCGTCGAAGGTAATCAGTTCGGCGCCGTGGTGAATCGCGACGGAGGCAATCAGCAGATCGATCGAGCCGGCGCTCACGCCAATCCGCTGACAGGCGCGGCCGAGTTCCACGCCGCTGCTCCACAGATTGCCTGGACTGGCCAGCAGCGGCAGGGTCCGAAAGTAATCGGTCAACTGTCGGGCCTCGGCATCGGTGGCGCTGCGGAGCACCTCGAAGACGATCGGCTCCGCCAGACATGCTTGAGGGTCCTCGACGTAGGAGGCGATAAACCTCTTTAATGCGCGGGGAGAACGTGGTCGTGTGAGATCAACCCAGAGATTGGTATATAGGAGCCGGGCCATGAGTTAATGGCGCCAGGCTTTGGCCCGACGCAACGCTGACTTGCGATCCGCCTCGCTGGCCGCGTCGAAGCCTGCCAACTCGACGCCCCATTCGCCCGATACGAATTTCCGGGTTAGCGCCTTGCGGCGATTCAAAACTCCTTTGTCCGTCCGCACCAACGTCGCCGATCCACCTGCGCCGTGGGCGGGCAAATAGAACTCGCGGAGATATTGGCCGACCATGCGATGGGTGTTGAACGTCGAGCCGACGGTGGACATGGAATGCTTCATCATGGCGATCCAGCGGCGCGGCAATCCTGCGCTCGCATCGCGATGGTAATAAAGCGGGACGATTTGCTTTTCCAATAGCTGGTAAATCCGTTGGGCGTCCAGGCGGTCTTGCTTGCGGAGGTTGGATAGCTGGGAGCCATCGCCGATGGCCCAGCCGTTTTTTCCGTCGAAACATTCGGGCCACCAGCCGTCGAGGATGGAGCAATTGAGGCCGCCGTGGAGCGGGGGTTTCATGCCGCTGGTGCCGCTGGCTTCCTGCGGACGCAGGGGGTTGTTGAGCCAGACGTCGCAGCCGGCTACAAGAAAGCGGGCGACGTTCATGTCGTAATCCTCGATCAGCACGACCCGGCCCTTGAAGGCGGGCAACTCGGCATAACGGTGGATTTCCCGGGCGAAATGCTGACCTTCGATATCTT
>JBEKKC010000014.1:0-42817 GCA_050010915.1 Tepidisphaeraceae bacterium | reverse complement strand
GGCTTTTCTGATCTTCGGCCAGAACCACAGGGCGAGCAACACGCATGAGATAGTACCTCCTATCTCAGTTACGCGCCCGCGCCGATTAGGTTCGTTTAATTGTGGAGAGGTACACTAGTTCACATATAAAAACCAGCGCGTTCACCACGATGATCGAGGTGGTCATAATCGGAAAATTCACTGGACGCCGCGATGCATCTCCGAGTGGAATCATGGCTTGCTCCTTAGGACGCGAGTCTCATTTCGCGTTCCACCAACCCCCGCCGAGGGCGACAAAAAGCGCGACGGTATCCTGATATCGAATGGCCATCGTCTGAAGATCCGCGATCTTGGCCTGGTGGAATTGCACGTCTGCGATCAGAACGTCGGAATAATTTGCCAGGCCCGCTTGAAAGTTTGCCTGCACCAGATGCAGGGCTTGTTGGGCTGCGGCAAGAGCCTCGTCTTGCGCCTCCAGAATCTCCGCGTCGTGCTGAAGCGCGCGCAACGTATCGGCAACCCGACCGTCCGTGAGAACCGACCACAAGGAGGTCAGGCTTCCAACTGGCCGCTTTGCCGACAACCGCGGATTCCGCCATGTCAACGATCCCTTCGCTTTCGACGTGCCACTTGGGGAATACCGCCCCCAGGCCGGTCCGCCGCACGGACGGACAATTTCCCCGTCTCGTCACGTTGGCGATCGTTCAGGCCCTCCACTTGCAAGTCGTCGGGGAAATAATATCCAGACCCGACCGCCAGCGCCGCAATGGTCGGGGACTGAGAGAGGATTTCGCCCGCCGATAGCACCAGGACCTCGGCGACCTCCGGCAAGCCGGCGTAACGGAGATCGTCCAATGCCGCGTCGGAGCAATCTGAACCATCGTAAGCGATCAAGATCTTCATGGTGACTCCCAAAAAAGGCCCACGTCCATTCGTAACAACTGCTGCGCGTCTTTCCGCTGGCGCGCCGGCGATGCTCATTGACTCGACTCCCGTTTGCGAATTATCGCCAGAACACATTCCTCCATTTCATCCGCACAGAGCCGGGCAGAATTGAGCGTCAGCGCAAACGTCTCCGGTAGAATCTGCTTCTTTGGCCAATATTGGCGGTAAAGCATCGCGCGATTGCGTTCGCTTTCGGTGATGTATGCAGCGGCTTTCTGTGCAGACACCTTGTCTCTTTCCGCGATGTATTTGATGCGCGTTTCCAGTGGTGCGAGCAGCGCCAGGTGGATGCCCCCAGACATTCCTTCCGTGACAAATACTCCGCCTCGTCCAACGATGATCGCATGTCCGGCTTCTGCCAGAGCTCGAATCGTCACCATCACGTATTTGTCCGCCCGTAAACCGATGGCCTCGGGGGTGTCGTCGCTGAATGAAAAATCTTGCAGTAGCCTGTCGATCCAGGAAAGCGGCCTCTGGTCGATCCTTTCGAGAACGTCTTTGGCGATACCATGTTCCACCGACACTTTTTCAATTAGCTCACGATCCCAGGCAAACCAGTTGGCTCCTGTAGCCTCGGTAAGCCGTTGCGCCAGTCGATGAGAAAACGATCCCGCATCAACACCCGGCTGCTTGCTGACCGTAAGAAACAGCGGGGCCGCATGGCTTCTCCGGCTTTCGCGGTCCAGTAGATTCCATGACTCAATCGCAGCCTTAAGGATTGCCTCGGCCCGCTCGATTTTGGAACTCGGCGTATAATCGTCGTCTATGGGCATAAATCACCGTCTCCATCATAGGCGCTTCCAGCCAAACCTGCCGTTCCATCCGGTCAATCGGCGGCCGCCTTCCGCACGCCCTGGAGCAGTGGACGAAGATCGATCGTGCCGATGAAAAACTTCTGGACTTTTCCTATGTCGTTGAACTCGAGGTAAGCGGCGATAGGAAGCGATTGCACCTCCTTGTTCGCCAGCGTCACGTTTAGCTCTCCGAAGAAAATCGCTTCGTATCCGACAAGTAACTGCCCGGTGATCGTGACGTCCTTCTTCAGGTCGCCATAAATATCACGCAGGGCCTGCCTGGCGTCGTCCCGACCAGTCACTTGAATCTTCATGCCGGCCGCCGCGAGGTCGCCGACGGCGTCGCCGCTAACAGCTGCGAGGTTCAAGATGAGAACGACGTCGTCGTCCAGCAATTCGTTCCATGTCGTGAAGTCCCAATCTTCCAGCACGTTCCTGACCATTTCGACCGCCTGCGCGCGCTGGCGGATTTCATCCTGTACAACTGACATGACGGTCTCCTTATGAAATAAGATGAGTTTGAGAACCAACCGTTCCTTTTTTCTTCGTCCTTATCTGGCCGGATACCGTATCGCAATCGGCGCACCGGCGGCTGGAAAAAAACGGTCAATCCCCCATAAGCCATTTGGATGACCGTGGTTGATGGAGTTAAAGATGCCGATACCGAAAACCTCAAGTGCGCGCGCTGCCCATATATGGGCAGGATGCCCAAATGCGGGGGATGCTGATTTCTCAGGGGCGGCGGATTGCCGCTGTCGCTTACGAAGTCAATGCCTGCATCAAATCATGTTTCTGGCCCGTGATTCTGCGGAGGACCGCCGACATGGTGAAGGTTTTCGGGTTCAATCGTGCGGTTAGCTCGTCCCATCCCAACGGTGTTGAGACGGTGGCCTCGGGAACCGCTCGCAATACGTACGGAGGGACCACATGGTGTCCCATCGCATTCTGGATCACATCGATGTACACGTGCGCGCGCCGCTCATCCTTGAGTCGATCGACGGTGGCCAAATCCGGAAGGTCCCGGACGACTTGCTGGGCGATCTGCATCGCCCAGGCGCGAGCGGCGGCGTAATTCCCGTTGCCCTTCCATGGCGTCAGCACGTGCAGACCGGTCTTGCCGGAAGCTTTGACATAGGCTTCAGCTTTCCGCTGCGACAATAGGTCGCGCAGATGCAGGGCGATTTTTACCTCGGCAAAAAACTTCGCCTCGCCCAGATCGAGATCGAACAGCACGTAATCCGGCATCTTCAGGCTGCCGATGCGCGACAGCCAGACGTGGAACGTCAAGGCGCCCTGATTCACCAAATACAGCAACGTGTCCAAATCATTCACCAACGCATAGGTCACCTTGGTTCCCTCTTGGGTGGGCAGCTTGATGCGGGGAACCCAATCGGGGTAGTAGCTGGGGATGTTTTTCTGCCAGAAGCGTTTAGCGCCGGGCACGACGCCATCGGGCAGACGCTCCACCGTAACCGGCCGATCTCGCAGGTGCGGGAGCAATAGCGGAGCGATCTTTCGATAGAACTCCAATACGTCGCCCTTGGTGTATCCCGGGCCCGGAAACATCACCTTGTCGATATGAATGAACTCGAACTTCTTGGAATTACCGCGAATACCAACCTTCGAGGAGCGGGTTGCCATAGCATTACGCCTTTCCGCCGGCGCGTGCTTTGGAGCGGCCGAGGGCAAACTCGTCGCGCACCTTCATGAATAGCCAATCCTCTTTGCCGCCGCGTTCATATGCGCGGACCAACGCAAAAGCGCCGCGCAGCTTGGAGCCGTGCAATTCGAACTTAAAGTGGCCGGAGTCGATGGCGTCGTCCAATGAGGCAAACTGCCCGTCGATCAATTCGAAAGTCCCCTTGTCCCAGATATCCACGTGGCCTGCGCCATATTGTCCCTTGGGGATGTCGCCGGAGAAGTTGGCGTATGCGAGTGGGTGATCCTCGACGCGCACCGCCAGTCGCTTGATTGTTGGATCAAGCGATGGCTCTTTTGGAAGCGCCCAACTCTTCAATACGCCGCCGCCCTCGAACGGGAGGTCATAGTGATGGTGACTGGCGAAGTGTTCCTGGATAACGAACACAGACTGCCCGCGCATGGCGCCGCGGCGCGGTTTCGGCTCCGGCGTCGCCGTAAAATCGCGCTTATCCCGATATTCGGCTAGGGATTTCATCATTGACTCCTGGACGTTTAGCGAGCATCAACCGGTTTTGGGCGCTCGCGGACGACATCCTCGGCATTCTTATCCGTACGCAGGCCCTCGAATCGCGGTTGCCGCAACAGCCCGTTTTGCGTCCATTCCCCGAACGCGATTTCCGCGACCAGCCGCGGCTTGACCCAATGCACGTCGGATCCATGCGGCGGCTCGCCTTCTTCAAAGGGACTGTGCTGCTGCGAAATTTCGCCCAGCCGTTGCGCTAAGTCGATCAGCGTTTCACGAGCGAAACCCGTGCCAACCTTGCCGGCATAGACAAAATGCTTTCCATCATCCGTGAAATAACCGACCAAAATCGCCCCCAGCCCAACTCGTGACCGTTGCGGATCGGTCCATCCCCCGATGACGAATTCCTGACCGCTGATGCACTTGATCTTCACCCATTCCTTGCTGCGAATGCCAACATAGGCGGAATGCAGGTGCTTTCCGACGATCCCCTCCTCCTGATTCCGGCTCGCTTGGCGGAACATCGCAATGCCGCGCGCCGGCGTGTCAGGGGTCATTCGAATTCGATCGGACCATCGCACCGCATTCGACAAAACCTGCTTGCGCCTTTCCAGCGGCAGGGACACTAGCTCGTATCCGTCCCAGTAGAGAATGTCGAAGACATAGAAATATGCAGCGTACGTTTGGGCGCGTCGGCGGATTTCATCCTTATCGAGCACGTGGAATCGCTGCTGGAGCTTGCGGAAAGTCGAGCGGCCGCGCTCGTCCAGGCAGACGATCTCCCCATCCAGGACCGCCGATTCCTTCACCGCCTCGAGCAGGCCTTGCTCAATATCCGGGAATTGCAGGTTCTGGAGCTTTCCATTGCGGCTGACCAGCTTCACCTTCCGGCCATCCATCCGGGCCAGCACCCGCAAACCATCGTATTTGGGTTCAAAAAGCCATTGCGGGTCGTCAAACGGCTTGTCGATCAGCGTCAGGAGCATCGGCTCATATTGCCGCGCCATCGGCTTTCGCAAATCGGGGCTAAACCACACGGCCGATTCTTTTCGGCTGCCGGCGCCAGAGTTGGGTATGCGCTTCGGCATAATTTTATTGCATCCCCAATCCCAACGGTGATACGGGGCGCTGCTGGAGGATAGGCATCAGTTCAAAATAAGGCCGGATTACCGGCGAATCAGATTGATGAAATGCCGTGTATGAACCATCGAAGAAAACTTGCCCCTCGTTCAGCATCGCGATCCGGGGCTGGAGCCGCCGGAGCAGATCTTTGTCATGGGTGATAATGAGCGAGGTACGCCGAAGCTCACCGCTCCCTCTTTGATGCATCTTGAATATCAGATTTTGGATGAGTTCGGTATTCTCCGGATCGAGGCCGGTGGTTGGCTCATCATAGAAGATGAGCAGCGGATCCAAAGCCAGCGCCCTTGCTATTGCAATGCGCTTAGCCATGCCGCCCGATAACTCGTCGCGTGTTTTGCCAAGGATTTCGTCGGGATTCAGACCGACGGCCTCGATCGCCCGACGAGTCCGTTGCCGAATCTCGCTTTCATCAAGTCCCTTCACCCATTCCAGCGGAAGCGAAATGTTGTATTCAACCGTACCGGATATAAGCCCGTTGCCCTGGAACACCACCGCCCAGTGAATTCGTAGCCGATCCATCCCCGCGTCATCAAGCTTGGAGAGATCCACCAGGCCAGAGTCCGGCGATTCGTGGTTCGCCAGCCATACCTGGCCCTCGTCGGGGTGCATCTGCCCTATCAGGTGCTCCATTAGAACCGTCTTTCCGCAGCCGGACCCGCCGACAATCGCAATCATTTCCCCGCGCTGCACCGATAGATTGACCCCGCGAAGCACTTGATTGGAGCCGAACGACTTATGCACGTTCTCGACGCGGATCTCCAATGGATCGGGACTCACGCTTCCGGACTCCATGATTGCCTCCTCGCTTCGGACGCGAGCCGGACGTTGATTCCATGACCTGCCGCGGCTCATTTGTCCGCAGGGCCGAGAAGCTTCTTGAACGTGTCAGCATCCATCGTCTCGCTCTTGAGAAGCTCGCCGGCAATCAAATCCAGTTGATCACGGTGATCTTGAAGTATTTTCTTCGCCTGTTCGTACGCGTCGTTGAGGATTCTCTTGACCTCTTCATCCACCTCGCGCGCGGTTTGCTCGCTGCAATTGCGCTGATAGATGCCATCCGGCGAATTGGGCAGAAACATCGGTTGCTGTTTGACGAGATGCGCCAGGCCGACAACTTTACTCATGCCATAAACGCAAACCATCTGTTGGGCCAGGGCGGTGGCGTGTTCGAGGTCATTTTCCGGTCCGGTGCTGACTTCGGTGAACACCACTTCCTCGGCAGCGCGGCCCCCGAGCAAACCCTTGATTCGATCGGTCAATTCCGAGGCGTCGGCCAAGTAACGATCCTGTTCCGGCAGTTGAAACGTGTACCCCAACGCCGCGCGGCCGTGCGGAACGATGCTGATTTTGTGCAGCACGTCGGCGTGCTTGCAGTAGGCCGCGACCAGGGCATGGCCGGTTTCGTGGTAGGCAACCCGGCGCTTTTCTTCCGGTCCCAGGCGGCGGCTCTTGCGCTCCGGACCGGCCACCACTTTCTCCAGCGCATTCTGCAAGTCCTCCTGGCCGATGACCTTGGCATCATGTCGAGCCGCCAGCAGCGCGGCCTCATTGAGAACATTGGCCAAATCGGCGCCGGAAAAGCCGGGCGTCTCCTGGGCGATGCTTCCCAGATCGACGTTGGCTGCGAGCGGTTTACCACGCGCGTGAAGCTTGAGGATCGCCTGGCGACCGGCCATGTCCGGGGCGTCCACGACGATCTGACGGTCGAAACGTCCCGGCCGAAGCAAGGCGAGGTCGAGCACCTCGGGGCGATTGGTCGCGGCCAGCACAACCACGCCTTCATTGGGCTCGAACCCGTCCATTCCAGCGAGCAACTGATTCAACGTCTGTTCCCGCTCATCGTTCACCATTCCCATCGTTGCCCCGCGCTGGCCGCCAACCGCGTCCAATTCGTCGATAAAAATGATGCTCGGCGCCTTGGCCTTGGCCTTCTCGAACAGATCGCGCACGCGGGCGGCGCCGACGCCCACGAACATTTCCACGAACTCGCTGCCGCTGATGGAGAAAAACGGAACGTGAGCTTCGCCGGCAACGGCCCGCGCCAGCAGCGTTTTGCCCGTGCCCGGCGGGCCGACCAGCAACACCCCTTTTGGAATCTCCGCGCCCAGCGCACGGTAATGCTCCGGGCTCTTGAGGAACGAGACGACCTCGCTCAGCTCATACTTGGCCTCATCGCACCCGGCCACGTCGTCGAAAGTCACTCCCGTGTCCGTGTCGGCGGAAAGCTTGGCCTTGCTCGACCCGATGCTGAGGATGGATTGTCCCATGCCCTGCATCCGGCGAGACAGAAACCACCAGATGAGCCAGAAGAGTCCGATTGGGACGATCCAGGACCAAATGAATTGTGAAATGACGCTCGGCCGCGCGCCGGTAAAGTTGGCTCCGCCTCTCTCCAGGTCGCGAACCAAGTCGGCATCATCGACGCGCACCGTCCGGAATTGAAACGACTCCGGCGCAACACTTTGGGCTTTGGTCGGCTCCGTGGTGGATGACCCCTTCTGGGTGGTCGGAGTCTCGGCCTTTAGCGCGCGCGCCGTATCAACGTTTCCGTCTATTTCGTCGGGAGTAACGACGCACTCAACGACCTCGCGTTGCGCCAAGCGCTGTTTGAATTCGCTGTAAGGAATCGTGCGAAGGGAAATGGGGTGAACCGCGTCCTGCCAGATCCACAGCATCCCCAGCGTGACTAGGACGTACCACGCGATGGCAATCCATTGCGCTCGTGACCAGCCGGGACCTTTCTTTCCCGGACCGGGCTGGGACGGCGGAGGCTGGCTTGGTATTCGAGACATCGAAGTCACCTTTCAATCAAGGACTAACTCGCCAACGTATCGCTCCAGATCGGGCAGGCTCGCATGTGTCAAGTCCTTCGTCTGGGACATTGTCAATCGCTTTTTTGCCTCTCCACCCAGCCGTGAATTAAGCAGCCCGAGAAAATGGCCTGGGGCGACGAGAATCAGGGAATCGAATTCGTGACGATTAGCCGCAGCTTCAAGCAACTTGCATATTTCGCGAGCGAAAATCACCGCCTTCTGTTCGTGGGGATCCGTCGGCGGATCCATGGCCGATTTCGCGTCCCCGCGCATTTTCTCCATCCGGCCCTGCTCGGCTCGTCGCTCACAAGCTGAGAGGTACGCATTCGGCCCGCGGGGTTTTCCAGGTCGTGCACTATCTTCGACGCGCCGGCCCCTTCGAACTTGCTCAACATCAGCGCTCTCCCCGCGTCCGCGACCACGACCCAAAATGTCCTCATCGCGCACTCCTTTCCATAACCGCTGGCATTGGCGCACCACGCGCCGCCGCATCACTGACCCTTTGGTCGCACAACTTCCACCGAGCAATGCGCTCGCAGCGATACCGCCAAGGCGGTGCTGCCGAGGTCCATCCACGGGAGGCGACTCAGGCCGAGACTGCCAAGGAAAATACAATCCGTGCCCCATCCTTCGGCGACTTTACACAGCACGTGTCTGGGGTCGCCACGCTCGATGGATTCCGAGGCTGCAAGCCCGCTGTTCCGCAGTTCCTCCGCAAATTTGCCCGCGATCTCGTGTGCCCAAGATTCACTGGTGGGCCCAATCGGAAGATCGGGAATGACCACCGGCATCAGCCGTGCATCCACTACCATGACGACCAACACAAAGGTGCCGCTTGGCCAGGCTCGGGACCGAACTTGATTGAGGATCGCTTGGGCGCTCTGTGATCCATCGACTGCCACAAGAAGCCGAGTTGCCGGACTTTCGCGAACCTTCAGAGGCTGCCGCATAACGCGCACCGAACAGGGAGCATGCATGAGTAGACTGAGCAACACGCCGCCGTGGTATGGGTGCAGCAAGGCCGCATGGGTATGGGGGCCGACTACCAGCAGGTCGGCTTGCCATGATTCGGCTTTGCGTACGATCGCCTCAACCGCGGAGCCCGCGGCGCCTTCCGACTCAATCCGCCATTCTGGAAATTGCTCTTTCAGTCGCGACGCTGCGCGATCCGCCATCGCATGGCTTTTCTCCACCGCCCGGTCGAAATGTTCTTGCATGATCTTATGAGCACGCTCGGCTGCCCCGGCCTCCAGCATTTCCGACTTGAGAACCCACATCTCTGAGACGGAGAGAACCAACGCATCAACGTCGCGCAGTCCCGCCCGATGCAGGTCTTCCATCGCCGCATCGGCATGCTCCGATCCGTCATAAGCGATCAGGACTTTCATAACATTGCTCCTTCGGCGACCATGAATCGATCATATCCATTTCCAACGGATGAGCAGCATCTTCACCGCTTGCGTGAGAGCGAGATAGCAAAGAAGCGTGAGAAACAGCGCCGGCCAATATAGCGCCGGCAGAGGCACGAAGCCCAACGCGGACGCCAAAGGGGAATATGGCAGCCATCCCGCCACGGCCATGATCAGTATGGGTGTTACCATTAGCGGCCAGCTCGCACGGCTTTGAATGAACGGGATATGGTTGGATCGAATGAGCCGGCCATGCGTGATAGTGAGGTTGCAGGGCAACTCCCGTCACCAGGTTCTCCTCACGCGTACGGTGCCGGCAGGTCGGTCGCGCTTTGCTCGGCGGTCATTAAAAGGCTTCGTGGAAGTGCGAATCGCTCCCAGGCGCTGCCGGCGCATTTCGGGCAACGGGGCGGTGCGGTGACGGCATTTTCAGGTTCAAAGCCGCACGCCCGGCATTGCAGACGATAGGGAAACGCCCGGCTTGGACTCCCGTCCAACGCGCGAGATTCGGATCGTCGTTCCTGCGATCCAAATTGTTCCATGGCGATGGACATGGCTGTTCTCCGTTCATTTGGTCGAACGCCCGCTTCAGACACGGCCGCGGCACTTCCCTGGCGCCGCGATCGTGTCAGCGGAATCGTGTCACGGCATCACCACGAGCTGGTCATCGACGCTGCTGACACCCGGTGCGGCCCGGGCGCCCGTCTCGGCTTCGTCCCGTTCCGACCAGGACGACACGCTCCCGCTCAGCGTCACCTTGCCGTTGTACGTATTGACGGTAATCCGCCGGGCGTCCAGGTCCGCGTTGCGTTTGAACGCGTCCTCGATTTTGACTTTCACCCCCTCGGGCGTTGGCTTGGTCTTGATGATGATCGAATTGGTCACGCCCTTGACGCCCATCAGGTATTGGATGCAGCGCTCGGCGGCATCTTTTTGGTATTGCCAATCGACCGTGCCTTCCAACGTAACCCAACCGTCCCGAACCGTGACTGTGACTTTGTCGTCCGGGACCTCGTAATCCCACTTCAACGCGCTCAACGCCGCCGAGGCGACGTCCGCATCGGTACGTTTGCTCGAACCCGGCAGTTGGACCTCGATGTCGTTGGCAACTCCCTTGACACCATAGACGCTCTTGGCGGCATCCTCCGCCGCCGCTTTTTGTGCGTAGTGTTCCACCTGGCCGGTAAGCGTCACGACACCGTTCTTGGCCGCGACCCCGATATGCGCCGCGTTCACCTCCGGCTGCCATAGAAGTTGGGCTTCGACGTCGTTTTGCAGTTCTGAATCGCTTTTCATCTGATCTGCTCCTTCGCAGGCCCTGTTTTGAAAAACTCCGCGCCGCGGCGCCTGCGATGCCGCAGCGCGAATTTACGATTCGTGCCTTGCCTGCCGCTCGTCCTCGGCAAGCAGGCCGGTTATTCGGTTTCCTGTCCCTCCGCGCGGACCAGAGGCTCATCGACCACGTGTTCGGCGACGAACCAGACTTGGCTTTCGTTCGTGCGAATGACGTTGCTGACCAGCAAATCGTTGGTCCCGTCGTCCCCGTTCCGATCCGCCTGCCGCGCCATCGTGCGCGCTTCCTCAAGCACGATCTCGTGCGCGTGCACCAGGCGCGAAATCTGAACGGGCACTTCCTCTCGCCCCTTGGGCGGCCGGGGGATCAGCGTCATTTCGGCCACGTCCGCGGCCATCGCGATGCTGATGCCACCCAGCATCGTGATTCGCTCGGCGATCGTGTCGACCAACTCGCTCTGCTCACCAAAATGCTTATCAAACAGCAAGTGAAGCTGATAGAAAGTGTGGCCGGACACCTGCCAGTGGTGCTTCTTGTACAGGTCGCGGAGCGTAATAGTGTCGGCCAGCAACTGATTCAGGTTGTCCGCGCTGGTGCGCCGCGTCTCCTCGGCGAGGGCAATCGGCATGGCGACCACCGATCCATACGCCTGGATCTCGTGGGCCTCCTGTCCCGTCAACGGCGCAACGCTACGAATGACTTTCACGGATTTCGTCTTGCTCATTTTTGGCTCCCGTTCAAAAACAACCCTTCTCGATTTCCGCCGCGATCAGGTTCTTGAGCCGCTGGACGTCCGCTTGGCCCTGCCGCTTGAAATCGTGCCACAGCGCCTGAATGTCCGGGCAACCCTCCGCGTTGGCGATGTACTGGTCGTAGCGCCAAAGGGCGTCGAGTTCCTTGCTCAACTCGTGGGCTAGGTCGTGGTCGTGGTCGGTGCAGCCCGCGGTCTCTCCGAAGTGCTGGTACTCTCTTTCTGCTTGGAAGGTCACGACGTTTCTCCTCTCAAAAAGCTGTCAGGAATTCCTCATTGCCTATCGCTCCAATATCGGGCCAGGGCAGCTCTTCATCGCGCTTGCCATCTGCAACGGTTTCCATTTTGCGGCTTACCGGCAAGCGGACGACGAACTCGGAGCCCATTCCCAAACCCTGGCTGTAGGCGGCGACGCTTCCTCCGTGCAGTTCCACCAGAGACTTCACCAGTGCCAGGCCAAGACCTAGCCCGCGCTCCTCCGGATGGTTCCCCCGCTGGTACAGGTCAAAGATGCGAGCAAGCAGGTCTGGGCTGATTCCCCTCCCATTGTCGCGCACCCGAATAACGACCACATCGCTGCACACGTCGGCGCTCACGTAGATGTGCCCGCCAGGTCCTGTGTACTTGGCGCTGTTGGTCAGAAGGTTCGTCAGGATCTGCTCCAATCGTGACGGATCTGCCATTAAGGAGACCGGATCGGGCGGCAGCGACACCGAGAGGCGATGGCCACCGGCATCGAGGCTCGCTCGGGAGGTCGCGATTGATCGATGGACGATCACCGCCAGATCCACCGGCTCCAGGTGGAGATGCGGCCTGCCGCGTTTGTCAGAGCAAACATCCAGCAGGTCGCTGATGATCTGCGACATGTGCAACGCCTCATGGTGGGCGATGTCGCGTGCCTCCCGAGCGGCCGTTTTATCGCTGCATTCAAGTTGCTCCGTCCCCAATGCCAGGAGTATCGCGCTAAGCGGTTGGCGCAACTCATGTGCCAGGATCGGCAAGACCTGGTCGTCCAGCCGGCTACTATGGCTGCCGATCCCTGTGCCGGGCGGCATGGGATTGCATTGCTCATTTCGCTCGTTTGTATTCGTCCCAATCGCCACGTTCACAGCCGGCTCCTTTCCCCAACGGAAGTTCTCTATGCCGAACCTTCATTTGCCGCCGCATCGGCGGTCATCCGGGCCTCCAACGCCTGCAGCGACGCAAGTTCCGCTTCGTCCATCGCATCGCAGGCGTCTATAATCGCTGCCAGCGCGTGTTGCTCGGCGTTTTCGGCATGTCGCGAAAGCTTCTCCGCGTCGCGGGACGCCTTCCAGCCCTCAAGCTTCTCCTGAGCGATCTCCAGGTCCCGCTTGACTTTCAAGTTCACCTGCGCTCGCTCCTGCTGGAATTGTCTGTTGCGCATTTCGGCTCGCCGTTTCGCTTCGTCCAGCTTCGCATGCACCGCGCGGCCGATCTTCATGGAAGCGGCGCTGATGCCCTCTCGAACCTGCTGGATGCGATCTTCCATCTCATCCAGGCGAGAATTGATGTTCTCGCAAAGTCGTCGCCTCTGTTCGCTCATGCAGGCTTTCCGTTGCACTTATTTGACCGCACACCTCAGTGCAATCGGCGCGCCGGCGGCGGGAAAAACTCGATCAAGCATCCGTAAGCCATTTTGATAACTGAAGTTGATGGGGTTAAGCAGGCCGATGCCGAATGGGGTGAAGTAATCGCGCTGCCCTTATTTGGGCAGAATGCCCAAATGTGGGTGCTGATCCTGCTGATATGTAATTGAAGGGATGCTTGTTGCTGAGGGCGATGGATTTCTTCTACGATTCACTTTCAGCATACGCCTCAACCGTGGCGATAACCTATTTACGCTTCCACTGTCTTGCAGCTCGACCGAGGATTGCCAACGCCAATGCCGCAAAGCTTTTCATCCCCCGATTTGTCCCAAACGCGGCTAGGAGTGCGTTTCTTCGAACAGTCGGCGATGGACGTCGCGAAACAGTTGCTCGGCGTCATCATGAACCGCCGGCTCGGCGGCCAAATTCTCCGCGCGCGAATCATCGAAACCGAAGCCTATCTCGGTCCGAAAGACTTGGCGTCCCATTCCTCCAAAGGCCGCACCGCCCGCACGGAAGTCATGTTCGGCCCCCCCGGGCGCGCGTATGTCTATTTCATCTACGGCATGTACGACATGTTCAACGTGATCGTCGGAGTCCCCGGCGATGCCGAGGCCGTGCTCTTCCGAGCCGCCGAACCCCTCGACGGCTGGCAAGCCGATCTCTCCGGCCCGGGAAAACTCGCCCGCGCGTTTCGGATCACCCGCGCCGACAACGCTTCGGACCTGACCGGTGACGAAATCTTTTTCGAATCCGATCCCGATTACCGCCCCCGAATCTTGAAAACCAAGCGGATCGGCGTGGCCTACGCCAAGCACTGGCAACACCGGCTTCTGCGTTTCATCGATGCAAAGAGCCCCGTCGCCGCGAAGTTGCGGCGATAAACCCGCGAATTAGGCAACCGATAGGTGATGGGCGGATAATCGTCCAACGGTGGGGCTGGACCTGTCGCTGCTATTCAGAATTTCGCGGGTGACGTCCCTCATGTTGGAGATTCAAGCCGTCGCATCGGTGGTGATGCGGGCGTCGCGGCAATTCGCGTTCGGATCGGCGATCATATCCGCGATACCGCAGGTCTGAATGCTCACGCAGACGCGCATGGGAAATTGCGAGTACTTGGCGTTCCCGCGCCAGCGGTTGTGGCTCTCGGCGGAAAGGTAATAGGTTTCCGGATCGCCGCGCAGCGTTTGAAGCATTCTGTCCAGGTTCCCGGCCCCCAACCCAAATCCCTCCACCATGAGCCGCAGTTTTTCCAGATGCGCGGCATCGCCCGGCCCCTTTTGCACGTGATCGATCGCATGCAGGTTTAATCCGGCGTTTTTCAGGAATTTTCTGAGACCGGCAAAAAGTCCCGGCAGCAAATCGGTCGGCACGTGCTCCAAAACCGAGATCGAGTAAATGCAATCAAAGCTTTTCTTGGGGATTTGCAAGCGATCGGAGAACAGATCGCGGACGAACCGAAGCCCCGGATACTCGCGCTCAAATCGCTCGAATTCCCGCGGCCCGTTGCCGGTGCCGTCATAAGGATCGACGATCCACACCTCATAACCCAGACAACGCAGCAAATCGGCGACCAGCGGCTCGCCCGCCCCGATCTCCAGCAACCTTCCTCCGCGCGGGACGCGGCCCAGAATCGCCTTCAGCACCCACGGGCGCTGAACGTCCTTCAAATCGCCATTAGCCGTCGCCAATGGCCGCAAATGATCGACGCTGTCGCAGAAATCGGAAACCGTCGCGTAGCTGAGGGGGGGGACCTTGAACGTCATCTCATATTTCGCCGCCGCCGCCGCCAATGCGGCCGGGTCCGTCCAGACCCGCGACCTGGCCGCCGGCGTCGCCACGACGGCAAGCGGCTCATCGGCGGCCTGCGACCCTTCCGTGAAGGTCACGTCGCTGGGCGTCGAGACGCCCGACGAGGCCATTCGACGAAGATGATGAATGATCGTGTCGGCAGCGGCTTTGAACCGGCGTCGGCGCGCATCATCGGCGATCCCCATCGCCAATCCGCCAAGCGTCGCGTCCAGATTTGCGCGCCCATGCCATTGGTCGGGTTCCAGATGCGCGCCCTCCGCCCATTCGTTCCAGGAGTTGACGAACACGAGCGGCGCCTGTCCGGGCTGGGCCAGCGCCTGGCCGACTATTTGCCGCAGCCACGCCTCGTAGACCCGCGGTGACGAATGCACGTATACGTGCGCCGACTCAAGCCGGCGCGGCGTGTTGTCCCAGCCGGGCATTATGCCCCGATACCACGGATATCCGACCGGCGGGCGCCTCACGTATTCTTCGGACACCAGCGTGTAGTCTTCCAGATAACCCGCGAAATTCTCGTTCAACTCCGGCCAGGAGCCGCGGTCGATGACCTTATGCGGCGCATGGGGCGGAAATTCCACGGCGGCGTCAAACCCGTACGCGCGCGGATCGCCGATCCCAAAACTCTGCACCGCGGTCAGGTGCAAACCCGGCAATCCGTTCTCCATCGCCACGCGACGCCAGTGTTCGGCCGTCTGCTTGGCGTCCGGAAGCTGATCGACGCGGTAGACCATCAGCAGCGGTTTGCCGTTCACGCGAATATAGCGCCGATCATGCAAGAACGGCAAAACGTCCCGGATGAATCGCTCGTCGGCGTCATTGGAGTATTGCTGGAGCATCAGCACCTCGGAATCCTGTCCGTCCCAACGCCGCGTCCAGTTCTCGTTGGCCCAGCAGAGGCAGAACGGGAAATCCGGCTGTCCGCTGGCCAGCATCCGATCCACCGGCGCTTCCAACAGCCGTTTGCCGTTGAACCAATAGTAGTAGTAACAAAAGCCGAATATCCCGTGCTCGCGAGCCAGCTTCGCCTGCTTTTGCATCACCTCCGGATCGCGCAGATCGTAAAAACCCAGCTCCGTCGGCAGGTTCGGCTGGACGTGTCCCGCGAAATTCGGCTTGGCCCGCCTGACGTTGGTCCATTCCGTAAATCCCGGTTCCCACCATTTGTCGTTTTCCGGAATCGGATGAAATTGCGGCAGATAAAACGCGATGAGCTTCACCGGCACGTCGGGCGGATATTGCGGCGCCGCATTCTTCCCGGATCGAGCGGCCTTTGACGTTCCATCGGCCAAAACGCGCTGGTAAAACTCGTAAATCGGCGGAACGGTTTTTTCCCAGTTCAGCTTTTCCATCGCAAACTGCCGCCCTGCCTTGCCCAATCGCTCGGCCAGATCGGGGTCCTGGGCGAGCGTGCGAATCTTCCGCGCCAATTCCGTCGCCTGGCCGGTTTCAAGCAAAAGCGCGTTTTCTCCATCCGTAAGAAAATTGCCCAGGTTGGTGCGAGGCAAAATGACCGGCCGCCCGCTGACCAGAAATTCCGGCAATTTCGAAGGAAATCGATAATCGTTGAACCGGTTGGACTCCCCCGGCTGCACCAGCACGTCGGCGGCGGCGAGCAATTCGGGCACGCGCTGCCGCGGCAGGAATCCCAGTTCCACCACCACCGATTTCAATTCCGCCAGCCCATCCCACGGCGCGGGGGCATGACTCAATCCCGTCCGAAGCAGCTTCACGCGCATGCCCTGTCGCTTCAGCAGCACCAGGGCCATCGCCAGGCTGTGAATCTCCGCCAGATTCGACCAATGAATGTTGCCGGTATAGACCAGCGCGACCTCGTCATCCGCCAAGCCGAACGATGCCCGCGCCGCGCGGCGCGAGGGCGGATCGGCGAAAATTGCGTCGTATCCCGGCCAGAAAGTGAGGTGAGGGATTCCGGCGGGCAGGTGTTCGGCCAGCCGATCCATCAGCAGCGTCGCCCCCGCGGCGTTTTCCAAAAATCGCCGCGCCCGCGTCGGATGGGATCGGTGGTGCGCCACGATCACGTCGATCAACGCCGGCGGCGCCCCACGCCAATCGCCACGACCGTGATCGAACAATTCATCTTCGGTCACCGCCTGCTCGTTGTCTTCCAAATGAACGACGTACGGACAGCCGAATCGCCCCGCCACGTGCTCGGTCAATTCCCGCACGTGCTCGCGCGGCGTCCAGGCATGAACGATATCCGGACCTCCACCGCCCGGAAAACCAAAATCTCCCGCAAATGCCTGGGGAAATTCGACCGCCCTGATTTTGATCGGCCCGATTTCTCCCAGCGCCGCCGCTGTCCCCGGCACGGCAACGACGGCATCCACGCCGCGATCCGACAAGCCCTTGGCCACATGAGAGATTTGCAGCACGTGCTGCGGTCCAACCGCGTGATGGATTAGTAGCGCCTTCATATTGCCATTACAGATATCCGGAGCCAACCCTACTGAAATTCAGATTGTGAAAAGGATCGCCTCGCTCGATTGCCCGATGGCACAAATCGGCGAACAACATGCGGTCAATCCGCTCGGCCTCGGCGGCCGCCCCGACGGCCGGGGCCGACAGGGTCCGCCGCAGCACCGCCCGCGGCGCATACAAATTCCAGCCCGACTTCCCGCCGAAATATGCCGATCGATGCGCCATCCGATGCCACCCGCTCTGGTACGCCTCTTCATCCGGCGCGCGCAGGAGCGCCGTCTGGCGCGACGCCATCACGCACCAGTCCGAAACCGCCGACACCTCGCGCATGCAGGTCAATGAACCGGCGTATCCGTCCGAATCTGCCAACCAGCCTCGCAGCGCCCGGCCGACCGAGCCATCCAACCCCAAAATCAGTCCGGCCTCCTCGACGGTCGTGCCGCCCGGCTGCAACAGCAGCGGACAAACGTACATCGCCTCCGGCAACGACGCGGCGAAAACCATCTGCGCCAGCCAATCCGGCGACAGAATTTCCAACTCGGCGCTCATCGAAACCCAGAAATCGCCTGCAATATCATCCGGTTCGTCGATTCGATCCAGCATCGGATCGGCCGGCAGGATCTTTACTCTCCCGCCGAACCGATCCAGGTCATCCGATGGGCGCTGATCGCCGACGACAAAAACCTGGAACTCCTCATATCGCGTTTTGGAAAGAATCGAATCCAGGCAACGATTCAGCGCGCTCGCATTCCCGCAAGGGCGGACGAAAACGCTGATCGGCGGTTGCGCGGCACTTTTGGGCGGCCCCAGCTTCAAACGATGCGCATGTTGGTCGTCGGGTTCGGCGATCGCGCTGACTTTGATCCGGCGCAGATGCGCGTTGACCGCCTGCGCCTGACGCGCCGGAATGCCGCCCTTCGCGTCGCCCTTCCGCGACACGCTTCCCTGCGCGCGGCGCCAAAAGTACAAAATCTCCGGGACGTGCCGGATGCGGCGGGTCTTTTCGCTTACCCGAAGCATGAATTCAAAATCCTGCACATTGTCGAATTGCGGACGGAATCCGCCGACCGCGCTGGCCACCTCCCGCCGCACGACCAGCAGATGTCCGACGAACATCACCCCCCAAAGCAGGCGCGGAGACCAATCGGGCTTCAGAAGCGGCTCCTGCTCCTCGCCTTCGGCCGACATATAGGCCTGGTCGCTATAGAGAACGTCGACGTCCGGGTCCTGGTCGATCGACTGTACGATTCTCAGCAGCGCATCCGGCAAGAGCTCGTCATCGTGATCCAGCATGGCGACGTAATCGCCGCGCGCCATTGCCAGGGCGTCGTTGCTTGCCCGCGAAATGCCGCCGTTGGCGGCGCGGTAGCTCACGCGAATTCGCCGATCCGGGCCGCGCTCCAGTTCCCGCAATGCCGCCAGCGTCGATTCTTCCTCCGAGCTATCATCGCAGATGCACAGTTCCCAATTGGGATAGGTCTGCGCCATCACCGAATCGACCGCCGCCTTCAGGTATCTCACCGGCGTATTGAAGGTCGGAATCAGGATGGAAATCAGCGGCTTGTGCTTCAGGTTTGCGACGGCCGCAGTCGCATCCGCGCGCCCCGGACGCAAATTCCGGCGCAGCGGCGTGGGACGATTCCAATACCTTTCCGTGGCCCGCCCCGAGGCCAATTCCGTCACCCAATGGATCAGTGGATTCACGCCCTCGGCGATCAGCCACGGGTGTTCCTGAAGGTAATAGGTGGTGTTAAAAACCGGCCCGGCATCGCGTCCCTCGGCCGCGCCCCGGCAAATATAATGTTCCAGCGCGTCGATCCCCGCCGCCGCCACGTCCGGATAACGTTCCAGATACCAGCCAACGTCAAACCACGGGTTGGGGTTTCTCCGCTCCAAAATCCCCCATCGCAAATAGTGCAGCAGGGGATTGAGCTTGGCCTTGGCCACTTCGGGATACCGCCGCAGGTAATACGCGCCGTCGAACAGCGGGTGCGGATTTCGATTTTCGCGCCACCCCGCCAGGCAATAATGGTGCAGCGGATTCATCCCCGCCGCGGCCACGTCGGGGTAACGCTCCAGATAATAATTGGAATCAAAGAACCGATTGGGCGAGCGCCGTTCGCGGGCTCCATATTCAGCATAATGCAGAAGCGGATCAAAGTTGGTTGCGGCCACGTCGGGATACTTGTCAAGATAGAACCCTGAATGGAACAGCGGATGCGGATCGCGTTTTTCCGCCCGGCCGTGGAGCACGTAGTGATCCAACGGATCGATCTGGGCCGCCGCCACGTCGGCATAGCGCGACAGGTAGTACTCGGGATCGAAAAGCCCGGTCGCCGCCACGCGCCGTCGGGCCCGCCGGAATTGGCTCTTGCTCATCCCGTTAGTTCCGCTGAATCGCGTGTCGGTCCTCAAACTCTGGAGCAGCCGTACGCCAAATCGAAGCGGAGCAGTCGCGCGCCAGGAAAAGGAGGCTTGAAACCGATCCACCTGGTTTCGAAACGCCGCCAGGTCTCTGTCGCGCGCCGCCGCGGCATCGCGCAGTTGATCGGCAGCCGCGCGCTGCGCGTCCAACTTCTGCGTCAATTCTTCGTTCAGCCGGCGAACTTCGGCGATCTGATGCTCCACAACCGCGATCCGTTGATGGGCTTCGACGGCGCGCCGCTCGGCCTGCTGCTGTGCGGCGGCGATCTGTCGATGGGCTTCGACGGCGCGATCCTCGGCTTGCTTCGCCTGCTGCTGTGCGGCGGCGGTCTGTCGATGGGCTTCGACGGCGCGATCCTCGGCTTCCTGCGCCTGCTGCTGCGCAGCGGCGATCCGTTGGCTCGACTCCAGGGCGCGCCGTTCGCCTTCCTTGGATTGGCGCTCTAGTTCGAGGGCAGCCTGCTTCGACTGCTCGGTGATCGACTTGGCCTGATCCTCCGCGACTCGGCCCGCTCGAGCCAGCGCCGCCTGTTGGGCCCTGACGACCGGCGCAAAGATCGCCGCCGCGCGGTCGATCTCCGCCCCGATTTCATCCAATTCCGCGCTGTCCACCGCCTCGCCGGCCACCGCGCGTTCGCCCCACGCAAAGGCGCGCCGGACCGCCTGTGAAATGTCCGATTCGTCCCATGTCTGCGCCGAGTGGAGATGATGACGAAGCGTCGGCTCTAGGAACTCCCTGATCTGTGTCTCGGTCTGGGCGCTGCGGGAGCTCAGGCCCAGCGACAAATCCTGCTCGATCCGCCGGACCGTCGCCTTCCAGTTTTCCAGCAGAGCGTCATAGCTGGCAAACGTCCGCGGCAAATCCCGCGTATGACGCTCCGAATCCAGAAAATGGCGCACCCATAAGACCAGCGACTTGGCGGTGGGGAATTTATTTCGTGCTTCCAGCGAAGCGGCGATGTCCAGCGGGTTGCGAATCACCAGAACACACGACGGCTGGGCCCCAAACTCCGCCAATATCAACCGCCACAGCGGCATCAGCCGGCAGAGCCGCGGGTCCTTGATCACAAACTGCCGGCTCTGGCCCAAATCCTCTCGCAACGCCTCGAGCAGTCTGTGGCGATAATCCGCCGTTTCCGGCCCCACCAGCCGCGCCGTTGGAATTCCGCCCAGGTCGTCCCAGCTCGACCCCAACGCCTCGAGCATCACGTCGTGAAGGCCGATCACTTTCCTCGGCTCAAAAAAGCCGCGATCGTTGTCGGGGAAACCCGGCAACAGATCGGCGGGCAAATCAAGCCCGCACAAATTCAACACCTTGGTCAGCGCGCTGGTTCCGCTGCGGTGCATCCCCAGGATGAGAATTGCCCGACGCGGCATAACCGCGTGGCCGAGGTCCACCTCCACCGGGGCCGATGACGCCGAATCCGCATTGACCAGAGGGTGACTCATGAACGCCCCGCCCGCCCCTCCCCCGATGCCGCGAATTCCGCCGGCCCTTGCTTGGCCGAATAGTGCACCAACTCCACGTTGCTTTTCGACGGAACCGCCGAGAAATCCACGTACCCGCTGACCAGCGGCGGGCTGTCCCCCACCACCCGGAACATCACCGCATCCAAAATCCGGTGCAGATACGTTTCCTGACCGTCGACCGATCCCACCAATCCCGCGTTTAAGAAATACACGCCCGGCGCCAGCGCGGCTCGAAGCCGAATCCGCACGGCGACCTTCGTGCCGGCCTCGACGCAATCGATTCCCTGCCCCAACTGATGCGACATCAACCCGCCGATCTCCACGCCCGTGATCGACTTGACGAACATCCCGAACCGCACGCCGAACGCCCGCGCCGTGAAATTCGCGGTGTATGCATACACGTATTCCACGTTGCTGTGCAGCACGTTGACTTTTCGCCCCGCCGAATCGAGGAGCATGGGGTCAACAATCTCCGCGCCCTGGGTCACGTAATGCGTTGTGCTGGCCGGTTGCAGCGATGGATCGTAAAAGGCGGGTTCCGTTGCGGTGTCCGGTTTAGCCGTGGCCGCATTCGCCGCCGTCCCATCGGTGGCGGCCGCCGGCGCGGGCGGGGTGAATCCCTTGTCCATGTCGACGATGGCCTGGCGAATCGCTTCGCGCTGATCGGACGGCGCATACGCCAGCTTTTGATATTGACCGACAACGATCTTGGGCTTGCCGGTCAGCAACCTTTGGCCCTGGTCCAGAAGCACCGCGCGGTCGCAGAGCTCGATGACGTTTCCCGCCGAATGCGATACGAAAAGCACGGCGGCGCCCGAATCGCGAATCTGCTCGATCCGGCCAAAGCATTTTCGCTGAAACGCCTCGTCGCCGACGCTCAAGGCCTCGTCGATGATCAGAACGTCCGGATCGACGCTGATGGCCACCGCAAACGCCAGCCTGGCGTACATGCCGCTGGAATATGTTTTGACAGGCTGTTCCAGGAACTGGCCGATGTCGGCGAAGGCGCACACGGCATCGAATCGCCTTTCCATGTCCCGCCGGCCCAGACCGAGGATGGCGCCGTTCAGAAAGACGTTCTCGCGGCCCGTGAATTCGGGATTGAATCCCGTGCCAAGCTCCAACAGCGCCGCCACCCGGCCGCGCACGTCCAGTTCGCCGCACGTCGGCGTCAACGTGCCGCAGACCATTTGCAGCAGCGTGCTCTTGCCCGATCCGTTTCGGCCCACGATCCCCACGGTTTCGCCCCGGTGGACTTCCAGGTCCACGTCGCGCAGCGCCCAGAACTCCCGATAGAACTTCCGCCGCTTGCCGAACAAAAGCTGCTTCAGGCGGTCCTCCGGCCTGGAATAAATCTGGAACGCCTTGCCCAGCCCGCGCACCTGCACCGCCAAGTTTGAATCAGACGACATCGGCAAACCCCCTCTGGGCGTATCGGAACCAGGCCAGCCCCAAATACGCCACCGACCACGCCACCAGCGCATACCCCGCCCATTCGATCCAGTCCGGCGTCTGATGGAAAAACAAAATCTGGCGCAGCTCAATCAGCGGAATCGTCAACGGATTCAGCTTGATCACCCGCGCCGTCCACGCCCCGAAATGGCCAAACGCCGTCAGGGGAAAAAACAGCGGGCACAGGAACGGCAGCGCCATCAGCACCACCATCACCACCTGGCGCAGATCGCGCAGATAAACCCCCAGCGCCGCCACGATCCAAACCAGCCCCAGCGTCAACAAGATCAGCGGCATCGTCACCACCGGAAGCCACAGCGCCGATGCCGGCGGCAATCCCAACAGCGGGACGTAAATTGCAAACAGAACCGCAAAGCTCACCACCGCATCGAACAGCGCCGCCCCCAGGGTCACGAACGCCAAAATGTCCAATGGAAAAACCACCCGCTTGACGTAGGCGACGTTTCCCAACACCAGCCCCGGCGCCCGCCCCACACATTCGCTGAATATATTGGCCAGGATCAGCCCGGAGAAAAGAATCAGGAAAAACGGCGAGTCGGTCCCTTCCCAGCGCGAGTGGAAAATCCCCCTGAACACCAAGGTGTACACGCCGAGCATGAACAGCGGGATCAAAAGCAGCCAGACCAATCCAAGAATCGATCCGCGATATCGAGATTCAATTTCGCGCCGTGTCAGGCGATAGATGAGTTCGCGCTGCGCCCAGGCCAGCCCGAAAACCCCCAAAAATCCCACGCGTCCCTGCGCTACTCGACTCGCAGGATTTGCTTGTGCCTTGGCGGAATTGCTGTTCATCGGAATGACCGGCTCTGGCGTCCAACACCCGACGCAATCTAACCGTCCCCCATCCCCATTTCAAGCCCGCACAGAACCCGACGCCGCCCGAAACAGGGCAACGTCTTTTGATCATGACCGGCGACAACCGCAATGCTCTCGTTACTCTGCCCAACAGAGTAGGGAGAATACCCAGCGGCAGAATTGCCCAATAAATCGCAGCGGATTCTTGGACTCTCCTCGCAGAATAATTCGAGTATGGGGGCTATTTTGGACACGGATGTTGTAGATGTTCTTACGACGAGATGGATCCCTCCTTTTCGGCCTCCCACTCCTGACCAGCAGCGGCGCACCAATTTCCGAAGATTCATGCGTATTCATGGGCAGTCATTAGGCGCGCAAAACGACCGTGAAAAACGAATGCAATTCTTTTGCCTGACGTAAGTGATTATTTATATTCGAGTTAAAGACCGCTAAAATTTCTTCTGCAAAAATCGACGCAAAACATTTGCATTCTCATGTACGTACTATAGTATGACGAAGGTATTTACGTAGAGAGTCGGCTTTGACGCCGTAATTCACTGGGGTTTGACGAAAGGGCGACCATGAAACTCAAGCATCTAACCCGCCAGGGCAACTCGCTGGCCATTATCATCGACCGGCCGATCCTCGACATGCTGGAAATCGACGAGAAAACCCCGCTGAAGCTCACGTCCGACGGGCGCAAGATTATTCTTGAACCCGTAAGCGAAAAGGAAATCGAGCAACGCTTCAGCGCCGTCGCATCTAAGGTTGAAAAGCGATTTGGCCGTATGTTCAAGCGGCTTGCTGAAAAGTAAACTTCGCTCCGTAATGGATGATTTGATCTTCCTCACGCTCGATCAAGTGCTGCGGTTGCACGCTCGCCAAATCGAACGGTTCGGCGGATCAAATGGCATTCGGGACATCACACTTATCGAGTCTGCGATCGCGCAGCCGCAACAACATTTTGGGGGCGAATACCTCCACAAGACCTTGGCGGAAATGACTGCCGCGTACTTGTTTCACCTTGCAAAGAATCACGGCTTCGTCGATGGCAACAAACGCGCCGCCGCCCACGCCGCCTTGACGTTTCTGGAATTGAACGGCATCGACACGGACGGAATCGACGAAATAGAAATGGAAGCCATCACGCTCGCCGTGGCGGATGGAACCGCCGACAAGAATGCCGCAACCGAATTCTTCGCGGCTCGCGTCAACGTTGCCGAGTAACCTCTTTAGGTTGACTGCCCGCCAGTTTTATTTCAGCTCGGCGCGCATCTTGAATGACTCGTTTTTCCGCACGGACCCTAATTTCCTTGTGAAGCTCGTGGACGGATTGCTTGTGCCCCCACTTCGCGCGGAACTGCTCAAGATGAACCATTGACACCGACCGGTAACGAAGCGGATCGCTGCTTCTTCGTCAACATTCAAGCATCCGCATACTTCGCGAAGGCCCGAAAGTTCCGGGCCTTTTTCGTTGGCGCCTCGCGCCGGCTTCCTTGCTTACTTCCCCGCCACCCGAAGCAATTCCTGCTCCGCCGCCAGGCACCAGGCGCCGTTATCCAGCTTCGCCGCCACCGTCGGGAAACGCTTGGGCAATTCCGACAGCGGGATCAATCCGACGTCGTGCAGCATCGGATAGACGATGATCTTCCCGGCCAGCGTGCGGTTTTCCACCGCCGCGATTCCGTCGGCGGCCCCGGCGATTCCGGAAATGGCGTCCACCGAGCGATTCGTATCCAGTTGCCGCTGGATTACCTTCCGCAACACGATTTTCATGTCGCTAATGACCGATCCACTCGTGCCGAACATGTAACAGCGATTGGCGATGTAGGCATCCAGATCGAGGTCCTGCTTCGTCGGCGCCGGAATACCGGCGAAGATGTTGATCAGGCAACCCGGCAAGCTATCGCGCACGCTGCTGGCCACCAGCGCGCCCACCGGCGCCATCAGCGCGAAATAGCTGAACTTCTCCGTAACCGGGGTCTTCCGGCTGTTCACGAGCTTCATCGACACGCCATTGGCCTTGGCCAGCGGCTCGGCCTTCTTCGCCAGCGCCTCGAGGCGCGCATCATCCACGTCTATTCCGACGATCGACACGTCCTTGATTCCCGAGCAGACCGTGCGAATGACGTGCATTTGTCCCATCGGCCCGGCGGCGCCGACGACCAGCATCTTCTCCCCCGGGCGAATCTCTCCGGTGGCCGGAATATTTTTGTACGATTCGGCTGCGTCATTTCCCGTCGTTCCGATCCATCGCGTCATGCCGTAGTGCACGCGCCCGATGCCCGCCGACACCGGCTTGCCGATCTTTCTTCCGCCCAGCACGACATTGAAGATCGCCCGCGGCGCGAGCTTGTCGTTCAGGACATCGATTTTCTCTTTGTCGGCGCCGAAGTAGATGATGTCGTCGAATCCTTCGTTCGCCAGCGAGGCCACGTCATCGGCCGACGCGGCCAATGGTTTGAGTGATCCGATCACCCGCTTCTGCGCTGCGTCAGCCACAATCGCCGTGATCGATCCCGGCGTACTTTTGCCGATCGCCTCGGCCAATCCCTCGATTTTGTGTCCGGCGTCGGCGACCACGAGCAATCTCCCGCCGGCCTTAATCGTTTGCCGTTCTCGATTCACGTACGAATCCTCCACGCACGCCCACGGCTCGACCAGCGCGATGGCCGACGCGCTCAGGTCCTCCGGAGCGGGGATGAGCAGTCGCTCGCCGGTTCCCGGCTCGACGACCACGCGCTCGTCCATCAGCACGTATTCCTGCAATCCGCCCTCGAAGTTGTATCCGAACGCCGCGTTGGAATTGGCCGTCGGCAGATCGCGATAATCGGTCTGCACCAGGCATCGCTCTCCCACCTTGTGCCTGGTCACCTTCCCGCCCACCGCGACGATCCGGCAAGTCACCTCGTGCCCCGGCACGGTCGGCTTATCCCCCGGCACGTAGCTGGGAATGTCTTTCAGCACCTCCTGCGACAATCCACCCGTGATCTCGCTCTTGCGGGCATGGGCCGAGAATTGCTTAAGCAATTTCAGATCCGAAAAGCAAAGCCCGACGCACTCCACCTTGGCCAGAATCTGGTAAGGCCCCGGCCCAAACACCTCTTTGGCATCATTCAATTTCAACTGCCCCGGCCCGACCAGTTGAACCGCGCATTGCGTGCGCGGAAGCGTCGCCGTCTCATTTTTCATTATCCACCTCGGAAAAAGCTTAACCGCGAAGGCGCGAAGGACGCGAAGTTGCGCGAAGAAATCATACCTCGATCTATTCTTTCTTCGCGCAACTTCGCGTCCTTCGCGCCTTCGCGGTAAAACTCTTCGGGTTGTGCTCGCAGTTTACGCCAACCCTAGCTAAGCATGACCTGCCCGCCACTCACCGGCAGCGCTTGTCCGGTTTCGAATTTCTGATCCATCAGATAATAGATCGCCTTCATGACGTCCGCCGTCGAACAGCCGCGGCCCATGGGCACCTTCGACTCGTACGCTTTTTTCACGTCCTGGATCGTCTTGGCGCCGGGCACTTTGCCGCTGCGGAGATATTGCGCGAAGAGCCCGTTATCCGGGTCCGACCAGAGCGGGCCATCGAAGAAATTGCCCGGGCAGATCGAATTCACCTTGATGCCGTCTTCAACCAACTCCAGTGCGAACGATTGCGTCAGCCCGATGCCGCCGAACTTGCTCCCCGCATACGCGCCGTTCCGGTTCGATCCCTGCAACCCGCTCTTGGAATTGATCTGAATGACGTCGCTCCAATAGTCCCGCTTGGCGATATGCTGCATCGCCATGATCGGCGACGCCTTCTGCACGCAGACGAAATATCCCTTGTAGTTGACCGCCGTCACCAGGTCGAAATCGCGTTCCGGCTGAGTCTTGACGCTTCCGGCCCGCAACACGCCGGCGTTAGAGACCAGCAGATCAAACCCGCCAAACCGGCGGACCGCCTGATAGACCGCCTCTTCCACCGACGCTCCCTCGGTGACGTTGATCGTCAGGCCCACAGTCCTCCCTGCCCCGGCGGTTGCGGCGATCTGGCCGGCAGCCTGCTTCACCCCTTCGACGTTCACGTCCGCCAGCGCCACGTGTGCGCCCTGGACCGCCAAATCCCGCGATATTTCAAACCCGAAACCCTGCGCCGCGCCGGTCACCAGCGCCACTTTCCCCGCCGCCCGCCCGGCCGTCGCAGCGCCGGCGGACACTTTCTTCCGATACGATTCCACTTCCCATTCCTCGATGAACCGATACTGCGCCTCGGTCAGCCGATTCACGCCGCCGAGCCGCTGGGCGCCGCTCATCACCTTGATCGCATCGAGAAAAATGCGCCCCGCCGTGTCCGCTGAGGCAAAATCATCCCCTTGCGAGAACATCCCCAGCCCCCCCACCAGCACGATGGTCGGCGGCGTCCCGCGCCGCGAGCGATGATCGTCGATCGCCTTGGCCAGTCTCCCGACCAACTCCGCCGCCGCCTCCAAACCCGTCGCTTCAAACCAGAGCGGGAAGGACCTGCAATAGACAATCTGGTCCGGCGTCAGCGGCCCGCCGTCGGCAATCGCCTTGCCCTGAGCCGATCCGACCAGATCGAGCACTTCGATTGAATCCCGGAACGTGACCACTTTCAGTGTCTCCGAACCGGCCAGCAACCCGCGCAGGGCCGGCGCGATCTTCATCACCAGGTTCCGCGCCGCCGCCGGGTCCAGTCTCGTGACCGGCCCGAACGGCTCGGCGGCCGGTGTGGTCGCCAGATGCCGCTGGATTTTGGCGATGAGCTGATCCGTCTGCCGCTCGATCTGGGCCGCGCTATTGCCGCAGACGATCAACCCGTGGTTCTGCATGAAGACTGCGTCGGGGCAGTCGCGCCCGGTCCGTTTGGCATATTGCTTCAGCAATTGATCGAGCGTTCTGGCCAGGACGTACCCCGGATCGACGTATGGAACCCAGAGCACGTCATCGCCAAAGAGCTTCCGGGCGATTGCCTCGCCGCCTTGGGCGCAGGTGATCATGTTCACATAGGTCGAATGGCTGTGCGCCACCAGCGGGCGGGGAAGCAGGCTATGCAGCACGCACTCGACCGACGGCCGCTGACCCTTCTCTGGCTGCGTCCGCGCCGCCAGCACCGCCTGCTTAAACGCCTCCTCGCGCGCGTTCGGCTCGGCGGGCAATTCGCTGGCCAGCAGATCGGCCAGCGCCCGCCGATCCATCTCGACAAATCCGTCGAGGGCAATCGTCGCCAGCGCAAACCCGCTGGCTTTCACCAGCAGTCGATCGCCGGACTTGAGCGACGTATTCCCGCCGCCGGCCAGGCAGAATTCCGGATCGGCGCCGTACCGGCGGGAAATGGCCAGGAGCGACTCAACGTCGCCGGGCTGAAACGAGACGGATGATAATTTGCTGGACATAAAATCGCTTTCGACTCAAACGCGCACGGCGACGCGTGCTACCGCGGCAGCGCCGATCCTCGCCAACCTGCGAATTCTTTCGTCGTGATTCCCGAATGCGGGATTCAACTGGCCTCGATCGTCGGTAAACCCGACCCGTCCGTTCAAATTCAACTGCTGATGCGCCGCCACCACGCACGCTCCCTCCCGAAAAATCGCCATGATTTGTTCGGGCACAGCCACCCTCTTCGCACACGTCGGCTCGATCCCGATCAATTCCAGCGTGTTGTGCTCCGTCCCGGCGGTCACGACGAACCCAGCCCGGCGCATGGCCGGCACGTATTTCAAAATTGTTTCCGCCGAATTGCGCACCGGTATGAACTCGGCCATCCACACTTTGGCCGATTTCAGATTCTCGATCAGCCGCTCCACCGGCGCCTCATAGGCGCTGACCGGATTCTGCCCATCGGCTAAAACCGGATAACATGGTATCCCGCCGAGCTGCACGATCAGTTCGTACGCCTCTTCCAGCGACAAGAACGATTCTTCCACGAACGCCGGCTTCCCCGTCTTCATCAGATGGGAGCGAATCTCATCCTGGATTTTCACCGCCTCGTCCGGGCCCGCCTTGGGCGCCGCGCCGAAAATTGCCGTCAATTTGGCGATGCGCCCCTCGGCCGGCACCAGTTCAAATAATCGCTCCTGAAACGCCTGGCAGACATGCCGTTCCTGCAAATAGACCTGCGCCGGCGGCGATCCATGACGCTTGACGATGCGGTCGATCACCGCCTGGGCATCCAATCCCGTCATTACGCCGTGGCGCTCAAACGCCTCGGCAACCTTGGCCGTCATTTGCCTCATCCGCGCCGAATCGTTCTTGCGGATGACCCCCAGCAGGCGGCTTACCTCGGCGTTCATCGGCGTAAATCGCGTGATCCCCTTGCCGCAGACGTAGATCTTCCCGGGATTTCCCGGGTCGTTGATTTTCGCCCCGGCCGTCCGAAGCGGCTGGGACATCGCGATGATCTCCAGCCCGAACAGCGGATAAATCCCGCGAGCCAGGGCCAGCTTTCCAAACTCGCCGTAAACGTCGTAATCGTAATAGTTGCTCGCCCCCAGCACGCTCACGCCTTGCTCGGCGGCCAGATCGACCGCCTGAGCAACCGTTGCAAACGCCGAAAAATTCGGCGGAAGATGGATATGCGCGTTCACCTTCGCCGGAAGCGGCGCCGCCGCTTCCTCGGCTCCCAGTTGCTTCAGTTTAGACAAGACTTCTTCAACGCGCATGTTCACGCCACTCCCCCTGCCACGCGCATCACTTTCCTGGGCGGCAGATGCAACCCCATCGACAGCGAATCCTCGGCCGCCTCTTTCAATGATTCAGACATCGTCGGATGCGCAAAAATCGTCTCCGCCACGTCCACCATCGACGCCTTCTGATGCAGCAGCGCCGTCGCCGCGGCGATGCATTCGGTCACGTTATGTCCGATCATGTGCGCCCCCAGAAACTGCCCACTTTCGCGGTCGCGGATCACTTTAACGAATCCTTCATTATCGGCCACGGCCATCGCCTTGCCCAAATGCGACAGGGGGAAGAATCCGATGGAGATGGGCCGACCGTTCGCCCTCGCTTCCTCGGCGGTCATGCCAACGCTGGCGACTTCAGGGAAGGTGTAAACGCAATTGGGAACCGGCGAATCCTGCGCTCGCCCGTGCCCCAGCGCGTTTTCCACGGCCACCACGCCCTGCGCGGACGCGGCATGCGCCAACTGGCATCGCCCATTGGCATCGCCGATGCAGTAATAATCCTTGACCGGCGTTTCCATGCGATCGTTCACGCGGACAAATCCGCGATCGACGATCAAATTCACGCTCGACAGCCCGATCTCCGCCGTGTTCGGCCGCCGGCCCGTCGCGACCAGCACGCGGTCGGCTTCCAGCGCCGTCCCGTCGCTCAGCGTCGCCCTGGCCGCCGGTCCGTTAACGGACAGGTTTTCGATCTTGGCCCCGACGAACGATTTGATCCCGCGGCCGGCGAAAATCTTCGCCAGCAGTTCGCCCACCTGCGCATCCATGTTCGGAAGCAGCCGCGGCAGCATTTCGACGATCGTCACTTCCACCCCCAAAGGCTGGAGCATGCACGCGAATTCACACCCGATCGCCCCGCCGCCGACGATCAACAACTTCTTCGGCAGCGTCTTCCAATGCAGCGCCTCATCGCTGGTGCAGACGACGTTGGGATCCGTGGGCCATCCCCCAATCCGCGAGGGCACCGACCCCACCGCCAAGATGATTTTCGAAGCGGTGAGCGATTCGCTTTTGCCGTTGCTGTCGACGACGACGTTCCCGGGTCCGGCCAGCGTCGCCCGGCCGGAATAAATCGTCACCTTCCGCGCCCCCAGCAGCCCCTTGATCCCCCCGCGCAACGTCTGAACGATCTTGTCCTTCCGCGCCTGTATCTGGGTCCAATTCGCCGACACCTGCCCCGCCACTTCGATTCCCAGATCAGCGGCGTGCCGCACGCGATGCACCAACTCCGCCGACGCGAGCAACGCCTTGGACGGGATGCACCCATAGTTGAGGCACGTTCCGCCCAAAAATTCCTTCTCCACGATGGCGACGTTGGCCCCCATCTGCCCGGCCTTGAGGGCCGCGACGTATCCGCCCGGCCCGCCCCCGATCACGACCATGTCAAAGTGCCTGCTCATGCGATTGCTGTTCCCGTCTACGCCAGTTGCGACGGCGATTCCAAAATAAGCTTCAATCGGGCCAAAAACTTCGCCGCGGTCGCGCCGTCGATCAGGCGATGATCCGCGCTGAGCGTCATCGTCATCACCCGCCCGGCCCGCATCGCTCCGTCCTTCACCACGACCGCCTCCCGCGCCGTCCCGACCGCTAGGATCGCCGCTTCAGGCGGATTGATGATCGCGCCGAATTCCTCAACCCCGAACATTCCCATGTTGGTGATCGTGAACACGCCCGATCCCATCCCTTCGATTTTCCCGCTCTTGGCCGCGGCGGCGATCCGCTTCGTTTCGCCGGCGATCTGCCGGAGGCTCAATCGCTCCGCCGACATGACGACCGGCACGATCAGGCCGTCATCCATCGCCACCGCCACGCCGATGTTCGCGCTGGGGGATTCGACGATTTCCTCGTTCTCCAACCGGCTGCGGAACGCCGGAAATTCCATGATCGTCTTGGCGCACGCCATAACCACCACGTCGTTCAGGCTCACCGGATACCTGGTCTTTTCGGCTTGATAGAACGCGAACAACGGATCGGCGTCGATCGTGAGCCGGACGTAAAAGTGGGGGATCGTCTGCTTGGAGAGCAAGAGATTTTTGGCGATGGCCCTGCGCATCTGGCTCATGCGTTTTCGGGTGACGCCGGCGGGAGCGGTGGCCGCGGGGGCTGACTTTCCCGGCGGGACGTTGAGCGGAACGTCGGTGGAAATGATTCGACCGCCCGGCCCGCTGCCGGCCGACAGGGCGGCCAGGTCGATTCCCCGTTGAGCCGCGATTTTGCGCGCCGCCGGCGAGGATTTAGGCCGGCCGTTTTCGACCACCGCGGAGGCGGCGTGACGCGTTCCGTAAACTGTTTCCCCCTCCCCTGGTACTCCGGGGGAGGGCTGGGGTGGGGGTGCAACGCCTTGGGACGCGATGAACGCATCGACGTCCGCGTCGTTATCCGCCAGGTATGCCACCGGTTGCAGGACCGCCAACGCCCGGCCTTCGGGCAATACAATGCGTGATAACCGGCCGGAATCGGTCGCTTCCACTTCCATGTTCGCCTTGTCGGTTTCGATTTCGAAGATCACGTCCCCTTTTTTGACGTTGGCGCCGATGGCAACGTGCCATTTGACCAGAGTTCCTTCCTCCATTGTTTGTCCGGCCTTGGGCATCAGGATCGGAATGACGTTCCCCTTCGGCGCGACAGCGATGGCGGCCGGCTTGTCATCCGTCGAAGCGACAGTGGCGATCGCGGCGCCAACCGCCACGGTTTTCCCTTCACCGGCCAGGATTTCTGTCAGCGTCCCGGCCAGGGTCGATTCCACCTCGACGACCGCCGTCTCCCCCTCGACTTCCACCAGCACCTCGCCCTTGGCGACGGCGTCGCCGCGATTCTTCCGCCATCGGCGGATCGTACCCGCCCGCATATCAGCAGCCGCTGCAAGCGTGATTGTCGGCATGTCTCACCTGATGTTCCAAACCGAACTTATGTACGTTTGACATAGTTTCGTCAAATTTTGGCGTAAGTCAAGCATAATATTGCACAATTTGCTTGAATTATCCGCCAAACGATGGCATAATGCGCACAATATCGTGGCGGCGGGTCCAAGTCCCCCGCCCACCACCAAACCATGAACGGCCCATCCCGACAACGTCGCGAAGAAATCCTCACCGAGGTCTTTGAGAAGCGGCACGTCACCGCCAAAGACTTGGCCGCGCGCATGAACGTCTCGGAAGCCACCGTGCGCCGGGACCTCAAATCCCTGGCCGAGGAAGGACAGGTTGAATTGGTCTATGGCGGGGCGACGCTCCGTCGGCCTTCGGATTACTCCATCCGCTCCAAGGCCATGCGCAACGTCGAAGCCAAGCGGGTCATCGGCCAGCTTGCCGCCGGCCTGGTCGGCGATGACGAACAGATATTCCTGGATTCCGGAACCACCTGTTTTGAGATGACCCCGTTTCTCAAGCGCCGCCGCAACCTGTCGATCATCGTCAACTCCGCCCGGCTGGCGCTGGAGCTTGATGCCCCGGGCCTGAGCGCCATCATGCTCGGCGGGCAGTATCGCGCCGATCGCATGGATTGCGTCGGCCCGCTCGCCATCGCCACGCTGTCGCAACTCCGCGGATATCTCTGTTTCATCGGGGCCGACGGCCTGGACATGGAATTCGGCCTGGCCGCCGCCGACATCGAAAGCGCCAATCTCCATCGCCTGGCCGTGCGCAACGCCCGCCAGGTGGTGCTGCTGGTCGATCACACGAAATTTCACACGCTCTCGCTGTTCAAGATTGTCGATTGGAACCAGATTCATCGCGTCGTCAGCGATGCGCCGCCCAGCCCGCCCTGGCAGCAATTCCTGGCCCAACGCAACATCGAGATTCTTCATCCCGGAAGGATTGTTCATCCCGGCAGCGAGACCGCCGAAATCAGTCCGGCATCTGAAGTCAAAGCCGGCTTATGAAAACGAGGAAACTCAAAGGAAAAAGGATTTACAACCATGCCCAAGAGCCAAATGCTCAGTCCGTCCGAGTTCCGAACCAGGAGTTCGATTCAGTTCCAGCCGATCCCGGTGAATCAGTACAGCCGGACGATCGCCGATGAACTCATTCATTATTCGCCCAAGGACCTCCTCCGCATTCAGCGCGACATGGAGATGATCCGCGCCTTTGAGAACATGCTCAACGAGATCAAATTGCGCGGCAATTTCAAAGGAGTGGAGTACAACCATCGCGGCCCGGCGCATCTGTCGATCGGGCAGTAAGCCGCGTCGGTGGGGCAGGCGTTTTTACTCGGCGTGGATGACCACATTTACGGCAGCCATCGCAGCCACGGCGAAATCCTCGCCAAGGGCCTGTCCGCCATCGACAAGCTCGACGACGCCTCGCTCATGAACCTCATGCGCAACTACTTCGGCGGAACTTGCCTCCGGGTCGTCGAGAAGGACGCCAAGGGTTCGACCAAGGATTTGGCGATTGATTATCTGGTTTATGGAGCGTTGGCCGAGATCTTTGGGCGCGAACCGGGCATGAACAAAGGGATGGGCGGTTCGATGCACGCCTTCTTCCCGCCGCTGGGGATTTATCCGAACAACGCCATCGTCGGCGGATCGGCCGACATCGCGGTCGGCGCCGCGCTCTTCAAGCACGTCAACAAGAAGAAAGGGATCGTGATCGCCAACATCGGCGACGCCTCCGCCGGCTGCGGGCCGGTCTGGGAGGGCATTTGCTTCGCCACCATGGACCAGTTCAAGCTGCTTTGGGATGAGGCCCATCGCGGCGGTCTGCCGCTGATCATCAATTTCGTCAATAACTTCTACGGCATGGGGGGCCAGCCGGTCGGCGAAACCATGGGCTTCCGCATCCTGGCGCGTCTTGGCGCGGGCGTCAATCCGCAGCAGATGCACGCCGAGCGAATTGACGGGTACAACCCCCTGGCCGTCGTCGACGCCATCGCCCGCAAGAAGAAAATCCTCGAGTCGGGCGACGGGCCGGTGCTTTTGGATACCGTCACCTATCGGTTCAGCGGCCACTCGCCCTCCGACGCCAGCAGCTATCGCGACAAGGCCGAGGTCGAGGCGTGGCAAAAGGTCGATCCCCTTCTCACCTTCGCGCGCGATCTGATTTCCGCCAACGTCTGCACGCAAAGCGAGATCGACGACCTCAAGGCCCAGTGCGACGACATCGTCTTCCGCGCCTTCAAGAAGGCGATCGACGAGACGATCTCGCCGCGCGCCGATCTGAAGAAAGTCGGATCGCTGCTGGAGAAAACGATGTTCTCCAATCAGAAGATCGAGTCGATGGAGCCGGGCCGCAAGCCCGAAACGCTGGGGGCCAAGGCGGAAAACCCCCGCGTAAAGCAACTGGCGACGCGCAGCCGCTCGGCGTTCGACGAGAAGGGCGGCAAACTCTCCAAGGCCAAGTGCATCGGCATCCGCGACTCGATTTTCGAGGCGATTTTTGATCGCTTCCACGTCGATCCGACCCTGGTGGCATACGGCGAGGAAAATCGCGACTGGGGCGGCGCCTTCGCCGTCTATCGCGGACTGACCGAAGCCCTTCCCTACCATCGCCTGTTCAATTCGCCCATCAGCGAGGGAGCCATCGTGGGCACCGCCGTCGGCTACGCGCTGGAAGGCGGCCGCCCCCTCGTTGAGTTGATGTACTGCGATTTCATGGGCAGGGCCGGCGACGAAATCTTCAACCAACTGGCCAAATGGCAGTCCATGTCCGGCGGATTGCTCAAGATGCCCGTCGTCCTCCGCGTCTCCGTCGGCTCCAAATACGGCGCCCAGCACAGCCAGGATTGGACTTCCATGTGTGCCCATATCCCCGGCCTCAAGGTGGTCTTCCCCGCCACGCCCTACGATGCCAAGGGACTGATGTATTCGGCCCTCAACGGCACCGACCCGGTCGTCTTTTTCGAGAGCCAGCGCATCTACGATCAGCCGGAGGAATTCGTCCCCGGCGGCGTGCCCATCGGGTATTACGAAGTCCCCATCGGCGAGCCGGACGTCAAAAAGACCGGCAAGGACCTGACGATCCTCACCATCGGCGCCACGCTCTATCGCGCCGTCGAGGCCGTGAAAATCCTGGAGGAAAAGCATGGCGTCTCCTGCGAGATGATCGACGCCCGCTCCATCGTCCCGTTCAATTTCGAGAAGGTGATCGCGTCGGTAAAGAAAACGCGCAAGATTCTCCTGGCCTCCGACGCCTGCGAACGCGGCAGCGCGTTGCAGACCTTCGCCGCCAAGATCACGCAGTTTGCGTTTGACGAATTGGACGCTCCGCCGACGGTCGTGGGCGCGCGCAACTGGATCACCCCGGCGGATGAAGTGGAGGATGCGTTCTTCCCCTATCCGTCCGATCTCATCGACGCGGTGCACGAACATCTGATCCCGCTCAAGGGATATCAGACATCGCGCCCAACCGACACTCGGGAGTTGCTGCGCCGCAGCGCGGAAGGCATCTAAATGGTTTGTAGCGTTCCGCGTTGCCCCCAAAGCCGGGGGATGGCAATCCCCCGGTCTTCGAACGCCGCAACGCCCCCGCATCCCCTCCCATGACGCGCGATACCCGCCATGTTCCAGTGCTGCTCGGCGCGGTGCTGGACATTCTCGACCCGCGTCCGGCACACATTGTCGCGGACTGCACCCTGGGCCTGGGCGGACATGCGGCGGCAATTCTGCGACGGATCCAGCCCACCGGCCGCTTGATCGGAATCGATTTCGACCCCGCCAACATCGCCATCGCTCGCGAGAAACTCGCGGACATCGGCGGCACATTCGAGTTGCATCACGGCAACTTTGCGGCTCTTCCCACCATTCTGGCCCAGGCCGGCGTGGAACAGGTCGATGCGATTCTGGCGGATTTGGGCGTCGCCAGTCCGCAGATCGACGATCCGGCCCGTGGATTTTCTTATCGTCAACCCGGCCCACTGGACATGCGGATGGACCCCACGCGCGGCCGCCCCGCCGCCGCGATCATCAACCAAATCCCGCAGCGCGAGTTGGAATCGGCGCTGCTGGAACTCGGCGACGAGACCGATGCGCCGCGGATCGCCGAACTGATCGTCCATCGCCGAAAAACCCGGCCGATCACAACAACCGAGGAATTGACCGCCATCATCTGCCAGGCCCGCGATTTCACGCTCCAGCGCGCCGCCGGCGCCAAACTTCATCCGGCCGCCCGGACTTTCCAGGCCCTGCGCATCCTCGTCAACCGCGAATTGGCCAACCTGGATCGCCTGCTCGCGGTCCTTCCAAAATGCCTCCGTCCCGGCGGCACAGCCGCCATTATCAGCTTCCACAGCGGCGAAGACCGTCGCGTAAAAACCGCCTTCCGCGACGGCCTGCGCGGCGGGATTTACGCACATATCAGTCCCGATCCCATAGTCGCGGACGAACCAGAGCAGAAGCTCAATCCCCGCTCGCGATCCGCCAAACTCCGATGGGCGAGGGTCGGATGAACTCGTTCACGCCAGCGTCTCGCGGATAAACTTGACCTCGTCTTCGTTCAATTTTCTTCCCACGCCGGCCAGGTTGCTCCTTGCCTGGCGCTCGTTGCGGAAGCCGGGGATGACGCAACTCACCCGCGGCATCGCCAGCAGATAATTCAACGCCATCGCCGCCAGGTCTTCGGTCTTTTGCCCAAACCGCTGTTTGAGCTTTTGAAGTTTCGGCTTGAGCTTGAGCAATTCCTCGCCTTCAAATCGCTTGCTGCCTCGACGATGGTCGCCCGGCTCGAATTGCGGCGGCTTGGCCGGATCGAATTTGTCCAGGAGCAGCCCCTGCGCCAGCGGCGAAAACGCGACGAACGTAATCTGGTATTGATCCATCAGTTTTTGCAGCCGCGAGCCGCGCCGCACGAAATGATCGTCCAGCGCATTGGCCCAGCTTTGCAGCACGGCCGGCTTGACCACCGGAACGGCCCGCTCGAAATCCGCCTCGCTGTAAGCGCTCTGCCCTTTGACCCGAATCTTGCCTTCCTTCTGTAATCGGTCCAGCGTATCGGCCGCCCCGGCCAGATATTTCGCGTCCGGCCCGAAATCGCCATGATGCAGATAGTAAATGTCGATGTAGTCGCGCTTCAGATTTTTCAGCGACTGCTCGCATTGGTGGCGAATGTGCAGCGGATCGTACGCATGCTCCGCCGTCCCGGGGAAATGGCCGATCTTCGACGCGATGATCTGCCGCTTTGATTCGACTCCCAGACGATCGAAGATCCGTGCCAGCATGCGCTCCGCCCGGCCGTTGCCGTACACGTCCGCGTTGTCCCAATGGTTGACTCCCGCATCCAGCGCCGCCTTGATTCCCGCGGCGACCTCATCCTCATTCACGTCGGCCCAGCCGTTCGCTTCGCCGTTGACCCAATTCAACCCGCCCATCGTCCAGCACCCAAAGCTCACTTCCGAAACGCTCACGTCCGTATTACCAAGCTTGCGGTAATTCATTGGCAAATGTCTCCAAAAACGCGAATGATACACTCATTTAGCGTGCGCCAGCCATGCGTTGTCGCCGACTTCACAGTAATATGTTAACAACAACAACCGTGCATCGCATTGCAAGGAGCATTCATGGCAAAGAAAACACGAGCCGCAAAGAAACCCGCCGGCAAACCCTCGCCGGCAAAGAAGCCGAAAAAGGCGAAAAAAGCGTCCGCACCCCGCCGGCCGATTCCGCAACCGGCGACCGCCGCTGGCGTCCCGGTCACCCGGGAAATGGTCGCCAAGCGAGCCTATGAGATTTGGCAGAAAAAGAACCACGTCGCCCATTCCAACCACCCGGTACAGAATTGGCTGGACGCCGAGGCCGAATTCCGGGTCCGTACCGGGAAATAGTCTCACGCCAGATCCCCAAATGGCTTGCGCTGCCAAGACCGCCGTCACTTCGCCGATTCCGCGCCCTCCACGCGCAACATCGGCAGTGGAACGTAATACTTCAGATAGGTCTTGCCATCCCTGTACCGCATCCCGCCCGGCGATTCGACCAGCACCGTCGCCCGGTGGTGAATCCGGTTGACCAGCCCCGCGATTCGTTTCCCGTCAATCTCAAACTCGACCTTGCTGCCGATCTTCACCGCGTGCCGAACTTCGGCCTGCTCTCGAGGCGTGACCAATTCGTGCCGCGTATCGGCATGCCCGAAGATGTTCACTGCCATCGACTTGAACCGCGGCTTCGAGCAACTGGATTTTCCCCAAAACAGCATTTCCGCCAGATGCAGCATCTCATGCTCCATGATCCGCTGAAGCGCCGCTAACCGATTCGTGCACGCCAGCCCGCACACCGTCACCGGCCGATCGTTTTCTCCGAAGTTCATGAACAGCATCCGGCTGGCGATGGCGATCTCGAAGCGCGGCGCGCTGATTCCGTTTCGCAGCGCCAGACGCGTCCGAATGGTTTTGCCGCCGGCATGGGTCATCGTCGAGGACAGCCGAAACGTCAACGCCGCGCCGGCCGTCGATGCGATTGCTCTCGAGAGCCAACCGTCAAAAAACCGCTCCTCATAAAGCCGAAAGAGCAGGCCCAGATCATCGGTTCCGATGACGCGGAAATTTTCTTCCCGTATGCAGCGGGATTCACCAAGCACCGCCTGATGAATCTCGGCGAATCTCGCCGAAATCACTTCAGGAGGATTATGTATCGCCAGCAAGTCCACCATTTCGCCATTGATAAGCGATCCGGCCGGCGTGGGGCAAGCGCGCCGATCATTAGAAAACCGGCCCCGCTTGCACGAGGCCGGTTCTCTCTCGGAAGGGACAAATCGCCGGACACCGGGCCACAGCGGCTCCAAGGCCCGAAGGGGCGAGGCTATATTTCCGGTTCCATCGCGCCGGCGCCGCGTTCGCCGACGCACAGGAATTTCTGATTCTTTCTCTTTCGCGCCGGAACCCCGCTGGCTGGCCGGCCCCGGGCCGCGTGCATTCCGACGATCATTGCCGCGCCGAGCAGTCCGGCGAATTCCTTCCAGGCCATCGCGTTTTGTTCATACAATCGCACGGCCAGCGTGTTGGCGACTTGCGCCAGCGCCGTGGCATCGGAAATCACCAGTTTTTCGACGAACTGGGCCGATGGGCCGGCGGTGGACACGCCATTGAAGCCGCGGAAAAATCCGGCCGCGGCGGCAATCTCGGCGTCGACGTTGGAGACGGCCAGCGTCGTGCTGAAATCGGCAAAGGCCCCTCGCCACGTTCCGCTCAGGAAACTTCCGGCCAACTCGAAGCCGGGTTCCCACGCGGTTTTGATCGACACGAAAGCCGCGGAATCGCCGCCGGCTTGGCCCCAAAGAGTCGGAAGTTCGACCGCCTGCCGCCCCGAGGCGGCCGCGACGTCGCTCGATTGCGAGCCGGCCGACGTCGACAGCGCCCTCGCGCCGGCAGCGGCATACGGTGCGCCCCCATTTTGATCAACGGTGAATCTCGGGTGGACGCCGGCTCTGGAGCTCGAGGTCTTCACCGCCGCCGCCGTCGAAACCTTCGCCGCGGTGACGGTAACCGTCGGGCCGGCGCCGATCAGTTCCTGGATCACGTACGGCGCCCTTGGGGAACCAAGCCCGGTCACCGCGTCATAACCCGGCCCCGCTGAGAAGAACCAGGAGCTTGCCCCGACCGTCTCATCGTGAAACGCCTGGCTATACTGGGTTGAGTTATACAGGGAATAGAGCAACGGCAATGTTTGTGACGTTCCATTGAGCGTGCCGAGTCCTTTGACGGCGCGTCCCTGGTCGGCGATGGCCACCAAAGCCGCCCATTGCGGAGCACCGGCGCTGGTTCCACCGACCTCCCACCATCCCTTGCCGCCGTCATACGCAACCGAATCGTAGACCGCCAAGCCCGTATTCGGATTGGCGTCGTAAGCGACGTCCGGCGTGGTCCGGGCGCCGGTGGTTTGGGCAATGGTTTGATAGCTTGGTTCGCGTTCGTAGCTGCTGATGCCTCCGGTGCTGTCGGACCAGCCCGTTTCGCTGCCCCACGTTCCCGACGAATTGGCCAGATTCAAAGTCGTCCCTCCGACGGACAACACGTTGGGAGAACTCGCCGGCCATTCCGGTCCGTACCAGGACCCCTCGTCCCCGGATGCGGACACGAACGTGACGCCCTGGTGGCCGCTCGGCGTCGTGAAATACCCGTCGTATTGCGTCTCGCTGGAAAACTCGCTCGCTCCCCAACTCATCGAAACAACCGACACTCCCGCGGCGTTTCGCGCATAGTTCACCGCCGTCAGCAGATTCCCGAGACTCGATGAACTCGCTTCAACCAGCAGAATATTCGCCCCGGGCGCGATCGCATGGGCCCATTCCACGTCCAGCGAGATTTCCAAATCCCATCCCGCGTTGGCGGCCGGCAGCGCGGTCGTGCTGCCGGTCTGGCTCACCACCTTCAGCGATGCGGCGCCGAGGCGATACTGGCTGTCAAACGCCGCCAAATCGCCGGAAATGTTGGGATCGTTGTACGCATCCACGATGGCGATGGTCTGGCCCGCGCCCGTGCCGGCGGCGCCGTTGCTCAGCGTCACGGCATTGAATCCATACGCCGCTCGAATCTGCGCGGGCGTGTATCCGGCAATCGAGCTGGCGCTGGCGTCCGGGACGGCGGCAAGCGAAGGATCGGCCAGCAGTTGGCTCGCCGATAGCAAAGTCCTGTTTTCCAGTCCTTCGAATAGCGGTCCGCCAAGCGCGGACACGACTCTCTTTTTCTTATATCTTGCAACGAAATTTTCAACCGACATAGATCCTCCGGATCAAACGACCTGATTGAAGAAGTCATACTCCTCGTCGAACAGATGCTCGTATATCGTGCTGCGGGCAACTAACTCAACCCGATGCAGTGCCAAAAGTTGCACCAAAGAGTATTCGCGCGAGATTAAAACTTCGATTGGCGCCGGGTCACGATTAATGACCCTACCTATCGGGCGGTAACGTCATTTCCTGGATTTAATACAAGCCCCAACCTTAACTTGCCATGAACAGCACAATAAAAAAAATGCCCGGCAACCTTGTTCCCAACGCCCACGGCGCCGCCGTGGGGCTGGCGCCGACAAAACGCTAACCAACGACGCACATTCGAGTTACACAGATCAAATCCCCGCATCGCCTTCAATCGCCGCGCCCAGAATACTGGACAGTGATTCATCCGACAGCGTCACCGGATTGAACCGCATGCTGCTCGCCTTTCGGGCCAGCCGGACCATTTCCCCCACGCGCTGCGGCCCGATTCCATACTGTTTCAACGGTGGAATCTTCAATTCGCGCAATAAATTAAAAGTAAATCGAATGCATCCGTCGATTGCGTCGGCATCATTGGCCGACTCCAATCCCGGCAATTGCCGCCCGACCGCCGCATAACGCCGCAGGCCCGGCGACCCCGCCGCCGAATCCAATTCTCGCAGCGCCCGCACGTTCGATTCGATGACATGCGGCAGAAGGGCCGCGCACACCGTTCCATGCGGAACCGGGAAATTCGCCCCCAGCACGGCGGCAAACCCATGCACCGCACCCAGGCCGGCGTTGGTCAGCGTCACCCCGCTCAACAGCGCCGCCAACGCCATCCCCTCGCGCGCCTCCAAATTCGTCCCGTCATGGAACGCCAATGGAAGGTTCCGCGCCGCCATGCCAATTCCCGGCAACGCCAGCGCATCGGTCATCGGCGATGCTCCGCTGGACGTGTAGGATTCGATGAGTTGGCACAACGCGTCCATTCCCGAACTGGCCGTCACCTCCGGCGAAACCGTCACGCCCAAACTCGGATCCACCAATGCCACGCGCGGCAGCAGCAGCTCGCTACGGATACTCGCCTTGAATTGCTTTTCCGGCAGACTGATGACCGCGTTGCGAGTCGCCTCCGCCCCGGTGCCCGCCGTCGTCGGTATCGCCATCCACGGCGCCGCCAGGATTTTGATTTTCTTCCCCATTC
>JBEKKC010000013.1:0-42951 GCA_050010915.1 Tepidisphaeraceae bacterium | reverse complement strand
GGCTTTTCTGATCTTCGGCCAGAACCACAGGGCGAGCAACACGCATGAGATAGTACCTCCTATCTCAGTTACGCGCCCGCGCCGATTAGGTTCGTTTAATTGTGGAGAGGTACACTAGGCCGTTCCACGCTCCGCCGTTGTAGCCGGAAGAGATGTACGCGGCGATGGACGTGATGGGATCGGGTCCATTGCCGTAGTTGATGAAGAGTTGGGTGTTGGTGATATCTAGCTGGCCGCTGCCAATGATGTTGAGAGAATTGACGCTGCTGGCCGTGCCGCCCTTGAGCGTGAGCAGGCCGGTGGGGTTGATGGTGATGGAGGACTGCTGCAAGCCCGAAGCCGTGACGCTGGCGGCCTCGCCGACATTGAGTGTACCCGTCCCGGTCACGGCCCCGAGGTTGGCGGTGCTCCCGGTGACGGTAATGGTGGCAAAATTGACGGTGTTCCCGGCAGAGACGGTTCCGCCGGTGACAGAGAGCGAGCCGGAATCAACTTCTAGCAATCCGGCAACGGTCATTTGGCCGCCGCTGACGGAGAGCGTGCCGGAGCCACCGACATAAACGCTGCCGGTGACCGTCAAGCTGCCGGTGCCGCTGAGGGAATAGATACTGGTGGTGCCGATATAAAGCGTGCCCGCCGTGTTCATGCCGCCGGATTGGATGAACGTGCCGGCGCCGGAATCATCACTGATGATTTCTGCCGAACTGGTTATCGCTCCGCCGCTGAGGTCGTAGATGCCGGAGGATCCAGGGCCATCGCCGACCTCCAAGGTGCCATTGTTGTTGTTGTTGCTCCCGCCGCTCTGAATGAACGTGCCGGTGCCGCCGCCGCCAATATACTCGTTCCCGCAGGCCAATGTGCCAGTGCCGCCGAGGGAATAAACGCCGGTGGAGCCGAAGGTATAGCCCACGTCCAGTGAGCCGCTGATTGTGTTGGTCCCGCCGGTTTGGTTGAACGTGCCGCTGCCGGGCCCGCCGATACCCTCACCCCGCGCGTACAACGCTCCAGCGCTCAATGTATAGCTGCCGCTGGAAGCCGGCGCGACGCCCAAATTCAGCACCCCCGCATAGTTGCTCCCGCCGCTCTGAATGAACGTGCCGGTGCCGCCGCTGCCATAATATAAATGGCAGCCAATATATTCGTAACTGCTGGTCAATACGGCGGTGCCGCTGAGGGAGTAAACGCCGGTGGAGCCGTAGGTATAGCCCAAATACAGTGAGCCGGTGGTGTTGGTCCAGCCGGTTTGGTTGAAGGTGCCGCTGCCGAGCACACCGATGTATTCAGCGGACGATTCGAGCGTTCCGGCGCTCAAGGCATAGCTGCCGGTGGAACCCGGTTCGACGCCCAAATAGAGACCCGAGTTGCGGCCGACGTTATTGGTTCCGCCGGTCTGGATGAAGGTGCCAGACCCGCTGTTGCCTACGGTCTCGTTCTTGCCGGTTGTGAGATTTCCGGCGCTGAGGATATAAACGCCCCGGCCGCCGGCTTGATCGCCGATACTCAGGCTGTTGCCATTGCTATCCGAATCGCTGAACAACGCTGTTCCCCCGCTCTGCGTGAAACTGCCCGTGCCGCTGTAGCCGATGTATCCAGCTCCGGCGAAGTATCCGCCTCCGTTGACCGAGAGTGAGCCGGTGCCGCTGAGCGTATAGGTGCCCGTACCGCTGTAGCCCACGAAGAGACTGGCCGCAACTGCGTTTGTGCCGCCGGTCTGATTGAACGTGCCGTTGCCACTAACACCGACACGCTCGTAGAAAGACAACAGGGCAGCACCAGTCCCCAGTGTGTAGGCGCCCGCTGACCCCGAGTAGTAACCTAGATCGAGGTAATCGCTGACCGTATTGGTGCCCCCGGTCTGGATGAAGGTGCCAGACCCGTTGTTGCCCACCGTCTCATTGGCCGCGGCGTTGAGATTTCCGCTGCTGAGATTGTAGACGCCCTGGCTACCGGTTTGGTCGCCGACGCTCAGGCTGTTGCCGTTGCTGTCCGATCCGCTGAACGATGCTGTTCCCCCGCTCTGCGTGAAAGTGCCGGTGCCGCTATAGCCGACGTATCCGGTTCCACCGACGCTGAGTGAGCCGATGCCGCTGAGCACGCAACCGCTGCCAAAATCGACGTTAAGATTGTCTGCGGCTCCGCTACCATAAGAAATCTGCGCCGTGCCGCCATTATCGATGTACGCATTATCCGAGCTACCGGGCACCTGATTCAACCCGTTGTTTTGATCGAGCCAGTTGCTGACGCTAAACCAGTCGCCAACGCCACCCTGCCAAGAAATATCGTCCGCCGAGACAATATGGGCGGCTGCCAAGATGGCGCTCACAGGCAAGACGGCGCGGAGACAGCGCATTAATCGACGGGACTTTCGTTGGCCTGATTTGCACCTCGGGGTTTCACGCCCCAAGTCGGATTTGCCACGACCCACCTCGCCAATATCCACCCGCACCCTTGAATCGCTCATCGCATCCCTCCTCGTCCAAACAGGCCAGAATCCGGAACTTCGGGGAATTGACTGGGCTATCATGTTCCAACAACCGCTCGATTTTGCAATCAGGGAATTGCCTATTTTTCTGGAAATGACGTGGCAAATTGCCGCTGTGGGGGGTCACTGCGCTCGCATGGCGTAAAATTCCAACGGATCCGTTAGCTTGGGTTGTTTTGGATCACGAAACAGGCTGGCCGCCGGCGTCGTTATTCGATCCTCAAAACCTCTCCGACCGCTGGGCCGCAATCCGCCGCCCAGGGTGTCCAGGCTCACCTTGCGGGATCGCGGACGCTTTCCTAAACTCACCGCCATCATCCGTCGAAAGGATCGCGCACCCTTGGAACCCGCGAAAACTCGATCGCTCGAAGAGATCAAGCAGCAACTCAAACAACTCTTCGTGGAAAATTTCTCCTTGGAACAGCTCAGGCCTGAAGACATCAAGGACGACAGGGTCCTCTTCGGCGACGGCGGCGTGGGATTGGATTCCCTGGACGGCGTTGAAGTCGTCGTTCTCCTTCGCCGGCAGTACGGACTTGACGTCAAGGCGATGCAGAATCGGGACATCTTCCAATCCATCAATACGCTTGCCCCGTTCGTGCTGGCCCATGCCACCAAATAGCGATGCTCCTTGAGTAGATTCAAGGGGCGTGCTGCGTGGCCCGGCTCCACCTATGCCGGTTTAGAGAAGTTCGCCTGTAGGTGCCGTCGGCCTGTTCCTTTTCGATCACCTTCACGTACAAATTGGCCATGCGCATTTCGACGCTGGAGTCCGCGTAGAACGTATCCCAGGCGTACTGGCACATTTCGTTGAGCTTATCGACGCTCATCTTCGCCGGCCTGAACACCGCCTCATCGCAGGTGTAGCGGGACCAGTCGCTGTGGAGGATTCGTCCCTGAGATTCCAGTTTCGTCCGGATCGGTGTCTCAGGAAACGGGGTCATGACCGTGAACTCGGCCAGGTCCAGGTCCAAATCCAGAAGGAAATCGACCAGCCGCCGGATCGCGTCCTCGTCATGTTCGTCGGTGCCCAGAAGGATCGTGCCTTCCACGCCGATGCCACGGTCTTTCATCCGCTTGATGCGCTGTGCGATCACGTCAGAGGTGTTGATGACGGCCTGGTAGACGTACCAGCAACCCGCGGCGGCGGCGAGATCGAGGATCTCGGGATTGTCTTTGATCGGATGTGAAATCCATTTCTTCTTCAGCGGGGCCAGCGCCCTAAACAGGTCCTTCTGCCACTGGTCGTGCTGGGCAAAAGAATTATCCACGAAAAACAGCCGGTTGTTGTCGATCCCCGCCACCTCTTCGACCACCTGATCGAGGGGCCGCGGCCGAAAGCTGCGTCCGCCCAGGAACGGGGCACAGCACGGGAAGCAGTTGAACCGGCATCCGCGCGACGTGTGCACCAGATCGACCATCTGCACCCCGCGGTAGTTGTAGCGCTCGCGTGCCAGGATGTCCCGCCGCGCCGGCCCGATCAGCCGCATGTCTGGGTACTCATGTTGAAAATCGTAGACGCCCTTAAGCTCTCCCCGTTCGAAGTCGCGCAATACCGCCTCCATGCGTCCCTCGGTTTCGCCGAGGAAAACGCTGTCGGCGTGCAGTTTCGTCTCCTGAACGTGCAGCGACGTCCCAATCCCGCCGAAAATAACCTTCTTGCCCATCGCCCGGAAGCGATCCGCGATCGCATAGCCACGCGGCATCTGGCAGGTCAGCATGCACGAGATGCAAACCAGATCGCAGGCATCGGAATAATCGACTTCCTGAACGTTCTCATCAAAGAACTCGATCTGAACGTATGGCGGCAGCGTCGCCGCAAAGACCACCGGGCCATGCGGCGGAAGGTGGAATTCGGGCTGGTTCCGAAGCTTGGGCCAACGCGGATATATCAACCGTATCTTCATATCGGTCGCGTTCTACGGACCACCCATCAACGTCGTAAAGCTTTGGCAGTCCAGCGTAAGGCGAGCGGCCCCATCCGAAACGTCAACCGGCTGCATCTCCTTCATCGCGCGCCAAGCATCCGTCACGTACGCCCGCAGCCGCGTCACATTCGCCGGCAACCCGGAAATATTCGCCACCCTCGTCGCGCCATTGTTCACCAGATGCAATGTATACGTCTGACGCCCCCCATCCAAGTACGCGCAAATAGCCACGTGGGGCTTGTCGCAGCTGATGCCCACGGCCGCCGATCCCGCCGGCGTCATATCCAGTTGCTTTAAATTCCAAAACCGCTGCGTCGGTTCGAGCGGCGCGCCATTCACGCCGCCGCTCAGCAACGAATAATCCTTCGTCAACTGCCACTGCAAAATTGAAACCGGCTGTGAAATCCTGCAAATGGTCACGTATTGGCTGATCTCATCCAGCCCATACCAGGGCTCCAGGAATATCGCCGGATAAGCGTAGGAATCTGAATCCGTCCCGCCCTCGGCCACGAGCAGAGGCACATTCAACTTCGCCGCCGCCGCACGCCACCTGGCATATTGCGCCTCCGTCCCCCCGCGCCACGAATGAAACGACACGGCCCCGACGTATTTCACCGCTTCGGGATCGTTCATCGCGGCATTGATGAAATCCACGGGCGGCGGATCGCCCGTGTCTCCCAGGAGCATCTTCGTCGCCAGCCCGCGCGACGCGAAACACGCGCCCAACCGTTTGATCGCGTCGGCATGATCCTCGGGAGTCTGAAGAACGGCGATCCCGATATTCGGCTCATTGAACGAAAACAGTTTCGGCTCCGCGCCGTAATGTCCCTTCAGATATTCCAGATACGACCCGATCGACTTGCAAACTTCGTCCCATTTCTTCGGATTGATCTTGCGGCCGCCAAACGGCCGGCCGCCGGATCGAGGCAGCAGCGCCCAATCCGGCGCCAACCAGTCGCTGACGATCATCGGAATATTCCGCTGCGACAGGGTCCGCGCCATTTCCATCGCCGCGCCGACGTCTTCATTCAGCTTCCCCGCGTCGGCGATTTTGACCGGATCGTCGTTTTCGTTCGGCTGCCAGAGATTGAAAGGCATCGCGACTCGCCCCCAGGCAACCCGCAAATGATCCAGATTATATTTGACGTGCGCCGGATCGGCCGGACTCTGGAGCCGGAAGTTGCCTCCGATCCCATCAAACACGCCGCCGGTTTGAGAAGGATCGACCTTGACGTTCACCGCCGACTTGTCCACGTCCCCCGAGGCTTTGATCGTAAACGCCGCATGAATCGCCTGCCCCGCCTTCAGATTCCCGGCGGTGAGCGGAAAATAAACGTCGTAATCCGCGTTCGGCTGTCTCCGATCGTCCCGCACGACGATCGGCATCGGCGAATCAAAGCTCACCTCAAGTTGCCGATGCGGCGAAGTCACTCGCAGCCCGCCGGCCGAACCGTCGAGATACCGGTTTATCCCCGACGGCTGCGTCGCCGCCAGCGAAGCAGATTCGGACGACGGCGCACCCACCAATTGAGCGTACCCGCTGGAATAATCCGCGCTGGGAAGATGAATGAAGAAATAAATCCCCTCCATCGCCACGTCCGTGGTGGCGCCGGCCTGCACATCCACCTTGACAATCCCCTGCCCGGCATCTTCAAAAGTCAATCGACAGGTCAACGGGCTGGGAGTCCCCCGAAAGCCGCCTCCCCCACCCGGCCTAAAATCCGTGGTCCGAAGCCCGCCGCTGCAAATCTGTTTATCCCCATCCCGCGAAAACTGCGCATTGCCCAATCGTTCACCCCGCGCTTGAACGATCGACGTTGATCCAGCTCTGACGGCGCGGATGCCGGTCGTGAACGCCATCAATTCGCCTTCAATCCGAATCCCGCGCAATCCGCCCGATGGGACGCATTCCGCCTGACCAAAGCTCTTGCTGCAAAACGGAAGTAAAATCAACGTGGCCAGCATGGAGAGAAGGATGGGCCTCATATATGCTTACTCGGGATTATCGCGGTGGGGACGGTGTTTGCCACCATCCGCCGCCCGGATCCCGGCGAGCGGAGCTGCCGCACCGGGCTCTTGCCTTGGATGATAATCGAAATTTTCGCTTCGACAGGGGTACTTCATGTATATTAATAGCATGAATCCAACCCTTTGGCGGTTTTCCGGACTGGTTGCGGCGATATGGGTGTTGGGGGCCGCGGGGTCCGTCTTGGGAGCGGGGACATTTCCAATGATCGAGGCGAGTTTTGAATTGCCGCAGGTTCACGCCAATCCGTTCGATTTTACGCAGAACGACGTGGTCGTGAAGATCATTCAGCCGGATGGAAGCGGCGTGACGGTTCCCGCGTTTTTCGACGGCGGGCAGACTTGGCGCGTGCGGCACACGCCCAGCATGACTGGGGCGTACCGCATCGGCGCGGTGACGCTCAACGGGCAGGACGCGGAGCCGCTGAATCTTCAGCCGAGGGAGTTTTCGGTGGATGGAACTTCACGGCCGGGCTTTGTTCGTTTGGATCCGAGCGATAACAAGCGATTTATTCTGGACGACGGCTCGGCATACTATCCGGTGGGATACAACCTGGGCTGGCGCACCGACGGGGCGCCGCCGCTGGTTGACTCGATCGCGCGCATGGGGAAGGCGGGGGTCAACTGGACGCGCATCTGGATGTGTGCCTGGGACGGGAAGAATCTCGATTGGCCCCGGGAAGGCGCTGGGCCGATTCAGTTGGGTAACCTTAGCCTGCCAACGGCGAAGCTGTGGGATCAGATCGTGGGCGCGGCCGATGCGGCCGATATCCATTTTCATCTCGTGCTTCAACATCATGGTCAATACAGCAGCAAGGCGGACCCGAACTGGCAGATCAATCCCTGGAGCAAAGCGAACGGCGGCTGGCTCGAAAAACCCGAACAATTTTTTACGGACCCGAAGGCGATCGCTCTGACCAAAGCCAAGTTCCGCTACATCGTCGCGCGCTGGGGTTATTCGCCGGCCATCATGGCATGGGAGCTGTTCAACGAGGTGGAATTCACGGATGCGTACACCAACGGTAAGGTTGACGACATTGCCGCGTGGCACACTGCAATGGCCAAATTCATCCGCGAACAGGATCCGTATCGCCATCTGATCGTGACCAGTTCAAAAGTGACGGAGCCAAAGCTCTGGGGCGCCGTGGATTATTACGAAGCGCACGTTTATCCGCCGGACGTTCTTGCGGCGATGGCGGTGTTGGACGACGATCGGTTGGACCGGGCCTATTTCTACGGCGAACTGGGCTCGCTGGAAGACCCCAATGCCAAGAACGGGGACACGCTGCATCGGGTGCTCTGGGGCAGCGTCATGAGCGGATCGAGCGCGGCCGCGGAGTATTGGTCTTGGGACGTGGTCGAAGCGAACAACCTTCAGTTCCACTACACCGCGGCGCAAAAGTTCATTGAACAATCGGGATTGTTGAAGCAAACAGACATGAAACCGATCGACGTGGTTGCGGAAACCGACAGCCGGGGGCCGTTGCAATTCGGGCCGGGAACCAGTTGGGCGCCGGCGAAACTGACCCAGTTCACGATCAAACCCAGCGGCACGGTCCAGGGCCTTGGCGGGATGTCGGCGTATCTTCAGGGCAACGGCAAGAACAAATCGATGTGCCCATATATTCTGTTCCACGTGAACTATCTGACGGCGGGAAGTTTCGCGGTTGAAGTGGACCAGACCACGCCGGATGGCGCGCGGGTGGAAATAAAACTGGATGGCGAGCCGGCGGCGACAATGAATTTCGGGCCGTTTCCTTTACCGCCAGGGCTCGGCGGGCGTCCGGGACCGAGGCCCAATCCCCATCCCGACGCGACGCTGGAATTACCGATTTCTCAGGGCGAGCATACGATTCGCCTGGAAAACACCGGAGCGGATTGGGCTCACATCAGCAAATTCGTTCTAACGCCCTATGCTCCGCGTTTGGGCGTTCTTGCCAAGGGGGGGAAGAACCTGGTCGTGTTGTGGGTTTACAATCGAGCGCCGGCGGAGGCACAGACGGTGGTGGGGAAAGTGAGCGTGCCGGGGCTGGCGTTGGGGGAATATGACGTGGCTTGGGTGGATACGCGCACGGGAAACATCATCAGCTCGTACCGGGCGGGACCGAAGGAGGATGGGACGTTGGAATTGGAAACACCGGCGATTGCGAATGACGTGGCGGCGTGGGTTAGCCGGGAGAACTAAGGTATGCTGGATCGTATGGTTCGTCTGGCAATGCTGCTCGTTTTGGCACTCGCGATGAGCGCTCACGCGGAGGAAAGAGATTTGGGTCCGTTTAATTCCTGGGTGCAATTCAAATCCTTCAGTTATCGCGGGACGGATTCCGCGGCGGATTTGTTGAAGGATCCCCAAAAACAGTATCTGAATCCGATCCTGGCGGGCTTTTATCCCGATCCCAGCATTTGCCGGGTCGGCGACGACTATTTCCTGGTCAATTCATCCTTCTGGTATTTCCCGGGCGTTCCGATTTTTCATAGCAAGGACCTCGTCAATTGGACGCAGATCGGCTTTGTCCTGAATCGGGCAGAGGATTTTTCCAGAATGGGGGAGGCCGACGTGTCGCGCGGCGTCTATGCTGCGACGATTCGGTACCACGACGGGACGTTTTATGTCGTCACGACCCTGGTGCAGGGCGGCGGGAATTTCTTTGTGACGGCGACGAATCCGTCCGGGCCATGGTCTGAGCCGCATTGGCTTGGGTCGGTGGAGGGAATCGATCCTTCATTTTTTTTCGACGATGACGGCCGGGCGTATGTCCTCAATTGTGCGTCTGCGCCGGATAACGCCCCGTTGTACGATGGGCATCGAACCATCCGCATGCAGGAATTCGACGTCAAGGCGGGCGGGACGACCGGTTCGACGAAGATCCTGGTCAACGGAGGGACGGACATCGCCCAGCATCCGGTTTGGATCGAAGGCCCGCATCTGTTCAAACGGAACGGGCTTTATTATCTGATCGCGGCGGAGGGCGGGACGGGTCCGCGGCATTCCGAAGTGGTTTTTCGGTCCGATTCCATTTGGGGGCCGTACCTGCCGTTCAAAGGCAATCCGATTTTGACGCAGCGCGATTTGCCGCAGGATCGCCCCGCTCCGGTCACGAATGCCGGTCACGCGGACCTGGTCGAAACTCCGGATGGGGATTGGTGGGCGGTGTTCCTGGGTTCCCGGCCATACGAACAGAATTGGTTCAACACGGGACGCGAGACGTTCATGTTGCCGGTGAACTGGGAGAAAGACTGGCCGATAGTGCTCAAGGAAGGTCAGACGCTGCCGAGGGTTGTCGATCGTCCAAGCCTTCCCCCCCAGCCGCGGGCCGAGGCGCCGATGAATGGCACGTTCCAGTGGACGGACACTTTCGCTGGGGATCGGCTGAACCCGCGTTGGAACTTTTTGCGGGCGCCGGCGGAACAGTGGTATTCGCTGTCGGATATTCCCGGCTCGCTGCTGATCGCCGCACGGCCGGTTGAGTTGAGTTCGTTCGGCAACCCGTCGTTCATCGCCTGCCGGCAGCAGCATGCGGATTTCGCGGCCTCGACCGTTATGTCCATCAACTCGAAGACGGCGTCGTGTGACGCCGGGTTGGCCGCGTTTCAGAATGAAACGCATTACTTTTTCCTCGGCGTCAGGATTCGCCAGGGAAATGCCAAGGAAGTGTTTCTCGAACGGGCGAACGACGCGCAGATGGCGGCATCCGCGCCGATTCCGGACCCAACGGACCAGGTGGAACTGAAGATCGAGGCCGGCGGCCGGCCGTATTCATTCTCCTATCGGGTCGGCCACGGCGAATTCAAACTCTTGGCGGGTAATGTTGACGGAAGCTTTCTCAGCACGGACGTGGCTGGAGGATTTCAGGGCGTTACGCTTGGAATGTTTGCAAGGAAACGGGAATAGATGCCGCAACAAAGCGGCCGACGACATAGTGATCTGGCCGCGGAACGTTTCGGCAGATCGCGCCGGGGTGAATGCCTGTGAACAGCAAAGACGCGCTGAATTTGGCGAGACGGCGCCATCGCGCCGGCAAGTTGGACGAGGCGGAGAAAATCTATCGCCAGGTCCTGCAAAAGCAGCCAAATCATTCGGAAGCGCTCCATTTGCTTGGGGCGCTGGTTGGCCAACGCGGCGATACCGAAGCGGCAATCGATTTGATCCGCCGATCGATCGGCTTCAAGCGCGACGATGCCGAAGCCCACAGAAATCTTGGCGTACTGTTGGCGAAACAGGGCCGGTTCGAGGAGGCTTGCGCTTCGTTTTCACAGGCGGCCCAGTTGCAACCGAACGACCCGCAGATCCACCACGACCTCGCAAAGGTTCTAACGATCCAGAATAAATGGGATGACGCGATTGCCGCGTACCGACGCATCGTCCAGTTGAAGCCGGATTTTGCCGAAGCCCACAGCGAGATCGGGAACATTCTGGTGAAACAGGGCCGATTTGACGAGGCGATCGCCGCTTATTCAAGAGCGATCCGGCTCAATCCGGATTTCGCGATGGCCCATTTCGGCCTTGGCCATGCCTACCGCGCGGCCGGCCGGCTTGAGGAAGCCGTGGCGGCCTACGGCAACGCGGCGCGGGCAAAGCCCGATCTCCTGGCGGCGCACGTGAGCATGTCCGCGATTCTGTCCGAGCTAGGTCGGTTCGATGAAGCGTTGGCTTGCCATGCCCGCGCGGCGCAGATCAAGCCCGATGCCGCAATCACGCACGAGGCCCTCGGCTGGATCATGTTGCGCAAGAACGAGGGAGCGGCGGCGGTCGATCATTTCCGCAGCGCCGTCGCCGTCGATCCCAATCTGATTTCAGCCTGGAATTCCCTCGGCCTGGCGTTGCAGTACCAGGGCCAGTTCGAAGAAGCCGCCGGCTGCTTCAGGCGCATGCTGGCCATTCGCCCGGACATTGCCATCGCTCATAAGCACCTGGTCAACACCGGCAGGCAGTCCAGCCAGGCCGAGATCGAACCGCTGATGAACCTGCTGATTCAGCCCAATTTGTCGGCCGAGCATCGCATAGCCGCGGGGTTTGCGGTGGCGACGGCGTTGGATGATGCCGAACGCTTCGACGAGGCGTTCATCCATTTTGCCCGGGCCAACTTACTCGTGAAACAACGGCGGGCGTCGGTTGGCGAAGTTTATGATCCCCGCGCATTTCACTGTTTCGTCGATCAATTGATCGACCTGTTCACGCCGGAGTTCTTTGAGAAACGGCGGGGATGGGGCGATCCTTCAGAGCTTCCGGTATTCGTCGTGGGAATGCCGCGTTCCGGCACGACTCTTGTGCAGCAGATCGCCGGCAGCCATCCCCAGGTCCACGGAGCGGGCGAACTGAAAGGCATTTCCCAACTTTCCGACGGCCTGGGAGCCACCGACGCCGCGGCCGCGGCGCAGGCATGGACCCGCAATTGGTCGCAAGAAGCGGCGAGGCAACACCTTCATCGCCTGCGGGAGCTGAACGCCACCGCATTGAGGATCATCGACAAAATGCCCAGCAATCTGCATCGTCTCGGCCTGATCTGCCTTCTCTTTCCCCGGGCACGGGTCATTTTTTGCCGGCGCGACCCGCGCGACACCTGCCTGTCCTGCTATTTTCAGTCATTCTCCGCCGGAAACATTTTCTCGTACGATCTGGCTGATTGCGGCCACTACCACGTGGAAAACGACCGGCTGGCGGCTGACTGGCTGCGGGTCCTGCCGCTGGCGATGCTGGAGGTCCGATACGAGGACGTGGTTGCGGATTTGGAAAACCAGAGCCGCCGCCTCATCGATTTTCTTGGGCTGCCCTGGGACCCGGCTTGCCTCGAATTTTACCGCACGAAAACCACGGTGCTGACGTCGAGCGTCTGGCAGGTCCGCCAGCCGCTCTACCAGCGTTCAGTCAGCCGCTGGCGTCATTACCAACGGCACCTCGGCCCATTGTTCAAAGCGCTTGGCGATTGATCTCCCGGCAAATGTGCGGGATGCGAAAAAAAAAGATGCCACGAGACTGACGTCTCGTGGCACCGTACATCGCCGGTTTCACAACCTCGACGAAACTGACATTGTTCAGCAACTCCTCGCTCGACGCCGCCGCAGCATCAGAGCTGGGATGCTGGCGCCAAGCAGACCCAGTGACGCCGGTTCGGGCACGGACAGATACGTCACCGACAGGTCATCGATGTAGATGGCTTCGTTGCCTTGGATATTACGGCTGCTGGGATTGCCGTCATCGTAATCCTGCAAGGTGATCGCGCGCGTTTGAGCGTCGGAAAGGGGGATATTAATGAGTTCCCAGGTTCCGGCATCGTTGGTGCTCGGTCCGCCGTAGCTCGGATTTCCCAACTCTTCCGCGAAGGGCGTCGCGTTGTCGTTGTAACTGGCATCGCGAGTGAAGACCTGGAAATATCCGTTTCCTCCGAATGAATCTTCAGCCGAACCGGGAGCGACCATCAGGGCAAAGGAAATGTCCGTGACCTGGTAGCCGGGGGTCGGGAAGAGGTCCATCGTAAAGGCGGCGGATTCGGAGCCGAAAGTGGGTCCGTTGAACGCCCAGGAAAGCAAGACAGAGCCGCCGCCGTTGCCCGTGTGATCTTCCGCCGCTGACCAGTTAACCGAGTGGTGATTTGTGGGCGTGTACCCACCGTAGTCAAATCGGGCGGAAATGGGCGGCGGATTGTAATTGGCGATTGTTTGGAAGGAACTGGAAGTATCAAACGTGTTGACGTACGTGGTGGTTTGAGCGCCCGCCATCGAGGCCGCTACGAGCGACGCTCCGATAGGCGCCAACGCCATCCACATAGCGCGATGGACATTAATCTTCCGCATAAGCAACTCTCCTCCGAAACGTCATATTGCGTTTCGATATTGGAAACCGCGTCACCCGAGCAGAGGAGGGAACGCCCGTCCTCAGAAGTGCGCTTAGGTGTCGCCATCTCAAACAAACCCACCTCATTCGTGTATATAAAGTCATTCAACTTACGCGAGTCGCCGCAGTTGTGTTTTCCGGTCACCTCCTTCAAAAGGTCAATTGCGCGTTGCCACTTGGCGATACTCTTGGCTCGACTCGCGCGCGATTAACTTGACGGGAAGTTCTTCATGCCGGCCGCGATCGCGAATTTGACCAAGCGACCTGCCCAATACCACTTCCGCGGCGCGCTGGCCGATTTCGTAGGCCGGCTGTCGCACCGTCGTGAGGGGCGGATACATTTCGCAGGCAAAGTCGTCGTCGGAGAAGCCGACCACGGACAGATCGCCCGGAATCTTCAAATTGAATTCCTTGGCAGCCCTGTAAACTGCCTTGGCATAAAGATCGCTGGCCGCGAAGACCGCGGTGGGGCGATTCGGCAGCGACAGCAGCTCCCGTGCGGGGCCCATTGCAAGATTCGGTTCATTTTCCTCCGCTTCACGCGTCACGCAGCTTGCTCCGGACATGCGCGAAAGCGACGATTCGAAAGCCTCCCGCCGCGCCACGGCCCACGTACGGTAGGATGGACCGGCCAGATGACCAATCCGCCGATGGCCCAGTGCATAAAGATGCTCCGCCACCATCCGGCCACCCATGGCCTCGTCGCTTCCGACATAATCGGCATTGAATTCCGGCGGAAGCTGATGATCGATTGTCACCATCGGAAGATTGCGGGATGAAAACTCGTGGATGTGTTCGACGAACAATTGAGCGAACGATGGCCAAAGGATCACGCCGTCCACGCGGCGATCAACCAAGCGGTGAATCTGGTCCAGTTCGTCCCCGCTCTTTTGGGCTGGGCCGTTTCGCCGCCGCGGTGACGAGCCTGTGTGAACGGGCCATAGCGTGATGGGCACGTGATCGGCGGCGGTCAACACGTCATGAATGCCGTACAGGACTTCGGACCAGAAGTAATCGAACGGCGGCATCATGACGCCAATCATTCTTGTCTTTCCCGTCTGAATGCCTTGCACCAAAAGATTCGGCCGATACTTCAGCCGCTCGGCCGCCTGCAAAACGCGCTGACTGGTCTGATCGGAGTTCCCTCTGCGCCCGGATAAGACAAGTGATACCGTGGATTGCGACACGCCGGCTTGCTCGGCAATGCGCTTCTGACTGACTTGGAACCGTAGCTTGTTCATCTTGACCCTATGTAATATATATGAACAAGCCAAACAGTCAATGTTATTCTGGCATGATTCTAACCGATTGCCGCCAGCCTGCAAAAGGATTGAACAACAATGTTAAACGAAAATCAGCCTGATCCGGCAACGCGATTCAAATATGATATAAGATGTTTATATTCAGTTGGTTACAAGACAATTAACAGGAAGAGCCTTTGGGTTTAAGTCATCGGATCGATGGTTGTCCGTTTGTCTCCATGGCGATTTTTTCCATTCCGGCTTGACGTTGCAGAGGATGCTATTGCCGCAATTTATTCCCAGGCGTACCGAGGCCTACCGCGATGGGCGGTTCAAATCCGCCAAATTGCAAAAAAGCTGTTGAAATGGGTCGCTGTTTGCGATCGCCAGCGGGTACCACCGGCGCCCCGGCCCCAAGGCGGCGCGAATCGAGGCTTGAAGGTCATGTAATATATATGAATATGATGAATTTCTTTGTCTTTTGGCTATTTGCGGGGTATAAAAAGGCCAGTTCATTGTTGCCGCGGCGCGATGGGGGATTGGGCTTCGTTGTCGGGGCGGCTGGACTTGGCGTTGGGAGTACCTCGCGCAGTGCCGCGGAGACACTGAACTTACCAGCGGGCGAAGAGGCGGATGGATGCGGTTTAATTGCAGCACTTTCGGCGTCGAGCATTAAGCGCGACGGTTGAAAGCGTGGCCGTCTGGCTACAGCCGACAAATCGCGGACGAGGAGAATATGTTGCGGAAATCGTCCAGGAAGCGTGGCCGCGGAGCAGGGCTTCGTCAATCGATATGCTCAATTGAATTCCTGGAAGTCCGAACGCTTTTGTCGACGGCCACTATAAACGCCGACTCCTCGGTCCGGATCGTGCCCTCCGATTTGTTGGGCGTGAATACCGCGCCCTGGGACGGACTCCTGAACTCCTCGACAACACTTTCATTGTCTCAGGCCGCCGGCATTGATGCCGTTCGTATCGGCGGGGGATCCACGGCGGACACATGGCACTTTAATTCCACGTCCAACAGCGAGTCCATCGGCGAGATGGCCGACTATGTCGCCAATCTCAATGCCACTGGAATTGTCACGGTTGACTATGGCGAGGGAAGCCCGCAGGAAGGGGTGGCGCTCTGGGCCTATCTGGACGGTTCGCCGACGGATACTTACTCGATCGGGAGCGGAGAGCAATACAACACCAGTACAAGAAAATGGGCGTCAGTGAGTTGGGGGACAGTCGGCCAGTGGGCCAGCCTGCGCGCGGGCACGACGGTTGCCAGCAACAGCCTGGGCGCTAACCACGCCGCATCCTTCAACATTCAGGATTTTGAGATTGGCAACGAGATTTACGGCAGTTGGGAAACCGACGAACATGGGATCTCCAGCGATACTTTGCCAATGCCCACCGGCGACACCCGCAAGACGCACGATCCAACAACCCTTGTTTCTTTCGCAACACAGTTCCAAACGGAAATCAATGCGATTCTCAACGATGGGATGGAGGCAGGCGCCAAACCAATATCCATCGGCATCGACAGTCAAGCCGTGGACACCAGCTTCAACAACTGGATCGTCAACATCCTCAAGCAATCGGCCAGCCAGGGGCTGACCCTCGGTTTCATCGCCGATCACTGGTACACCAACGACTCATCCGGGGACGAATCCGATTCCGGCCTCCTGGCGGTTTCCAACTCTGCCGCGGGCGCTCCGATTTCGGGTCTAAGTTCCTATACGAACTCGTCGAATCCGTACAACTGGGCAACCCGCGCCGACGATTATGATGCGCTGTTCAACGAATATCTCCCTGGCAAAAACGTACAGCTCATAGCCGATGAAGTTAATTCCATCTCCTCCGATCCCGGCAAACAAATGACGAGCCTGGTCAACGGACTTTTCGTCGCTGATGCGCTGGGCAGCGTTCTGGAAACCACCGGAACCGACGGTCTGGGCGGCTACGATGGCTTCTGGCTCTGGGATCTGCATAACGGTGCCCTTACCGGTTACGATAACTCAGCCAGCCTCTACGGCTGGAGGAACTACGGTGACTACGGCATCCTCGGCTCTGGCGGCGGCAGCGGCACAACGGGCGAGGAAACAAACGAGTTGTCCCCAGACTATTTAGCCATTGAACTGGCCTCGAAGATCATCCTTCCGGGCGGCACCGTCGTCGCCTCGAGCGAGGATAATGAAACCAGCGTCGATACTTATGCCGTCCTCGAAGCCAACGGCGACCTTGAGCTGCTCATCGTCAACAAGACCCCCGATTCCAATTCCGGAACGCCGCCGAATAATCTCCCCGATTCAACCCTGACAGAGCAGTTCAATCTCTCGGGCTTTACGCCGAGTGGTCAGGCCACGATCTGGGAATACGGTGTCGCTGAGGATGACGCCCAGGCCAGTTCGTCGAACAATACAGCGTCGCTCACCAATTTTAATACAACCCTTTCCATCAGCAGCGACAGTTTCAGCTATGCCGTGCCCGATTACACGATGATGGTGATTAGTCTCACGCCGCAGCCCATGCCGGTTGTGACCCAGCCGGCGGCGGCGAATCCCAGCCCGGTGACCGGGACGACCACGACGCTCACCGCGCTTGGATCGGAGAACGGCAGCGGGTCGGGCCTGAGCTACACCTGGTCGGCGACCTTGGTACCCGCCGGCGTGCTCAATCCGACTTACAGCGTCAACGGCAACAACTCCGCCTCGACAACCACTGCGACATTCTTCGGCGCAGGGAACTACACGTTCCTGGTCACGATTTCCGATTCCAGCAACAATTCCACTACCAGCAGCGTGAACGTCACCGTTCAGCAGACCGCCGCCAATATCGTCGTCTCGCCGTCGTCCTCGCCGGTGGTTCCGGTCGGACTTACCCAACAGTTCTCGGCCACGGCCACCGATCAATTCGGCAACTCCATCAGCTCGCCGAGTTTTAGTTGGGGGATCAGCGGCAGCGGCAATTCGGTCGATGGCACGGGCAACGCCACGCTCGGCTCGACGCCGGGCACCTTTACCGTCACCGCCAGCAGCGGCAGCGCTCAGGGAACGGCCAACGTCATCGCGGAGAACTTCGCCGTGCCGGCGGGTTCCACGCTGGACATCAACCTCGGCACCGCCGGGCCGGTGGCCGTCACCGCCAGCGGCGGCAACGTCACCGCCAGCCAGAACGGCGTGCAGATCACCCTCTCCGGATTCATCGGCGTGACCGTCACCGATACCTCATCGAACGACGTGCTGAACTTCAACGGTCCATTGGCGTTACCCTTCACCTTCGTGAACTGCGGCACTTCGACCGTGAACGTCAACAGCGGCACGTTGACGTTCGCCGCCGTCATGGGTGGCAGCATCGATCTGGGCACGCTATTCGTGGCCAACGGCGCCGCGGCGATCATCACCGCCGCGACAACCCAGAATCCCACCACGTTGGATTTGAACTCTCTTTCGATCGCCGCCAACGGCGTGCTGGACATAACCAACAATGAGATGATTATCGCCTACGGCGCCACCGACCCGATTACCACGATCGCGGGTTATCTCAAATCGGGCTACAACGTCGGCGGATGGAACGGCATGGGCATCATCTCCTCGATGGCACAAACGCCCACCGCCGGCCTGATCTACGCCCTCGGCTACGCCGATGGCAACGACGGCGTCGTCTCCGGCCTGACCTCCGGACAGATCGAGGTGAAATACACCCTGTCCGGCGACGCCAATCTGGACGGGCTGGTGAACGGCTCGGACTTCAACGTCCTGTCGGCGAACTTCAACCAGAGCATCACCGGCTGGGACCAGGGCGACTTCAACTACGACGGCCTGGTGAACGCGGCCGACTTCAACGACCTGTCGGCGAACTTCAACCAGGGCGCCAACATTGCCGCCGTTGCAAACACGATCTCGGCTGCCGCTCCGGCCGCGACAACTTCCACCCCCGCCAAGACCACGGCGGCCGCTGCGGCAGCTTCAACGCCGATCACATCGACTATCCCGGCCTCAGAATCGGACGATGTGGTCGATACGGTGCTGGGCAAGCATGTTGCCACAAAGAAGCAGCGGCACGGAGCCATGCGAGGTGATGGACGCAAATCGTGAAGCGAATTCTATCAAAGACATTGATGGTAATGATGATTGCCGCGGGACTCGTGATGTTGGTGTTCGGCCCGCGGCCCCGGTCGAGCGGGTCGGGCGCGCGGGTGCACATCCAGTATTGGGATAAGTGGACGGGTCTGGAAGCCGAGCAGGCGAAGCAAATCGTCGATGCTTTTAACGGCACGGTGGGCAAGGAAAAAGGAATTTGGGTTGATTTCGTGTCGATGAGCCAGATCGACCGCAAGACGCTGATTTCGACGGCCGCGGGGGTTCCACCGGACGTGGCGGGCCTCTGGGACGTTCAGGTTTTGCAGTTTGCCTCGATGGGCGCGCTGGAGCCGTTGGATAGTTATGCCCAGCGCTATGGCCTGACGCGCGATAAGTACAAACGCGTCTATTACGACGGCTGCCAGTATCACGGAACGTTGTACGCCATTCCGAGCACGGTTTTCAGCACCGCGTTGCTGTGGAACAAGGATCTTTTTCAGCAGAAGGCGGCTCAGCTTCGGGCGGCCGGGCTGGATCCAAACCGCGCTCCTCGAACCCTTGCGGAGCTGGACAAATACGCCGCGGCGATCGACACGTGGGTCACGCGGGGCGGAAGCAAACATCTTGCGGTCGCCGGCTATATTCCATTGCTGCCGGACATGGGCAATGGCAACGCCCTGACAGGGTATTGGTTCGGCGCTCAAATCGCCAATTCCGACGGCACGAAAGTGTCGCTCACGGCGCCGGAGATGTTCGCCGCGTACAACTGGGTTCGCGGGTACAGCGAGCGGTTGGGCAAGCCGGCCCTGGCCGAATTCCGCAGCGGATTCAGCAGCGGCGACACGGGTCTGTTCGACACGCCGCAGAATCCTTTTCTGGTGGGTTGGATTGCGATGGAGCCGCAGGGCGCATGGGTTTCGGCGTTCATTGAAAAGTACAAGCCGTCCATGGACCGCGCACACGTCCCGCCCGATCAGCTTCAGCGCGAGAAGGATTTCGACAAGATCGAGCCGGGGATGAGCCTGGAGCGGGTCCAACAAATGCTCGGACCCGGCGATTCTCCGCTCGGCGGTTATACTCTGGCGCCGCAAGTTCCCAGCGGCGCGCGGCTGTTCCGCTGGCCGGCGGGCGTCAAAGAGATCTACGTGACGTTTGTTGACGGAAAAGTCTCTGCCAAGGAGTGGAAATGGATGCCGGCGAAAATGCGCCAGCAATACTGCCAATGGGGGGCTGCGCCTTTCCCCTCCGGCGTGCCGGGCCTGGAAAACGTCACGGCGGCCGGCATGGACGTATGGGTCATCCCCAGCACCTCCAGGCACAAGAACGAGGCGATGGAATTCATCGCCTTTGCCAGCCGTCAGGACCAGATCGAGAAGCTCAGTTCCGATCACTGCAATCTGTCGCCCCTGTCGGTTGAAAGTCCGGAGTATTTTCAGAATCATCCCAATCCATACGTGGACGTCTTCGAAGCCTTGGCCGCAAGTCCCAACGCGCGCGGGCTGCCGCGGCTGATCGATTGGCCGCAAATCGCCGACGAACTGAAGCAGGTGGGGGAACGCTCTTATTTATTGGAAGGGACTACGGCGCAGATCCTTTCCGATGCCCAGCGGCGATGCCAGCAGGAGCTGAACAAGGCGCTCGATTTGCCGGCGGACACGAATCTCGGTCCAGGTGAAATGGCACAGTGAACAGCCAAATCCGTCAATTCGGGAAGGGCGTGGCGTTCGTCTCGCCATGGTTGATTGGATTTGGGGTGTTTACCTTCCTGCCGATCGTGGTGTCGTTTTATTTCAGCTTGTGCAAATTCGATCTGCTACAAGCGCCCCATTTCATTGGAGCGAGCAATTACCTGGACCTGCTGCGCGACCGGGTTTTCTGGCAGGCGACGAGCAACACGTTCTATTACACGGCGATGGTGCTTCCGGCTGGGCTGTTGGTGTCCCTCGGGCTGGCGATGCTTCTCAACGTTCAGGTCCCCGGCCGCGCGATCTGGCGAACGATCATCTTCATGCCGTCGCTGGTTCCCATCGTCTCCTCGGCGATGATTTGGATGTGGCTGCTGAATCCGCGGCTGGGGCTGCTCAACGTTTTGCTGCTGAAGATGCACATTCCCGGCCCACCATGGCTGACCGACCCGCGCTGGGCCATGCCGGCCCTGGCGCTGATGAGTCTGTGGGGCGTGGGCAACGCGGTGGTGATTTACCTGGCGGGTTTGCAGGACGTGCCCGTTGAACTCTACGAGGCCGCCGAACTCGACGGCGCCAGCCTTCTGGGCCGGGTCTGGCACGTGACGATTCCCATGCTCTCGCCCGTGATATTTTTCAATCTGGTCATGGCCATCATCGGGACCCTCCAGGTTTTCGAGATTCCGTACATTATGACCAACGGCGGTCCGGCACGCTCCACCTATTTCCTCTCGATGTATCTGTACGACAACGCGTTCGTCTATCTGCAAATGGGATACGCCAGCGCCATGGCCTGGATCATGTTGTTGATCGTGCTGGCGCTGACCGGCCTGGCGTTCTGGACGAGCAGGAGTTGGGTTCATTATCAAGGTCGATGACGGAGGGTCGTTCTTCACGAATCGGAACGGAAATCTATGAGCGACGAAGTGGGAAAGCTGCCGCTGATTCAGAAAATCGGTTACGGATTCGGTGATCTCGCCTCCTGCCTGTTCTGGAGCACGATCTCGACGTACCTGCTCTACTTCTATACGGACGTATTCGGCCTGACCGCCGCGTCGGCGGGGATCATGTTTTTCGTTTCCCGGTTCTCCGACGCGATATTTGACGTGATTATGGGAATGGTGGCGGACCGGACAAAAACCCGGTGGGGGAAATTCAGGCCTTATCTGCTTTGGCTTGCGGTCCCCATGGGCGTCGGGGCCATATTGGCGTTCACCACACCAAGTTTTGGCGGACCGGCCAAGCTCGTTTACGCATACGTCACCTACATCCTGTTCATGTTCCTTTATTCGGCAATCAACATCCCCTACACCGCACTGCTTGGCGTCATCAGCGGCGACCCCGCGGAGCGTTCCGACGCGGCGACGTCCAAATTCATCGGGGCCTATTTGGGAGGCATTATTGTTTCCGCCACGGCGTTGCCATTGGCGACACACTACCTCGGGCACGGAAACGAGGCCAAGGGATGGCAGTTGACGCTGACCGTATACGCCGTCGCCGCGACCGTGTTCTTCCTGATCACCTTCCTCTCCACGCGCGAGCGCATTCAGCCCATCGCCGCGCAAAAAATCTCCGTGAAGGACGACCTGAAGGATCTGTCAAGGAACGGGCCCTGGATTGCGTTGTTTGCCGTCACCATCCTTCTCATCCTGTTTGTTTGCATCCGCTCAAGCATCACGACCCACTATTTCAAATATTACGTCGGCACGCGGGAAGTGACTCTCTTCGGAAAGACTCATCATTTTGGTTTTGAATACCTGGCATCGGCATTCAACACGGCGGGCCAGGTGACCGCGCTGCTGGGGACGGCCATGGTTCCGTTGTTCACCCGGCTCGTCGGCAGGAAGCGCGCGACCCTCATGCTGTTCGTCACGGCGCTGATCTGCACGGGATCGTACTATTTCCTCAAACCCGAGGACCTTGTGCTGATTTTCGGGTTTAACATCATCGGCTCCTTCGTGGGCGGGCCGATTTCGGCTCTGCTGTGGATCATGTACGCCGACACCGCCGACTATTCCGAATGGAAAACCGGGCGGCGAGCCACGGGGCTGGTGTTTTCCGCCTCGATCATGTCCAACAAAATGGGCTGGGCGGTGGGCAGCATGCTCGCCGGCTGGATCCTCGGCACGACCGGTTTCGTGCCCAACGTCGTGCAAACGCCGGAAGTTCTGCACGGCCTGAAGGCGATGATGAGCATCATCCCCGTGGCCGCGGGCGTAGTGGCGGTGATTGTCCTGGCGTTCTTTTATCGCTTGGATGAAAAAACAATGGCGAAGGTAAAGGCGGAATTGGATGAGAGGCGCGGGGCCGGCCAGTCGCTTGCAACCGCGCCGTAGCATTTTAAGGAACCAAGATGGCGCAGATACTCACGGCAACAAGTCCCGCTTCCGAATCACGCGATCACATCCCGGTCCTTATCAAGATCTGCTACGGTCTTGGATCCGCGCTGGACATGTGGGGGCTTTGGCTTTACCCCGGCGTGGCCTGGGGAGTCTTCAACATATACCTGGGGGTTGATCCGCGGCAGGTGGGTTTGGCCATTACGCTCATCCGCATATACGACGCGATCTCCGACCCGCTGGCGGGGTGGATTTCCGATAACTTCCGCTCGAAATACGGGCGCCGGCGACCCTTCATTCTCGTTTCCGGAATTTTATGCGGGCTGGGGCTTCCATCGCTGTTTCTCGTCTCGCCTCACTGGGCGGACATCACGTTCTTCCACGCGTCGGCCGTCTTCTGGTACATGCTGTTGTCGTCGGTGATCTACATTCCTATTTTCAGCACTTACACCGTTCCTTACAACAGCCTGGCCAATGAATTGACCCCCGGCTACGACGAGCGCACCTCCCTCATGACTTACCGGGGCGTGATGCAGAAGGTTTTCGAGGTCGCGATGTTCTGCGCGCTGCAATTCACCACGCTGAACTGGTTCCTGATTCCCGGCACGACCAAGCACAACACGCTTTTGGGAATTCAGGTGTACACGTCGGCTTTGGGCGTGATCATGGCGATCTTCGCGATCATCATGTTTTTCCGGCTCAGGGAACCGTATTACGGAAGCATCGTGCTGAAGACGACGGAGCACGTGCCGCTCAAGGATTCGTTCTACGAGACGCTGAGATGCCAGCCGTTCCGCATGTTGCTGTTCATGGGCGCATCGTTCAACCTGGGAACGAGCATGGTCGGCACGCTGGGCCTCTATGCGACGATCTACTACGTGTGCGGGGGCGACACGGCCCTGGGGTATAAATGGAATACCAGCATGGGCTTCGGCAACATGATCGGGGGCTTTCTAGGCGCGCCGGCCCTCAATCGCGTCGCGCATTTCCTGGGCAAACGCAATGGCTTGATCGTGGCCGCTTTGATCGGCATCCTCGGCTATGGCGGGTCGTGGTTTCTGTACAATCCGGCGTATCCCTGGCTCCAGGTCTTCGCCTCGGGCACGATGGCGTTCGCCGCCTCCGGCCTCTGGATGCTGTCCGGTTCCCTTGGGGCCGACGTCATTGACTACGATGAACTGCACACTGGAAAGCGTCGAGAGGGTTCCTTCACCGCCTGTTCTCAATACATCGGCAAGCTCGGAAACTCGCTGGGAAACTTCCTGACCGGTATTGTCCTCAGTGCCATTGGCTTCGAAGCGGTGCGCGGAGCGCAAACGCCGCACACCGTTCTCTGGATCCGACTGATGCTGGCAGCCATCCCCATCTTCGGATTGGTTCTGGCCATTATCTTCGCTCTGCGCGTTCCGCTCACGAAGAAAATATCCCAGGAAATTCGAGCGACCCTCGAGGCGCGGCGAGGCAAGCCGGCGACCATCGCCGAGACGGCGTGAACGGCATTCGACATGACGACTGGCGAGATTCCCGAGGAAACTGCGACATTGACGGCGGCTGCCCCCGCCGCGCCGCGGCTGCGCCGCCGTTTCGCCCATCGCTGGCTGGCGCTGCTTGCCATTCTCGTCATCTGCACCGGTTATCTTTTGCCGTTTGTCTGGATGCTTTCCACCAGCCTGAAGCGCGTCGATCAGACCATGACCAACCCACCGAGCCTGATTCCGCATCCCCTGATGCCGGGCAATTTTACCAAGGTCATCACCTCCGATAAGGTTGATTTCCCGCTCTACACCCGCAACACGCTGATCATCGCGGCCCTGACCGTCTTGGGCACAACCTTGTCCAGCGCAATCGTCGCCTATGGATTTGCCAAGATTCGATTCAAGGGCCGCGGATTTCTCTTCGTGCTGATGCTCTCGACGATGATGATCCCCTTCCCGGTGATGATGTTGCCGCTGTTCATCATCTTCCGCTTCATCGGCGACCACACGCCCCTCCAGATGCTCGGCACGTTCAAGCCGCTGTGGCTTCCGGCATGGTTCGGCAGCGCCTTCAGCATCTTCCTTCTCCGGCAATTTTTCCTGACGATTCCGGACGACATTGGCGAAGCGGCGCGCATCGACGGCTGCGGCGAATGGGGCATCTTCTGGCGGATCATGCTTCCGCTGAGCCGGCCGGCGCTGTCCGTCGTGGCGCTCTTCTCGTTCATGTGGGCATGGAATAATTTTCTCGGCCCGCTGCTGTTCATCCAGCGTCCCGATCAGTACACGCTCGCCCTGGGACTTCAGGCATTTCAAAGCGCGCAGGGAGGCACCGATTGGAACCTGCTGATGGCGGCGTCGATGCTGGTAATGCTGCCGGTGCTGATCCTGTTCTTCCTCGCGCAAAAGACGTTCATCCGGGGAATCGCGACCACCGGCTTGAAGTAGAACGTGCTCCAGCATTCGGATTCAGGGCGATACGATTTGGATTTCGCCTCCGCTGGGCGATTGAACGTTTAAGCCGCGCATGTCCGAGCGCGCAATCCAGGGATTGTCCTTTCCCGGCATTTTCACTTCCATTCCCTTCAACGAAATGGCGGGCGAAGCCATCAGGTCAATCGTCTTGTAACGCTCTGCGGGATTCGCATCGTAAACGTCCTGGAGTTGCTTCCTGGCTTGGGGCGTGTATCGCTCGAGATAACCGACAAAGTTCTGATTCCCATCGGAGCAGACAATGGCGATGTCGGCGGTCTTTCCGTTGTGATCGAAAGGAGCCAGCCTGTAAATGCTGTCTTTGAAATATGTCTGACCATCGTCATCGGAATAGAACCTTACATAGGGGTCGGATTTTGTAACCGCGGGCTGGCGGTAGTGGACGGCAACGCCTATCGCCGCCAGTAACAAAAGGGCAGCTACGGTTAAACCCGTCCTGGGCCGTTGCAAAAGCTCTCGCACCCCAATGTGATAGGCGCTGGTGCCCATGGATATCCGATTCCAATCTTCTCAAGGCGGGATAGTATAACTTACGGATGCACCACTTTTATAACGGCATCTTCCGGGAGCTGCATACGAGGAATCGGAACTTTGGACCGGGAGACCCAGGAGTTATTGCCGCCGGGGAGTTTCGCTTCCATTCCACCGTAGAGAATCGCGGGTGACCCCATCAATTCAAGAACTTTGTAGGGCGTCTGCGGGTTGGCATCAAGGGCGGCTTGGATTTGTTTTTTCGCATCGGGAGTATAGCGCTCCAGGTATCCGACGAAAACGTGATTTCCATCATCGATCACCACGGCAATGCTGGCGGTCTTGCCGTCGTGGTCGAATGGGGCCAGCTTGTAGATGCTGTCCTTAAAATACGTCTGGCCGTCATCGTCGGAGTAATACGTCGTATAGGGATCGCTGATCAGCTTGCGCGCTGGCCACAGCATATAGGTTGCCAGCAACACGGCAAATAAGGCCATTCCCGCGGCAATTGGCGTGCCGATCTTCTTATTTTGCAGTTTCTCGCGAATAGTCATGGTTATTGCGGCGATGATCGGGGACTCATGAGAGCGGAATAAAATGGGCGCCAATGTTCGATCAACAAGGACAGATCGTCTCCGTTTGGAGTAATTTCATTCCGAGGCAGGCCCGGTGCCAAGCGGGAGGGCGAGATTTGCCGAAATATCCTTCGCACGCACCTGACCGATCACTTTGCTTTCAACATGGCCATCGACATAGAGAAAATTGGCGAGCGTGTTGCTCATGTGCCTGAACCGCATCGCGTTGTCGCATTCGCCTTGCCACTGGTTGGGGTCGTCTTGGCTCGCTGCATCGATGTTCTCGGTCTGGAGGAATTTCACTTGGACCGCAACAGCCTGATTGGAGCCGTTGCCTCCGCCTATTCCTATATTTGCGATCGAGATTGGATGCGCATAATAGGCGGTGTTGTATCCCGTTTCCGCCGGCTGGGGATAAGCCAAACCGTAGCTATCGTTCCGCCATGATATCGCGGCCTGATCAACATATGCGGCCACTGGACCATCGGGCGGATTCCACTCTGCCATAACGCCATTGGTTAAATTCTGAGGCCCGCACCATACCATCATGACTTCACTGCAACGTTGGACCGAACCCATTTGGCGAAGCGGAAGGAAGCCGCTTCCTGATGACGTGGCTGTCGTGTTTTTAAACTGCCCGGGATAGCCATTCGGAAACGAAGCGGGATCCGGCAATTCCGTATCAGCCAGCAGCCGGGGATTGCAGAAATAGTCGCAGACCCGCGTATCCCAACCCAAGCCGGCCGTGTCGTAGTCGTGAAATATGCCTGAGTAGTCGTAGGCCATGTTAGTTTCGTTTTTGGGATCATAAGATCCTGGAGTTCCTCCATAGGACCAGCTAGGCGACCCCTGTGTTCCCGGCGCCCTGTTGTCCGTCAGGCGCTGCAGAGTGTCTGGCCAATCCCAATTAGGGGCTCCACCAACCCAAGGTCCCTCGTTCCAATCCTCGAACCCGCCTTTCATTTGCGCGTGCCCATAGGGCAGATAGCCACGATTCTCTGAAATATAAATATTGATAAGCCCCCCGATTTGACGCAGGTTGGACGCGCATGCGACCGCATTGGCCTGCTCTCTGGCACGATTGAGTGCTGGCAACAGGATCGAAATCAACAGTGCTATGATCCCAATGACCACCAGCAATTCAACCAGCGTAAACCCTCGCTTGATGCGTCGAAACGGCATGTGCGCTCCTCTCAAATTCCCGCGATTATGCCATTATCATATATATGAAAACGGCTTCGTCAATGATTTTCTGGTTGCGATTATGCGGAAAGTAGCGATTTGTCAACGCCGGCAATCGGCCGGGGCGACCCATATCAGCCGGATTGTGGGGCTGAGTTCGCTTTTACGAAGTCGATGATTTCGTGGATATTGCCAAATGCCAGGCCGGTGACGGTGTCGGCACAGCCGTAATAAATGGCCAATCTTCCCGATGGGGCGTCCAGAAGGGTGGCACACGGGAAAACCACGTTGGGCACGTCTCCGACGCATTCATACAGCGTTTGCGGTGACATCAGGTAGGGGGCTGCCCGATGGATCACCTTCCAGGGCTTTTCCAAATCCAAGAGGGCGGCCGAAAAGCTGTAAACAAAGCCGTTACAACTGGTAAGCACGCCATGATAGATCAGCAACCAGCCTTCGCTGGTCTCGATTGGAATAGGGCCGGCGCCAATCTTGGTGGATTCCCAGGGCTGCTTGGGCGCCATCACGAATCGGTGTTTGCCCCAAAAGGTAAGATCGGGGCTTTGGCTGAGGAACATCTCACCAAAAGGCGTGTGGCCCCGGTCGCTCGGCCGGCTCAGCATCACGAAGTTTCCGTTGATTTTGCGGGGAAACAATACCCCGTTTCGGTTGTAGGGGAGATAGGCATTTTCGAGTTGATGGAAGGTGTTGAAATCCCTGGTCCAACCGATGCCAATCGTTGGGCCGTGATATCCGTTGCACCAGGTAACGTAATACCGGTCGTCAATCCAGCAGACGCGGGGGTCGTAGCCGTAGTCCCATTTTGCAAGTTCTTGATCTTCGCAATTGAAGCGGATGGGTTCGGGGTTGATGGTCCACTTGATACCATCGGTGCTTCGACCGGAATATAAGCCCATGCGGCGTTGCTTGTCGTCGCACCGAAATACCCCGGCGAACGCTCCCTGAAACGGGACAGCGGCGCTGTTAAAAATGCTGTTGGAAGTGCGGGTCAGATTGCGAGGAATAATTGGATTTCGGCTGTAGCGCCAGACCACATCCTCGGAATTCTGGGGACGATCCTCCCAGGGTATATTGGGTAAAGGCTGTCCCCCCATGATCTTGTATTTTGAAATGGCCATGGGCAATGTTCCTTGGAGCATTTGAACTCCGCTCCCTAACGCAAAAAGTAACAAAATTCAAGCGCCGGCACAGCTTAATAAAGCAAGTATTTATCCCCTGCTCGATTCAATGAGACTGGGCATTCTCCGTGCGGCGCGTTTTTAGTCCGCGCTAACGTAAACGACCGATAATACTCTTCCTGCCAAGCGGCAATAACCCGACTTGAAATACATCGGGCAGATTTCCTTTGACAGCCGCGATAGAGTCCTTATACTTGATTCATATATATTTTCAAGGCAAATTTAGGCGGGAGCACTCATATCATCTTTGAAAGGAGCAGGAAATGCGGAAGGCAACATTCGCGGCTTTGGCTGGCGCCACTGCGTTGGTGGTAGGGATCGATTTCGCGTGCGCTGATACGTCATTGTTCAACACCGTCGCGGATTTCGGCGGAAGCAAGGCATTGAGCCCAAATCCATACACGGGGTACCCCAGTGAGCCGGTGGAGACCCACTGGGAGGGTATGGGTTATTATGTCAGCGGAACATCCGCTGTCGCGCCTTCCGATACTCTGGGCCTCCCCATCACATATCAGTCTACAACGCTGGCCAATCCCACTTCGACGGTTGTTGGGACCAACGGCTTGGCGGATATTGACGATTATAATCCGCCGACAAACTCGTCGGGTAGAGTTCCGGATGCCAATTTGGGAACTGGATGGGTGGGGGACCACGCGCCTCTGGGATCGATGACTATCCAAGGCTATCAGGGCGCCAGTGAAACGTTACCGAGCGGCAGCGGTGGAGGCGGCTACGACGTCATCTCAACGGGGGAAATGATCGTGCCTCAGGGCACCGCCAGCTCGGTTACCAGCACGGCCAGCACCGCATTCATTAACGCCCTTGCCACGGGCAACGCGATGGCGATCGACTTCACCGCCCCGGGCGGTGGTACGACACTGACGGCCGATGGAAACATCGCGAGCCCCTATTACATTATGGACTTCGGAACGTACGATTCCGGCACCGGTCTGCATTCAGGCGGCGGCTCCTGGGTTAATCCATCATTTAGCGTCAGCGACAAAGATCCCGGCAATTATGGGGACGACCCGGGTTCGTTCGTCGTGACGCATGGCACCGGCCCGAGCAGCTACTGGACGGGCTATTTGCCCTATTCATACCCCGCTGCCGCGACGGCCACCTACCTGCAATTTATCCTGATTCTTAACATGGATGGATACGTGGGTGGAAACGTCACCATCGACAACATTCGCACCGTTTCGCCGACGTGGGCTGGCGCCGGCGATGGTCTGAGTTGGACCACGAACACTTCGCCTACCAGCACGGATTGGATCGGCGGATTGCCCGGTGGAGTGGTGGGCGGCGCCTCCGGCGCCAGCGCGACCATGGCCGATATCGAGACCGGGAATGCTACAACGACCCTTGATGCGACCTGGACGCTCGGCTTACTTACCTTCAACACCTTGCAATATACGTACAACATCGCACCGGGCACCAGCGGCAGTCTCGTCATGGACAACACCGCCAACACCGCCGACGCCGCCATCAACGACGTGGCCGGTGGCTCGGCGACTTCCGGCGGCGGAACTGCCCCAAATTACACCGAATATATTACCGCTCCGGTGAAACTGGTTTCCAATACCGACGTCACCGTCACCCGCAGCACCGACGTTCTGGACATTAGCGGGAACATCACCGGTGCCGCCGCTCTGTCCATGTCCGGCGCCGGCACTCTGGAGCTTACCGGAGCCAACAGTTATTCCGGCGGGACGACCGTCAACGCCGGCGCAACCCTGATTGCCAGTTACGACGGGGCGTTGCCTAACAACAAAGCTTTGGTGAACAACGGCAAGACCCTGTTGGCCGGAAACGAGATTTTGTCATCACTCAGCGGAAGCGGCACGCTGACGGTGGGCAATGGCACGGAGAATAATACGGTGCAATTGGCCGCCAACAGCGGTTTGGCCACGCTGGGAGGGCTGGTCATCGCGGCGGGCTCGACGCTCGACGTGGTCAATAATCACATGATGATCACCTACGGCGTCAGCGATCCGATCACGACCATCGCCGGTTACATCAAGTCCGGCTACAACGGCGGCGGGTGGAACGGCCCGGGGATCATTTCCTCGGTGGCACTAACGAATGCCAGTGGCCTGCTCTACGGTGTCGGCTACGCCGACGGGAAGGACAACGTCGTCGTCGGTCTGTCCTCCGGCCAGATCGAGTTGAAGTACACGTTGCTCGGCGATGCCAACCTTGACGGCCTGGTGAACGGCTCGGACTTCAACATCCTGGCCGCGAACTTCAACCAGAGCATCACCGGCTGGGACCAGGGCGACTTCAACTACGACGGCCTGGTGAACGCGTCCGACTTCAACGCGCTGGCGGCGAACTTCAACCAGGGCGACAGCGGCACGGCCTCGGCAGGCGACGTCGCGGCGTTGGACGCCTTCGCCGCCGCCAACGGATTGTCCTTGCCGACGTCCAGCGTGCCGGAGCCGGCGTCGATGGGTCTTCTGGCACTTGGCATCGTAGGCGTGCTTGCCCGGCGCCGTCGGCAATGAAGCTTTCGAGAAAGTTAACTTTTAGCCAAACGCCAAGAACCCCCGCTGCACTGCGGGGGTTTTTCATGCATCCATCATTCAGCGCGCCGCTTCGATACTGCGGGCGATGAGTTCCCGCATACGGGCCCCGGTGTGAGCACGCGCTACACTCCCGAAGCCCCGCACGTACATGCGGGGCTTGCGTATTTCCGTCAAAGCCGAAGAAGGGATTTGAACCCTTAACCCCCGCTTTACGAAAATACCAATTTCGTAGGCCGAAAAGCACAGAATCCACCGGATTTACCGGCAGTTTACCGCGATCCAACACCGTTGCAAGCGGTTGCGAGCAAATGTCTGTTTTGCCACGAAAAGCGGTATTCGGCAATGCGCAAAACGGTATTCGTTGGATTTATTGCCATCGCATGTTTAGATGTGTTATTGTTTCGGGTAACCACCCCGATGTTACCCCCACACACACTTGGAAGCGCCATGTAGTGCGCGCAGCCCGCCAAACCCGCCATTCCCGCCACAGATCCATGAGCCCACAGCATCAGGTGGAACAACTCACCCCGGCCAGAAATCTGTCGAACGTCTCGATATCGGCAATAATTCGGTCTTGAGCAATCCGAAGCCGGTTAGCGCTCTCTAGCACACCGTGACCGCCGTCTGTTCCTTGACCCGGGGCCAGCAACTTCTGTCCCCCCGCCTCACACCAGCAAGACCTATCCCCCCTACCGCAGCCGCTGTCGGGAATTCGCCGGGAATCAGCTCGCGATATTCTCAATTACGTAATTTATATTAGCCTCCGGGTCCATTCATTTGTTGACACGTTCATTTCTATAACCATGCCGTGAATCCTTCGGCCTTCACGCTGACCAAGTTGGACGTTGCGGCCTAAATTTCCGCGGTTTTCGTGTCACGATAGGTGAAGGTGCGTATAGCTATCAGCGTCAGCTCTGCGTTCCTTCAACCGACCTTTGATCGCTGAAATTTACTGACGGCGACCACCCCAGTTGCGGTATGGCCGCCATTTCTCTTTCTGCCCCGGCACGTTGCCGGGGCGGTTGTGTTTTTGGACATGACCGCCCCCGGCATGGGGACGGTCCCATTTTCAACGGAGCGTCCCATGAGTGCTGTTCCTCAAGCATCCTGTGATTGGCAGGATGATTTTTTGAAAGTTATGCCCGCCGTCGAGACCCACGCAAAAATCCAATTCCGCCGTCTTCCGCGTGAACGGCGTGAAGATGCCGTCCAGGAGGCCGTCGCCTCGGCCTGCGTTTCCTTCCAGCTCCTCGCCGCCAGGGGGAAGCTGGCGGTTGCCCACCCGGGAACTTTGGCCAAGTATGCCGTGAACCACGTCCGAAATCATCGGCATGTTGGCGGCCATCAGAACGGTGCTGATGTCATGTCGCCGATTTGTCGGCAGCGGCATGGCGTCGGAGTCGTCAGCCATGACCGCCACCGTGCTTATGCCAGCCTCCGCGACGGAACGACGGACGGCTGGCGGCAGGTGGTCATCGCCGATCGCAAAACAAACATCCCCGACTTGGTGGCAGTCCGAGTCGACTTTCCGCAGTGGCTTGGGATGCTCAGCCGCCGTGATCGGTCCGTCATTTCAGCCCTGATTGCCGGTGAGCATCCATCGGCCATCGGGGATCGATTGGGTATCACCCGTGGCCGGGTGTCCCAGCTGCGGCGGAAGTACGAGGAATTGTGGCGGGTATTTCAGGGCGAAGCTGCGATGGAAGCTGCCTGATGAACGCCAGCCGTTGCGGATGCTCTTGGCTTGGATCTCCCGCCCGGTTGCTTGCTGCTTCATGCGGCAAGGGCCGGGCGGGATTGCCGGTGGCGACGGGCGCATCCACCGGTGCTCTTTCTTTTCGCTATTGAGCACCCAATTCTGCCAGACGTTTCTTGGCGTCTCCGTCGCCGAGGGCTGCGGCTTGGCGGTACCAAGCTATTGCCTGCTGGTTATTCCGAGCTTCGCCTAACCCGAATTCGTACGCTTGGCCGAGGTTGTACATCGCGTACATATTGCCGCCTTCAGCGGCCTGGCGGAACCAGCCGTTCGCCAGCCCGTAGAGCTGGTCAACGCCCAGGCCGTCCCAATACATGCAACCGATCTGGTTCATCGCATCCGTGTTGTTCGCTTTGGCGGCATTGCGGAAATACAACATCGCTCTCTTATAGTTCTTGGGTAAACCGTCAGTTCCGTCGTAATAGGCCATCCCGACACGCAGATCGTCGGCTGGACTGCGGGCGGCCTCCTGGTCCATTTGATCAGCGGGCGACAGCGCTCCCGTATCACCGGCGTTGGCGGTCGGCGCAACAATCGAACCAACGTCCATGGATTTCTTCTCGTTAGCGATGTTGTATTTCCGCAATGCCGCCAATAGGTCCAGATCGACGAGTTTGACAGTGGTCAATGTTCCAGAAACCGGTTTGGCAACCGTGACCGCCAGGTCATGGAAGAACTTTTGCGTTGCGGGATCGTCCGCCTTTTCAGGCCTGACCATAAAGCTGATGGTGATGGCGTCGCCTTTCTTGTCCAGCAGTACGGTTTCGCCATCGGTGGTGCAGCCGAAATAGGCCGCATCCTTCAGTGCCTTGGCCAATGCATCGGCATCAGCACGAGTGGCATCGTGGTAATAAATGATGTTGTCTTTGCCGTATTGCACATTAGTAGGAATACCCGTTAGTTCGCCAACGAGTGTTAATGATGACACGAGAATTAAAATAAAAAACCCCAATGTAAGTGGTTTTGCCCACCGTCTTTTAATGTAATTGCCACCAACATTGTTCGAGACAAATCTGACGTGAGGTTTAGCGCTGCCGTAGTACCAGATTATTAGGCCTAGCAGCCAAATGAGGAACGGATTTTGCAGAAACACGTTCAAACCCGATCCGACCGCAACAATAGCAATCCCCCAGGTCAGAGCACCGTTTGACTTGTGTTTCAGGCCAAGCTGCCGGTAATTCATTGCAATGAGAATCGAACTAAAAAGGGGCGAGAATAGCAAACTCCAATTTGACGCGGCATTGGGACTCCACAAACGTGGCGCCTGTTTTGGCGGTTCGGCGCTGTCCAAAGATTGGATGGTGGCATTTGGGGGCAACGCGGGCATGGGTGGAGGTGGAATGGTCGCTCCCACCACTATCGTTGGCGCCGGCACGTTGGCGCCCCGCGAGTCGAGCACACCCAGAATCTCGCCAAGGCTTGGCCGTATGCTTGCCTGCTCCGCCAGGCAGCGGGAAATCAGCGGGGACCATTCAGGCGGAATATTCGGCCGAAGAATATGCGGCGCGGTGAACGCTCCAACCGGCCGCCGGAGCATCAGCATTTCGTACCAAACTATTCCTAGGCTGAACACGTCCGAAGCAGGACCAAGCCGGTCTCCGGCCAACTGTTCCGGAGATGCGTAGGACTCGGTTCCGGCGACAACGCCCGTTTGGGTCAACATGGTGACCGCCGACCTTTCCGCCTTCGCGATTCCAAAATCCGCCAATTTCACCAAGCCATCGTGGGCGACCAGGATATTGCTTGGCTTCAAATCCCGGTGGATGACGCCTTTCTGATGCAGATACTCCAAACCGTAAGCGATTTGGCGCAGGATTTCGCGTATGCGGTCGGCGAGAAATGGGGAATTGGTCTGCTTGCGCGCGGACAACAATCGAGAGAGAGGCTGTCCATTGACCCAATCCATGGCCAACCATGGGAGCCGGCCGTCGGTTCCGGAGCCTTGCAGCCGAACAACGTTGGGATGACGCAGCGATTTCAGGGTCTCGATTTCCGCGGTGAACCGGCTGGCGCGCTCGGGGTCATCATCGCGCAGCAGCTTCACCGCCGCGGGCATCTCGTCGCCTTCGTGCAGCCCGCGAAGCACGATTCCCATCCCGCCCTGGGCAACAAATGCCCGGATCCAGTATCGGTCGATTTTCATTGGCAGCCAGCCCTCGAAGGCTGTGCTTGATGGTTCGTTCGTCTTGCCCTTTTCGGCCTCGGACGAACGGAAGAAACGGATGGCCGCCGAGCAGGCAGGGCATTGCTTCAGCTTGGTCGATTGTTCCACTAATGATTGATGACATTTCGGGCATCGTAGCGCCCACGGGTTGGAAGCGGTGATAACGATGGCTCGCGTATCGTGCCGGGTGCATCGCAGCAAGGCGGTGCCGACCTGAAAGACGGTGCCGGGCTGGAGAATTATCGAATGAACGGCGGCGCCATCAGGAACCCCCAGCAATGCGCTTTGACCCTGGCATTCAAGGACAAACCGGCCGTCAGGTTGACGCAACACCTGGGCATGAATTCGCTCGATGCCCGCCTCATCGATGCAAATGGTGTTTGAAGGGTTGCGACCGATCGACATGCCGTGCTGAACAAAAACCTCCTGGTCGGAAGATCCCTTGACGGAGACGGTGATGGTCAGATCGGTCAATTTTGATGATGAAGGCATTTAACCACCTCCCTTCCAGGCCGGCTTCAGCGTCGCTGATGCAGCTGGCGTTTTTCGACCACTCGGAAAGTCAGGTAGAACGCCACGGCGTAGAGCGCCAGGATCAGCGCCAGATACGCCCATTCCCCAACCACCACCATAACTACCCCCATTTGTTTTTCGTTTTTTGGTGGCGGCTGGTCATTCAGCAATGCAAGTGTTGTGGCGCTCGGGCGGGAAATCATCGGAAGCGATATCAGGAAATCCGCAATCGCACCGCCGCTGTCCAGGTCCGATGTATGGATCATCGCGATCGGATTGAATGGAGAGGGGTCCGACCACGCCTGACCACCATCGCCGTAGGCAACCCGGCTGAAGAGCATCTGGGGGATCAAGATTAGCGGCAGGAGCGTGACCGCCGCCCGTTCGGTCCTTGCCACCGCAGAGACCGTAAACCCCAAGAGGGCGCCCCCGAATCCAACTATCAGCAGAACCGCCCAGGCCGCCCAAATAGACGTGCTTTGATAATTGTCTGCAATGGATTCCTGACCAACAAGGATCGAGCCCGCCAGAGCACGGGCCGTGAGCCAGATCAAAATCGCCTGCGCCGCCACAACCACTAACGCGCATAGCGTCTTGCCGGCCAGATACGCATCGGCGTGAAGTCCGGCCAGCCGGTCGCGCCGATATAGGGCTCGCTCCCGCACCAACTCGCGGGCGGTCAGCGTCAGCCCAAGCCACAGAGAGGAAAGCACCAGAAAAAACAAGCTGAAGACGCCGCGGCTTTGATGGCACTGCGAAAGCAAAGCCAGGCAGGCGAGAATGCAAGGCTGAACGAGCGTTAGCGTCAAAGTCAGTCGATCGCGGCGAAGCGCCGTGATGGAGCGGGACCAGACGGCCGCGGCTTGCGCAACTATGTCGGCGCCGCGCGGGGAGCGCATCGGGGCTACGGCCTTGTTCGATTGCCCATGCGGGGGGAGGGGTTTCAGTTCCGCGGCGCCGGGATCGGCGACCTTTCCGCTCACAGCGTCGAGATTGCCGAGCCGGTCAAACAGGTCGGCTTGGTTATCGACCGCGAACGCCGGCAACAGCTTTCGCGGTTCGCCGACGAAGGCGATGGTGGCGCACCCTTGCCGCGATCCCAGCGCGATCACCTCGTCGAAATAATGGATCGTGTCGAGCGTGTGCGTCGAGCAAATGACCGTGACACCCTGGCGGGCGAGGTGGCGAAGGATTTCCATGAGCTGCGCCTGTGTCGCCGGATCCAGGCCGCTGGTGGGTTCGTCAAGAAGTAGAAGTCGGGGGCGTACCAGAAGCTCGATGGCAACGCTTACCCGCTTGCGCTGGCCTCCGGACAGGACGGAAACGAGCTTGTCGCGGTGCGGCTGAAGGCCCACCGCATCCAGCGCGGCCTCGACGCGCGCCAGGCGCGCGGCCCTGGGCAAACTCGGAATCCGTATGCGTACCGCGGATATGAGGTTTTCTTCCGCGGTCAACTCGCGGTAGATCGCATCGTCCTGCTCCACGATGCCGATTTGGGAGCGGTAGTAGTCAAGATGATCTTTCAGCGGCAGGCCGGCATCAAAATCGATCGTTCCTTGCGATGGTTCCAGGGTGCTGCCCAGACATGCCAGCAGTAGGCTTTTTCCCGATCCGCTGGGACCGACAATGCCCAGGAAGGCGTTGGGCTGAATGGATAGGTTAATATCGCTGAGCAGCGTGCGGCTTCCGCGGCGGATCGCCAGTCCCTTGATCGCCAACGCCAGTCCCTCTCCATCCAGAATGGCGCGCAGGCGGTCGCCGTCATACCGATACGGGGGACTCGATCCGAACCGCAACGTGTCGCCTTCAGCGAGAAAACATTTGCGGATGCGCGTTCCGTTGACAAAGGTTCCGAAACGGCTGTCAAGATCCTCGATTTCCAAAGGGCCCTGACCGCGTCGCACCGACAGATGGCGGCGGGACACGGAAGCGTGGGAGATTTGCACGGAGCAGAACGGCCCCCGGCCAACAATGACCGGCTCGGCCGATACGGGGATTTCAGGCCACTGGTCGCCCGGGGAACTGCGCGCCGCAAAGGTCATAGACGCGCCGGCGCTCATGGCACGACCTCGCAGGAATAGGTGATCTGGTAGACCGGCTCAACCGTCTGCCGAGCCTCGAAAAGTATGTGATCCGTGGAGTGCGTGTCGATGACGAAGGTGCCGCCGAGGTTTGCCTGGGTCACGACCCTATCGGCAAAGGAATAAATCAGATCGCCGCGCGGCTCCCAGTGGCCCCTGGTCTCCGATTTTTCGTCGGTCGATTGCAGATCCAATACACCTTCTTCAAGGCGGAGGCTGGCGGCGGGGTGCGTGGCGTCGCCGACGTTCTTTCCCCGGCGCACTGTCAGCTTTCCGGTGACGGTCGATTTCAGGGAAGGATCGATGAGCGGCATCAAATCCGCGCCGTTGATCGTCCAGGAATCTCCTTCCTTGCTGTCCAGGTTGGGAAACAGGTACGGATCCGAAATACATGCGGTATCGAAAAAGAAAGACTGCTCGTCGGGTGTAAGGCTGCAATCGATTGGAGTGAGTTCGACAACACCCTGTCCGTTCTGATATCGGATGCGCACCTTCTTGCCTTGCAGGTCGTCGATGTAGGCGATGCCCTTTGCAGCGCTATCCGTGTAAATTTGATCGGTCCACTGCTTGAGGGCGGGGATGTTGTCTAGAACCGTTTTTAACGATGTGCCGTCGAGGGACATAAGGACACCGGGGGGGATGTCAGCCCAGCCTTCCAGCGCCCCAAGAAGGAAGTCGCCAACCGGCCCGATATCCAATCGCACATCGTCTAGGCCGCAGAAAAGCGAAAGATTGCGAACCCTGCGGAATTCGCGAGTCTCCACCATGGTGGTCCCGTCATTCGTTTCGATGGTTCTGAAAACCTCCGCTTCTCCGGCGTAGTTCAGATTCATGTCCTGAATGATTCCCCAATCTTTCAGGGACGCCCGGCTCTTCAAGGCCGCTTTCAAAAGCACGTGATAATGCGCCCCCGGACGATAGGTTTCCTGGATTCGCCCGGTGTCGATCGCCTTGCTGGGCGTGTTAGGGTGGTATCCCGCATCGGTCAGATCTTGGCGGGACACCGTGTCGCCAGGACCGGCGGTCTTCAGGCTGGGTCGCGAGGCAGCTTGGGCCGGAGCGTTTTCTTGTCGAGGCATGGCCACCACGACGATCAGCGCGATCAGCGCCAATAGGATTGCCGCAAGAAGTCCGATCAGGATCGGGGAAGTCGAGGCCCGGTAGCGTGGCGTTATCATCGTTACCTCCCTTGATCGCGCATAAAATCGTCGCGTGGACAATCCTGCCCCGCGAGCCCGGTTCCGGTGCGCAAGCCCAGTGTTAAGAATAAGAACCTGAACGCTGAATTGCCCACGTCCCGACTTCGGCCATCCGGACCGCGAAGCGAATATGAAAAAACAGTCAGACAGTAGGATAGCCCAATTGCATTTGTGATCAATAGGAACTTGCGGCGAACATCCGCCGCCATGGTCGCTTCGATGGTCACCGCCGCCCACGATGCGCTGGTTGCCGCAGTCGTGCAATTGCGCAAGAACGCCGGATTGACGCAACGTCAACTGGCCGAGGCGCTGGGGCGGGAGCAAAACCTGATCGGCCGCATCGAGACCGGCCAGCGACGAATAGATTTGATTGAGTGGGTGGGAATCTGCCGGGCCTGCAAGGCGGACCCGGAGTTGGAAATCGCCAAGCTGGTTCGGCAGATCAAACCGCTGGTGCCGCCGCGGCGGCGATAACGGGGTATATTTCCCTCGCGTTCGATTTCGATGTCGGATGTGCCGGCATGCCCTCCGCGGTGATCGCCCGCATCGGCATCTTCCCGATCGTTACTGACGCTGGCTTCAATGGGGCCGCGTTCGGATGAACGCGGAATTTCCTCGCTCGATTTCCGCCACTTCGCGGCCAATCTGGCTTCAATGGGGCCGCGTTCGGATGAACGCGGAATTCTGTCTGACAGGGACCGATCTGAGAGGGGCCTATCTGGCTTCAATGGGGCCGCGTTCGGATGAACGCGGAAATACATGCTGGACGGGCGGCGGGTTGGGTGGGCGCAGTGCTTCAATGGGGCCGCGTTCGGATGAACGCGGAAATGTCGGTCCGTATGCTGGCCTGATCGCCAACGTGGTGCTTCAATGGGGCCGCGTTCGGATGAACGCGGAAATGTCTGCGCCGATGCCAGAGACGAAATGCAGCCCACAGGCTTCAATGGGGCCGCGTTCGGATGAACGCGGAAATTTCGCTCGCAATAATCCAACGCAAACCCCGTCCACCAGCTTCAATGGGGCCGCGTTCGGATGAACGCGGAAATAACCGTTTGAACTACAAATGCGGCCGAATGCGAACCTGGCTTCAATGGGGCCGCGTTCGGATGAACGCGGAAATGTCACCCCCCCCTGATGCCCCGAGCGCCGATAGTGGGCTTCAATGGGGCCGCGTTCGGATGAACGCGGAAATACGACCGTACTCAACACATCCATATCGCCCACTGGTGCTTCAATGGGGCCGCGTTCGGATGAACGCGGAAATGCCAAAACCGGCAACGAAATGCGCGATGCCGGCGTAGCTTCAATGGGGCCGCGTTCGGATGAACGCGGAAATTCCGTCAACGCGATCCCAAATTGCCTCTTGTAGCCAAGCTTCAATGGGGCCGCGTTCGGATGAACGCGGAAATCCAGCTTTACGAGCCGTTGGTTTGGCCGCCCGGAGCGCTTCAATGGGGCCGCGTTCGGATGAACGCGGAAATGACTGGCCGAGCTCGAGAGGAAGGGTCTGAGCGATGAAGCTTCAATGGGGCCGCGTTCGGATGAACGCGGAAATGCGCCAAAGCCCGGCCAACCGCCGAAGCCGCCCATGCTTCAATGGGGCCGCGTTCGGATGAACGCGGAAATAGGTTTCGCCGCGAACGAAACGGGCGAAACGGAAGTGCTTCAATGGGGCCGCGTTCGGATGAACGCGGAAATTTCACAAGCGTGTGGTACGGCGACAGACGCATGGCGCTTCAATGGGGCCGCGTTCGGATGAACGCGGAAATGATCAGCCTGTCACTTGGCAGCGTGCCGACAGCGGGCTTCAATGGGGCCGCGTTCGGATGAACGCGGAAATTAAACGGGACAGCACTCTACCTCCCTTCTGGCATAAGCTTCAATGGGGCCGCGTTCGGATGAACGCGGAAATGGGGTCGGTCAAGACCCTGAACCCGGTGCGTGTGATTGCTTCAATGGGGCCGCGTTCGGATGAACGCGGAAATCCGTCCCTTCGCAAGTTTGACTTCGATCAGCTCCTCGCTTCAATGGGGCCGCGTTCGGATGAACGCGGAAATATCTTTTTTGCTACTATTACACCCAACCTCACGGTAGGCTTCAATGGGGCCGCGTTCGGATGAACGCGGAAATCGGGCGTGTTACCTCAGGTGGTCGTTCCCGCCACTACGCTTCAATGGGGCCGCGTTCGGATGAACGCGGAAATATCCTTACCGTACTTAGGGCTTTATGCGGATCGGTAAGCTTCAATGGGGCCGCGTTCGGATGAACGCGGAAATAGGGCGGCAAGGTCGATCTTGCCTGTATCGACCGGCCAGCTTCAATGGGGCCGCGTTCGGATGAACGCGGAAATATGTACGTGGCAAGCGCCCCCAGGCACGTCTGAATGCTTCAATGGGGCCGCGTTCGGATGAACGCGGAAATGCGACAATTCTCATTTCCTCTGGTGTGGGCTTCTTCCGCTTCAATGGGGCCGCGTTCGGATGAACGCGGAAATCTCCTATCTGGTAAGTGGCTCAAGCTGCTAGGTTCTCGCTTCAATGGGGCCGCGTTCGGATGAACGCGGAAATCGCCCTCCTGCCGGCGGTCACGTTCTTCTTTCGGCTCGCTTCAATGGGGCCGCGTTCGGATGAACGCGGAAATAACGCCAAACCACCCCACCACCATGCCGACGACGAAGCTTCAATGGGGCCGCGTTCGGATGAACGCGGAAATCTAGTGCTGCACTAGTTCAACAGATTGTCTCCATGCGGGCTTCAATGGGGCCGCGTTCGGATGAACGCGGAAATGGCGGCAATGGAGCGGGAGATGTGGTGGTCGCCTTGCTTCAATGGGGCCGCGTTCGGATGAACGCGGAAATGACCGCGCATCCGTTGCTTGAATTGCTGGCGCATCCCGGCTTCAATGGGGCCGCGTTCGGATGAACGCGGAAATAGGGCGCGGGTGCAATTGGAACAATCAAGTTGACAGCGTGCTTCAATGGGGCCGCGTTCGGATGAACGCGGAAATGCGGGAATCTGATTATCACTAAGTTTGGCGGGGTTGCTTCAATGGGGCCGCGTTCGGATGAACGCGGAAATGCCGACGCCTGTTGCCTGATCCATCCGATAAGAGATTGCTTCAATGGGGCCGCGTTCGGATGAACGCGGAAATCCGGATACGCGAAAAAGTCGTCTAGGATGCGGCCTTCGCTTCAATGGGGCCGCGTTCGGATGAACGCGGAAATGGGATACTCCTGCACAAGCTGCGGCGCGAGAATCCGCTTCAATGGGGCCGCGTTCGGATGAACGCGGAAATGCGAAATAATTGGTGAGGATCAATTGGGGGTTTTGACGCTTCAATGGGGCCGCGTTCGGATGAACGCGGAAATCGGCATTCCGAACGATGTCTGATCCCGTAAACCGGCGCTTCAATGGGGCCGCGTTCGGATGAACGCGGAAATTCACCACACCCTGAATATTGCCAATGGTCTTTTCCCGCTTCAATGGGGCCGCGTTCGGATGAACGCGGAAATTTGTTGGCGGTTTGCATTAGAACCCCCCATTGCTGAGCTTCAATGGGGCCGCGTTCGGATGAACGCGGAAATAATGCGACTTGCTTCCGGGGCGGTCATTGGAATCCTTGCTTCAATGGGGCCGCGTTCGGATGAACGCGGAAATGTACGGGCGATCATCGACTACTATCGGGATCAATCGCTTCAATGGGGCCGCGTTCGGATGAACGCGGAAATAATTTGAGGCCGGAACAACGTCGGCGTCAAAAATCAGCTTCAATGGGGCCGCGTTCGGATGAACGCGGAAATGTGACGGGTGGAAGAACAATGTGGGATTTCAGCCATAGCTTCAATGGGGCCGCGTTCGGATGAACGCGGAAATGGCACGCCGCCGGATACTTCGCGCGGATGATGCGGAAGCTTCAATGGGGCCGCGTTCGGATGAACGCGGAAATAAATGTTTCCTCGTTTTCGGGGGCTCCTTGGAGCATGCTTCAATGGGGCCGCGTTCGGATGAACGCGGAAATGGCCTGCTGATAGGTGCTTTCCCGTGGGCCCAGGGAGCTTCAATGGGGCCGCGTTCGGATGAACGCGGAAATATCCGGGCCTTCTTCACCGTGGAATTGGTGGCGGGCTTCAATGGGGCCGCGTTCGGATGAACGCGGAAATGGGAATGGCATCGAACTCGATCTGAGCGCCGGCGATGCTTCAATGGGGCCGCGTTCGG